>NZ_UGOX01000002.1 GCF_900461555.1 Legionella quinlivanii | reverse complement strand
GGAATGCTATAGCCTTTTGATAGCACCAACTGAACAGCATCCTGTTTGAATTCTAAACTAAAATACGGTCTCTTTCTTTGATTCATTACTTTCACTCCTATTGGTTATATTTTAACCTATAAAAGTGTCCAGGCATATTAGACCACTACAAGCCTTATGAAAGAAAGATGGCAACCTTAGTTGCATTTGCTCATCATTTTGAAGATACGACACAGGATGATGCCCTTGATATATTATCTATTGTCTTAAGTGAGCTATTTTCAAAAGCAAAGCGCTCTAATCATAAAAAGAGATTACGAACAATTAAGGATTTAGACTCTGCTGCAGCTACATTGATTGATGCTTGCAAAGTTGTCTTAGATAACAATCTTACTGATCAAGAAAGTTCGTAATAAAATCTTTAATACCGTTGGATATGAGGAATTAATAATTGCTGTTACCGAAGCAAATGCACTAATTCAGCCGCCGGATGATGTTTTTTATCAAGAACTTGAAGATAAGGAACAAAACAATTTAAAAATTTTTTGCCGGCACTTCTTCGTGTGATTCACTTTGAGGGCAATGAAGCAGGAAAACCCATTATCCAGGCTCTTGATTGGTTAAAAAATAAATCAAAAAAAGAAGCACCAATGGTTTTAGTCAGCAAAACATGGAAACGATATGTTCTGGATAAAGGAAATCAGTTCAATAAAACTGCGTATATTTTTTGTGTTCTTGAGAGATTACAAGGAGCATTGAAACGCCGCGATCTCTTTGTTAGCCCAAGTTGGCGTTATTCTGATCCTAGAGCCAATCTTCATGGAGGAACAGAGTGGGAAGCTATACGCCCAGTGATTTGTCGCTCCTTGAACTTAACAAGTGAACCCATGGTTATTTACAGGAGTTTGTTAATGAATTAGATGAAACATATAAATTGGTAGCTAAAAATTTTGATAATAACCCTTTTATAAGATTTGATCTGATTAAAGGCAATGAGGAGCTTATCCTAACCCAATTAGACAAGTTAGATGAGCCTGAATCGCTAAAACTATTGCGCAGTGGTTAAATCTAGACTTCCTCGTGTAGATTTGCCTGAAGTATTGCTAGAAATCGCTAAGCGAACTAACTTTATTTCAGCATTTACTCATATTAATGAAGGTAATGCTCGGGCTGTTGATTTAGAAATCAGTATTTGTGCTGTTTTACTCGCCCAAGCTTGTAATACTGGACTTGAACCTTTTGTTAGAGAAGACATTCCAGCATTAAAAAGAGATCGCTTGATCTGGGTTGATCAAAATTATATTCGCGATGAGACAATAACGGCATCTAACGCCATATTAGTTGCGGCACAAAACCAGAGTAAATTAGCAAAAAAATGGGGTGGTGGAGATATAGCCTCTGCTGATGGGATGCGTTTTGTTGTACCTGTCCGCTCGTTGCATTCAGCTCCCAATCCAAAGTACTTTAATCAAGGGCGTGGGGTAACCTGGTATAATTTACTTTCAAATCAAAGAACGGGATTGAATGATGTTACGGTGCCTGGAACATTGCGAGACAGTTTGATTCTACTAGGAGTAGTGCTAGAACAACAAACAGAGTTAAAACCTACTCGTATCATGACAGATACAGGTGCATATAGTGATATTGTATTGGTTTGTTTCGTCTCTTGGGATACCGTTTTAGTCCACGATTAGCTGATTTGGGAGATGCTCGTTTTTGGCGGGTTGATCCACTAGCAGATTATGGCAAACTCAATATTCTGGCTAAACATCGTGCAAATCTTGATCGTATTATTCCTCATTGGGATGATGTGTTGCGTTTGGTTGGATCTTTAAAACTTGGCCGAGTACCAGCAACAGGGATTATGAGAACTCTTCAGGTTGGTGATAAACCAACAAGATTAGCGCAGGCGATTGCTGAAATTGGGCGTATAGATAAGACTATTCATATGCTTAACTATATTCATGATGAATCCTGTCGTCGTAGCACTTTATTGCAACTGAATTTGACAGAGGGAAGGCATAGCTTGGCACGCTCTGTCTTTCACGGAAAAGAGGAGAACTACATCAACGCTATCGTGAAGGCCAAGAGGATCAATTAGGGGCACTAGGATTAGTGCTGAATGTTTTGGTTCACTGGAACACTATTTATATGGATGCAGCGCTAGATCAGCTAAAGAGCGATAACTTTCCTGTTAATGAAGAAGATGAAGTGCGACTATCACCGTTTGCAAAAGCACATTTTAATATGCTTGGTCGATATTCATTTTCAATGCCTGATGAAGTAAAAGATGGAAAATTAAGGTCACTAAGAGATCCTAATAATCCTTAAGTCGGTTGGCCGTTCCATTACTCCCCAAGCCCCGAATTTAAAATTCAAAATGACGCATCTGATGAGCAATAACCAACGCCTAATAACGTAGTAGCTACACACGTAGTAATACCTGAGGGTAACTTTCGTCCTATCGCAACCAATAAGAGCGCTAAAATTAAAGAGTTATAGTCGAAAGTGGTGTATGACAAGTTAAGTTAGGTGGCGTATTCTGTTGATTGTTTTAGCGGGAACAAAAATCAACAAAGGAGATACGCCATGAAGGATTGTAGTCTAAAGCTTGCGTCAGCACCAGAGAGAGAAAGAGGTCTAGAAGACCCGTTAACTGAGGTGTTAAGGGAAGGAGCCAAGGAATTAATAAGAAAAGCAGTAGAAGCGGAGTTATCCGAGATGCTGTCAGCCTATTCTGAAGTGCGTTTACTGGATGGCCGTCCTTCAGTGGTTAGGAATGGTTATCTGCCTTCTCGCCAGATTCAGACAGGAATCGGCGAGGTGGAAGTTCAGGTACCTAAGGTAAGGGACCGCAGTGGCTCAGGCATTCACTTCAACAGCCAGCTATTGCCGCCTTATTTAAGACGTACTAAAAGCCTGGAAGAACTCATTCCCTGGCTGTATTTAAAGGGGTTATCCACGGGTGATTATACGGATGCCTTATCGGCATTGGTTGGAGAGAGTGCGCGAGGTTTATCGGCCAATACAGTATCCCGCTTAAAGGAAAAATGGCTTTGAGCACAAGGAGTGGCAGCGCCAGGATTTAAGGAGCAAACGCTATGTTTATTGGTGGGCAGATGGTATTTACAGCAAGGTTCGTATGGATGATAAACTGTGCCTTCTAGTGATTATTGGTGTCACCGAGAGCGGATTAAAGGAACTTGTTGCCGTTTGTGATGGCTATCGGGAATCAACGGCTAGCTGGGAAGAAGTGCTGTTAAACTTACGTCAACGCGGTCTTCCTACAGCGCCTAAATTAGCGATTGGGGATGGTGCCTTAGGGTTTTGGGGAGCGATAAGCAAGGTTTATCCAGAAACCCGGCATCAACGATGCTGGGTGCACAAAACAGCTAATGTGTTGAACCAAACTTCCCAAGTCTATGCAGCCTAAGGTAAAAGCCTCGCTACATGAGATTTGGATGGCTGAAAAAGCGAGAAGATGCCTATAAGGCGTTTGATAATACAGTTGCGCTCTACAGTGCTAAATACCCAAAGGCCATGGAGTGCCTTGTCAAAGACAAAGAGGAGCTGCTGGCTTTCTATGACTTTCCAGCAGAGCACTGGATCCACATACGGACAACTAATCCTATTGAATCAGCCTTCTCCACAGTACGCTTGAGAACTCATAAGTCTAGAAACTGCGGCTCTAGAGACACCACTTTGGCCCCTGAGGGCTCCCCCTCATAAATAGGGATATTAAAAAGTGGCAGTGCATGAAGATATATGATCAAATAGTTTTTGCGAACAATTTTGATTAGGATATCTCATGCACATAAAAGCGATTTTTACACAATTTGCTATCAAGTACTATCCATGGAAAACGATTTAATACTCTTAATTTATTTATCAATGCCTTACTCAGGGAAAAAAAGCTGTCGTTAACTCAGTTGGGGCGAGCATTAAAAAATAAGGCTCAAGAAAAGAATAATATTAAACGCTGTGATCGTTTTTTAGGGAATAAAAAACTGCATGGAGAGCGATTCTCGATATACCAAAAAACAGCCCATAGGCCTAGCGCTCCGGAACTTGCGCCCTGACGCAAAAATTTAAAAATACCGTTTCATAGAAAGATTCGGTAATCTACTTCAAAAAGATCAGCGATTCGCTTCGCAAGTTCTTTACCGATAGCACGTCTTCCATTTTCCATGGCAGAAAGATTGGTTTGACTGACGTTTAATTTTTTAGCAAAATCAATCTGGCTCAATCCCTCCCGATATCTTAAGCCTTTTAATAACATACCTGGTTCACCAGATCTTGAGTCAAATCACTAAATAGATCATCAATCGAAATGTACTTATCATCAGATGTAACTTTATAACGTTCCATCACTTCAATTGGAACCGCATAAAGTCCCCCATGCCAAGATATTTTGGCAACATCATCAGTATGGTGCTTTTTCGTGAGTGCCGACATAATATATTTCCGTAATTTTCAATTTTTTATCGATAACTTCCCAACAGCATACATAAGTTGGTTTCCCTTTACTCAGATGGCAGTGGCGTTTATCTCCAGGCATACCTTGTAACTTGCTATAATTTTTTCCAACCCCCACCCAGTCGCTGGGCCATGATGTTCAAGATGGCGAACCAACAATAACACGGCAGCCTGAACCGATTTTGGTAGCTTTAATATTTTTTTCCAACTTTGGTTGGTATTATTATTTTCCAGACCATAACAGTATTGTATATCCTTTTTGATATATATCAAATATTGACAACTTAATTACCTAAGCAGTTGTTTTGTTTGAGGAATATAAGGAATAATGCCGGGCTCTATATGCTTGCTCTTGGATTTCATAGGTGGCTCTTCTGGCATCGATAATAAAACCATTCACCATAATCATCCATACCATAGGGTTATTATCCAAATTACTGCGTAAAGTCCATGCTGGATGGGGTCGCCTCAGAAAACGGAAAATAAAGCACGCTAAGCGAAAGCTCGATCATGCAGTTGGCAGGTCACGCCACAGGCGCATTTGAGGCGGAAACGGCCTGGCTACAACAATCTGCCAGCCCTTGTAAGATGCCGCATGCCTTCTACCTGTCGAGCGCCCTGAGCACCTCTCGCGCAAAACGGCCAAGTGTTTCTTCAACTGTAACAACGCTTCCACGCGGGCCTCTACTTGTTGGATATGGCCATCCAGTAGCGCATTGACCTCGCCGCAATCCTGATTCGGGTTATCTCGCAGGTCCAGCAATGCCTGGATTGCTCCCAGCGTCATGTCGAGCGAACGGCAATGGCGGATGAACTGCAAGCGCTCGACGTGAGCGTCACCGTATAGCCGGAAGTTGCCGCCGCTGCGCGCTGGCTTTGGCAATAGCCCCTCCTTCTCGTAATAGCGGATGGTGACGATCTCGCACCTTGTCCGCTTGGCAAGTTCACCAATCCTGATTTCCATATTTCATCCTCATTTAAAACTTGACTCTATAGTAGCTATAGGGTCTTTAATGAGCAATACAGAAATCTGCGTAAAGGAATTGTCATGAGCGAATGCGGTTCAAAGGGGTGCGGCTGCTCGACCGTGCCGATCAGCCAGCCCCCTGCGCAAGCCCAGCTAACGGCTGAATCGGCCCAAGCGGTCTACCGCATCGAGAACATGGATTGCCCCACGGAAGAGGCGCTGATCCGAAGCAAGCTAGCCGCGCTGCCGGGCGTGGTCGGGCTTGACTTCAACCTGATGCAGCGCACCTTGGCCGTGCGGCATGAACTGCCATCGTTGACTCCGGTTGAGCAAGCCTTGAAGGCCATCGGCATGCAGGCCGTGCGCATGGATAAAGCTTCTGACGAGCAGACGACCAAGCTGGTCATCGCCAAGATGGATTGTCCAACCGAAGAAGCGCTGATCCGCAACAAGCTTGCCACGGTAGCCGGGGTGACCAATCTCGATTTCAACCTGATGCAGCGCACCCTGTCCGTGCGCCATGCTGCCCACACCCTGCCGGAAGTATTGGCCGCGCTGAAATCTCTGAACTTCGAGGCGCAAGTGCTCAATGCGGAGGAAGCCAACGCCTCGCCGGCGATATCGACAGTCGCATCTACCAACTGGGGGCCGCTTGGCATCTCCTTGGCGGCTGCATTGGCTGCGGAAGCCGTCTACTGGTTCCACAACGGCAACCATTGGTCAGTCGTTGTTCTGGCGCTCGTCGCGATCTTCGCGGGCGGCCTTTCCACCTACAAGAAGGGCTGGATTGCGCTCAAGAACCGCAACCTCAACATGAACGCCCTGATGTCAATAGCCGTCACGGGCGCCATGTTGATCGGTCACTGGCCGGAAGCAGCGATGGTGATGGTGCTGTTTGCACTCGCTGAAGTGATCGAGGCAAAGTCGCTGGACCGTGCTCGCAACGCCATTCGTGGCCTGCTCGACCTTGCCCCGGAACAAGCCACGGTGCAGCAGCCGGATGGTTCGTGGCGCGAAGAGGATGCCAAGCAGGTCGCCATCGGCAGCCGGGTTCGGGTCAAGCCGGGTGAGCGTATCGCCCTCGATGGCGAAGTGCTGGAAGGACGCTCTACGGTCAACCAAGCGCCGATCACTGGTGAAAGCCTGCCAGTTGAAAAAGCGCCTGGTGATCTGGTGTTCGCCGCCACCATCAACGAATCCGGCTCGTTTGAGTATCGCGTTACGGCCACGGCCAGCAACTCCACATTGGCCCGCATTATCCACGCGGTGGAAGCTGCCCAAGGTAGCCGCGCACCTACTCAACGCTTTGTCGATCAGTTTGCACGCTGGTACACGCCAACCGTATTCGGTGTGGCGGTTGCGGTCGCACTGATTCCCCCGCTATTCATGGGCGCAGCGTGGCTGGACTGGATTTACCGCTCGCTGGTTTTGCTGGTCGTCGCCTGCCCGTGCGCGCTGGTAATCTCCACACCGGTCAGCATCGTTAGCGGCTTGGCGGCGGCGGCGCGGCACGGCATTCTTATCAAGGGTGGCGTCTATCTGGAAGAAGGCCGCAAGCTGCGCTGGCTGGCACTGGACAAGACCGGCACGATCACGCACGGCAAACCTGCGCAAACCGATTTCGTCGCGTGGGGCGATGCGCTACCAGCCAGCAGCCGAAGCATTGCCGCCAGTCTCGCGGCTCGCTCTGACCATCCCGTGTCCAAAGCCATAGCGCAGGCAGCGCATGCCGAAGGGGTTGCGCTACACGATGTTGCCGAGTTCGTTGCACTGCCCGGTCGTGGCGTGCGAGGCAGCATTGACGGTGTGACCTATCACCTTGGCAACCATCGGATGCTCGAAGAGCTGGGGCATTGTCCACCTGAATTGGAGCAGCGCATCGCTGCGATGGAGCGCGAAGGCAAAACTGTAGTGATCCTGGTGAGCACAAAGCGTGCGCAAGCCCTGATCGCGGTGGCAGACACCATCAAGGACAGCAGCAGGAGCGCTATCGGCGAGCTGCATGCGCTCGGCATCAACACCATGATGCTGACTGGCGACAACCCGCACACCGCGCAGGCAATTGCCACACAAGCCGGGATTGATCGGGCGCAGGGCAATTTGCTGCCAGAGGACAAACTGCGCGAGGTCGAACAACTGGCGCAGACTGGCAAGGTCGGGATGGTCGGCGACGGTATCAACGATGCCCCGGCGTTGGCACGTGCTGACATCGGATTTGCAATGGGGGCCGCTGGCACCGACACGGCCATTGAGACGGCGGACGTCGCCCTGATGGACGATGACTTGCGCAAGATTCCGACTTTTGTGCGCCTGTCACGTGCGACGGCTCAGGTACTGATGCAAAACATCGTGCTGGCACTGGGCATTAAAGCGGTGTTTCTGGTACTCACCTTCACTGGTCACGCGACCATGTGGATGGCCGTGTTTGCCGACATGGGAGCCAGCTTGCTTGTCGTGGGCAATGGCTTGAGGCTGTTGCGCCGATGAACTGGAAATTCATTCTCTATGACTGGTATGGTCTGAACGTCGCGTTGTTCCAGGTCATCAATGCGGGAACGCCTGCCGCGCTGGGACCGCTGGTGTGGTTCTTCAGCCTCGTAGGCAATTACTGGACAGCGCCCTTGACGCTGCTGGGTCTGTGGTGGTGGTCGAAGTCAGCAACCAATTTAGCCCGCGCTGATGCAGTTTGGCATCGGCTCATTGTTTTTGGCACCGCCTTCCTGCTGGCCTTGCTGGCCGCCACTGTCTTGAAGCTGTGGCTCGACTTCCCGCGTCCGCCCGCCGTCTTCGGCGAGTTAGTGCGCATCATCAGTGAGCATGAGCGGCACTACAGCCTGCCCAGTGGGCATGCTACCTATTCGGCGTTAGTTATCGGCGCGCTTTGGCCTTTGATGGGTCGCCGTGGCCGCGTCGGTTTGGTGCTTTATGCCGTCTTGGTCGGATGGTCGCGCATTGCTGCTGGAATGCACTTCCCGGCTGATGTGCTGGCGGGCTGGTGTCTAGGATTGGGCAGCACCGTTCTTGCCGGACGGCTGATACCGCTTGTCGCTCCCACGTGGCAGACGGCTCGCCACACGTCGGCCTCGGTCTGGTATGTGGTGGCCGTGTGCGCCTTCATGGCCGACCAGTTCGCCAAGCTCGCCGTCGTCCGCACGTATGCCTATGGCGAACAGGTCGAAGTCACGCCATTCTTCAATTTCGTTCATGTACTGAATCCGGGGGCCGCATTCAGCTTTCTGGCAGGCGCGGGCGGTTGGCAACGCTACTTCTTCATCGTCCTTGGCTTGGCAGTCTCGGCTTGGCTGGTACGCATGCTGAAACAGCGGTTGCCAAGCCTTGTACTATTATTACATTGGGAGTTGCAAATAGTTCCAAAAAGACAATCGCACAGAACCATCGCGTGGTGGTTCTGTTTATCATTTTAATGATTACTTCGGAAGTGTCACAGGATTTGGATAATGAGATGAAAAAACATAAGGGATTTACACTGATTGAGTTAATGATTGTTGTGGCTATCGTAGGAATTTTAGCAGCTATTGCAATCCCTGCTTATCAAGATTATACGATTCGCGCTCGAGTGACAGAGGGCTTAAGTTTAGCCTCCTCTGCTAAAGCGGCAGTCGCCGAAACCACAATAGCTAGAAATGCACTTCCCACCTCTCAAGCCGCTACTGGGTATGTCTCGCCGGCCGCTACGGCAAACGTTTCCTCCATCACCATTGCAGCAAATACTGGAGTGATAACAATTACTTATACAGCAGCTGCCGGAGGCGGTACCATCCTATTAACGCCTACTCTAAATGCAAATGGTGATTTGACTTGGACTTGCACCGGGGGAACTTTAGCAAATAAATACAGACCAGCTTCTTGTAGGCCGTAAATTCAAACCAGTACAAGACCCATACTATCATTCAATTGAGTGTATCTAGTATAACATTCGTTTTATTAGTACTATTTATTCTTTAGTCTCTTACTCCAGAGCAACTATGAGCTTGCACTTCATTGAAGAATACCCATATCCTGCCTTTCTCTGTGATACAGAAGGGACTATGATTTTAAATAATCAAGCGTATAGAGATTTTTTCCATGTTGAGGAGTGTTTATTTAGTGTTTCCCTCAGTCACTACACTGAGCTTCATGCACTTTTTGAAATTTTAAAAAATTCTGCCCCCGGTTTAATAAAGACCTATCACAACACTATAGTTTTGCAATGGGTAGCAACGACTTGTTTATTTTTATTACAACATCCTGTGATAGCTTGTTTGAGTCAACCTTTGGAACAAGAACAATGATATGAATAGCTCGGTTCGTCCATGCTTTACCCAGAACACCGCCGAAGAAACGAGGTGGTATACAGGCTATAATTGATAATAGGAGTTAACTCTAATAGAAAATAATCCATCGGTAACATTAATTAAAAAAATAAAAAGGTTAATGCAGAGAACATGAAACCAAATCGCTCTCCACTACAAGACGAGTGCTTTTTGTTATTACTGGAAAGCTCTCTTAGGTCAATCCCTTTCAATGGCTTATTATCGGTATTGATATCCTTCTATCTACTCTACCGACAAGCACCACTTCATTGGGTGATGACCTGGTTACTTGCTGTCATCTTTTTAAGCATAGTACGCTTGCTGTATAGTAAGTATTGTATTAAATCAAAGCGTTATCTTCCTCAGCAAAAGCGAGCCCTACACATCTTTATGGCCTTGACATTCCTAATGGGTGCCTTGTGGGGGAGCTCTTATCTAGTATTTTATCCTTACTTTTTAAAAATGAACCAAAATATCATAACCTTGGTTCTCGGGGGAATGGCATCAGGAGCTCTCGCATCATTATCCGTTTATCTTCCTGCCTACTGTGCGTATTTATTACCGATGTTTTTACCTCTAATCGTTTACAACTATTGGTTGGGTGGATTTAATCACAGTATTTTAGCGACGATGTTCTCTTTATTTGTTCTCATGTTACTCATTACAGCAAAATCCCAATCTAAAATTTTACAAAACACTATTCGATTAACCAAAGAAAAAGAGGAAGCACTTATTGAAATCAAGCGTTTATCTATCACCGATTCACTGACGGGCCTTTATAATCGGCGATATTTTGACCAAAGACTAAGTGAAGAGTTTGCTAGAGCCAAACGCAATCATCATCCAATTAACTTGGTGTTAATCGACGTTGATGACTTTAAACGACTTAATGACAACTATGGCCACCCCTCAGGTGATTTGTTTTTAAAGAATTTAGCTGCAGCCATAAAAAATTCTGCCCAGAGAGCAAATGATACTTCTTTTCGGATTGGGGGAGATGAATTTGCTACTATTCTGTCGAACACCTCACTGGAGGACGCTATTCTAGTATGCCAGAAATTACAAAATAAAGTTCAATCTGAAGTGTCGAATGCAACTACACTGAGTATTGGTATCGTGAGTGTGTCCCCAAGCTGCCCAGAGGAAGACGTAGAGCAAATCATTTCAGTAGCCGATAAAACATTGTATGAAGCAAAGAAAAGCGGAAAAAATCAAGTTCGCTCTCAACAGCTTCATTGCCTATAATCCAGAGCAATATTGACATAAGCAGCATTTAAAATAGTTCCAAGAAATAAGGATTCTAGATGAACATACTAATCACTGGTGGCTGCGGTTTTATTGGCTCTCATCTTGCCCAATACTATCTTGGAAAAGGGCATAAGGTTGTATGCGTTGACAATTTAGACACTGGAAAAATTGAAAATATCAATGAATTCAAACAGCATCATTCATTTACATTTGAGAAAACCGATTTATTGACTTGGCCAAACTTGCAAGATACAGTGAGTTGGGCAGATGTGATTTTCCATCTAGCCGCATCGGTTGGAATGTTTAAAGTCTTACATGATCCAATCGCTGTAATAAATAATAATATTATTGCCTGCAACCATTTGCTACAGGCAATCGATAAGGCTCAAAAAAAACCTATTACGGTCATTGTTTCCTCATCTGCTGTTTATGGTGATTCAAAAGGGCTGTGCGAAAGTAGTTCCCTAAATTTGAAACCTCTTACAAACTCCCATATGACTTATTCCATAAGTAAACTAACTGAGGAAATAATCGGGTACGCCTATTTTTATCAAAAAAATATACCTGTCATACTACCCCGAATATTTAATACAATTGGCCCCAGGCAGACAGGGCAATACGGGATGGTTGTTCCACGTTTTATAAAACAAGCTTGTGAGAATGAGCCAATTACTGTTTTTGGTGATGGCCATCAGACCCGCTCTTTTTGTGACGTAAGGGATGTGGTAGCGGCTCTTGATTTACTTATCAATACTCCTGCGAGTATTGGTAAGAGTATCAATATTGGAAATAATAGAGAAATCTCTATCAATAATCTGGCGGAATTAACAAAAAGTTACTCAAATAGTAACTCTACAATTGTTCACATCCCTTATGAAGAGGCTTATGGGGTCGATTATGTGGATATTGAACAACGTTGCCCTAACCTTAACACCTTACTCACGCTAACGTCTTTTCAGCACAAATGGACTTTAGAAGAGACTTTGAAGGATTTAATTACTAAGTACAAACAATCCCCAAATAATGGATGAACTATAGGGCATCCTAATTGATCAAAGATTAGCCTCTGGTATTTGTGGAACTGGCCATCAGTGGACAAGGAAAACACCGTTGACTAGGATTAAAGAGTCTTTGGAGGAATTACCATGTGCGGCCGATTTTCTGTCGACACCGATATCGAGAAACTAAAACAGCAATTTGAAGTCACAACGGTTGAGCCTTTACCCCAAAGTCGCAATGTCGCGCCAACGGAGGCCGCCCTTTGCCTTATTCCCACTGAAGAAGGCTTAAAGGCCGTGCAAATGCGCTGGGGCATTGTGCCCTGGTATGCGAAAAGCAAAAAATCAATGCTGCTCATTAATGCACGCGCTGAACAAGCCGCCGAAAAGCCGGCCTTTAAACAAGCGATTAAATACCGGCGCTGCCTTTTAATTATGAATGGTTTTTTTGAATGGCAGCATCACCCTAAAGACAATAAAACCGTCAAACAACCCTATTACATTCATCAGAAAGACAATGCCCTTTTAGCGGTCGCTGCCATTTGGGAGCGCTTTGAACCTGAGCCAGACCTGATTATTCCTTCCTGCTGCTTACTGACCACCTCGCCCAATGAACTGGTCAGTCAACTCCATGACCGAATGCCCTGGTTTTTAAACGAGACCCAGCAAGCAAAATGGCTCTCCCCTGCCCCGTTTTCCACTGAGGAAGTGAGTAACTTACTCCATCAACCACAGTCGGTTGAGCTCGTCTGCCATCCCGTGACGCCTAAAATGAATTCCGCACTGTATAAGGGGGACGATTGCATTGAAGTTCTGCCGACTGATGCCTCCATGACAGAATGATTTTTGAGGCCCTACAATTTCAAACATCCATGCACTGGATTTTCTTTCGCGTTTAAGCCACCATTATCTGTACCGCAAAATTCCTTTTAAAGACAAGGAGTGTCTATGGAATGGCAAATCGGCGAGACCGTGTACTGGCTAGGCCAGAAACAACACACCCCAGATTTTGGTTTATTCCCTTTATCGATTGCGATTGTAAAAGAGACTATCCAAGACATTCGCACGCATACCCCTCATCAAAATCCTATCGTGACTGCCCGTTTCGCTTTTGGCCTGGATGAGGTATTTAAATGTAAAGAAGACGCATTGAACGCTTTAAAGCAACAAGCGATGGCGCTTTTAAGCAATCCGACGCAACGACTTTCCAATTTTTATCGAATGCAGTAATTCAATCGAGGTCGGCACTATCAAGACAAGCGTTTAGGCAAAGAAACGCTTCCATAACAAGGAGAACAAGGATGTTAAGCATTGGTGATACAGTATACTGGCTTTCACAAGCACAGCACGATGCCGATGAGGGCACATTTCCACTGGATATTTCAATTCAAAAAGAACGCATCGAAGAGATTATAACCGGTGAATCAGGTCACGCGCTGTATAGAACTGACTACGACCGCCACTTAAAAGCAGAAGAAACATTTCCCTCCGCAGAAGAGGCCTTAAAGGCATTGATTGAACAATGCGAAACCCTTCTATTGTCACCGGACACCGAGGAAGCCTCCTTCTTTGCTCTAAGTGACTAAGCAAGCCAGTAGTGCAAAGACCGCAATCAGATACAAAGGGTACAATCCGCTTTTCAATCCAAATCCAGGGATTGATGAAGCGTAAAAAAAGACTGCCAGGGGTTTTCTCGCAAAGTGTGAAGCCGTTTCAGTAATGAGTGAAGGGTATAAAACGTATCCTCAAACTGGTCGGTTAATTCATCCCAATGAAGCGGCACTGCCACCGGCGCTTTTGGGCGGGCTCGGGTAGAATAAGGGGCAATGGCGGTGGTGTCCCATTGGTTGCGCAAATAATCGATGAAGACTTTCCCTTGGCGCTTTTTCTTGGCCATGTTACTGACATAACGGTCAGGTGCGATGGTTTCCAGTGTTTGGACAAAGGCCTTGGTAAATCGTTTAATCGCATCCCAATCGTGTTCGGGGAGAATGGGGGCAACCACATGCAAGCCCTTGCCACCGGTGGTTTTTACAAAGGAGGTTAATTGCATTGTATTGAGATAATGGCGCACGGTTTGAGCCGCAAGAACTACTTCATTCCAGGCCACATCGGGGGCTGGATCTAAATCGAAGACGATAACATCCGCTTGTTCCAGGTGAGCGATGGTGCTGCCCCAGGGATGAATTTCCAATACCCCCATTTGCACTAAACTTAAAAGCCCTTTTTCATCCTCCACCGTGAGATAGTCCTCCCATTGCCGGGTTTTTTTGTCTTGAATGGGTATCGGTTTTAAGGCAGGGCTTGAAGAAGCCGTTCGATGCTTTTGATAAAAACAGTGCTGATAGCCCTCAGGGCAACGTAACAAGGTGAGCGGACGTTCCCGAATGAAGGGCAACATCCATTCAGCCACCGCTTCATAGTAATCATACAGCTGCTGTTTGCTAATCCCATCCTCTGGGTAAAGAAGTTTTTCCGGGTGACTCAGACGAACGCGGGATTTTTCAGATGGCTTCGCTGATTCAGGTACTACCTTTTCAAGCAACGAGACCGTAAGCGTTTCTTCCCGGTGAATCGTCTTTGCGGTCTTATCACGCCGAAGCCCCTTAAAACTCGGATGCCTTAAATTACTTTCTTTAGTCCATTCGCTAAATTCCACCTCAGCGACTAATTCCGGTTTAACCCAAGTGGCGGTGCGACAACCCGGTGGATTGGTGGTGAAGGGATTTTTTTCAATAACCAGCGGCAGTAATGCCTGATAAACTGTTTTTAACGAAGCTTCCGTAAACCCCGTACCCACATTGCCGCTGTACTCCAACTTCCCTTTCTCATTAAAAACCCCTAAATATAAAGAGCCAAAATAACGCCTGGCCCCCTGCGGCGGTGTAAATCCCGCGATAACATATTCTTGGCGTTTGACGCATTTGATTTTAAGCCAGCTTTTGCTGCGTTTGGTCTGATAAGGGCTATCCGCTAATTTAGACACAATGCCTTCAAGGCCCAAACGACAGGCATTGGCGAACACCTCACGGCCCTCGCCAATAATATGGTCGTTGTAGCGAATAGCACTTGGTGCCTGGCGAAGTACTGCTTTTAGTAGCGATTTACGCTCAATAAGCGGCAAAGATAGTAAGCTTTTACTGTGGTAATACGGCATGTCATAACAATAATAACGAAATGGTGAATGGGAACCGGCATCAATGGCATTTTGCATGCACTGAAAACTCGCGCGATTGGATTCATCAAAAATGACCATTTCGCCATCGAGAATGAGGTTTTCAAATGGCAACAGACGAATTTTATCAGCAATCACCTGAAAGGATATTGTCCAGTCGATGTGATTGCGGGACATGATATATACCGTATCGCCCTTCTTAAAGGCCAGCATCCGGTAACCATCCCATTTAATTTCATGAAGCCAGGCATCCCCTGTTGGCGGTATATCTGCCAGGGTGGCGAGCTGAGGTGACATTTTCTCAGGCATCGCCTCATTGTGTAACCGAGCCAGGCGCTCATCGATTCGTTGTTTTGCGCTTCGATGAACTAATTGTGGCTTCGCATGTGGGTTATCAGCGAACTCCTCCAGCGTTAAGCCGCTTAATACACTCGCAGGCATTCGGTCCACAATGGGGATGGGATTGAAGTCACTAAACTCATCGTTCATCTTCACTAATCGCCAGGTGTTTTCTGTGGCACTTCGAATCAGCTCCCAATCCCCCTGGAGTTTCTCACCGTGTAAGCTAAATCGTAAATGTCCTTTATAGAAACAGCCGATGGGATTGTCATCGAGCGGCTCCCAAATGCCGTTATCCCAAAGTATTACCGTACCCGCACCATATTCCCCTTTTGGAATTTCCCCTTCAAATTCCGCGTAATCCAATGGATGGTCTTCTGTTTGAAAAGCGGTGCGTTTGATAGCGGGATTAGAACTCGGCCCCCTTGGCACCGCCCAGCTTTTTAAAACGCCTTGAAGCTCTAAGCGAAAGTCATAATGCAGATGGGAGGCTTGATGCTTTTGGATAACAAAGCGGAACTGATTAGTGAAAGATTCACAGCCCGGAGGTTCACGGGTACGGGAAAAATTTCGTTTGGCGCGATACTGCCCTAAGCCCATGGTTTCTCCAATGCTTGTGACAGAAAAACAAAAACCACCCTGAGGTGGTTTTCTGATGCAGACTAAAGAGTTCGCTTTCGCGATCTTCTGTCTACACTTTAAGTATAGTAAAGCCATACGGGCTGTCAAATTGTCGCAAAAAGGCAATAAGCCGACTTTAAAAACGAACACCCATCATCAATTAATGGTCTAAGAAGCCGCATCAATCCAGGGATTAGAATAACCTTCAATACCAGCCACTTGACTAGCCCACTCTTTTTCCCAAGCCGTTGGCGGAAACTGACGATGCCAGGCAAGAAATAATTGTTTTTGTGCGCCACTTAATGCAATGCCATAGCGGTCAGCCATAAAAAGGTTTGCACGGGCAACAAGGCCTTTCACCGCATCGGCAGGCTCAATCCGACGTGTAGCGCTATCCACGTAAAACTCACAGCCGTAGGTTTTGGATTTATTAGGGAGCTCGGCATAGCGATAATCAGAACGGAGCTGATTTAACAAACCAACTTCCGGCCATAAATTATAAAGCTCAGCTTCCGCTTGACGAAACCGCGGCTCTATTTTTTCACAACAAGCCCGCCCTTTATAAGGTGTTCCGTTAGTACGTCGGCAAAGCGGCTCCCGCCAACAGGCGAATTGCCGGCCAAAATTTGCGGCGGGCATCATATGTTCCCATTCCAGGCGCAGGGCGCGTTTTTTATCGGCGGCGGCATTCATCTGGCAGCTTGCCAAATCAATTTGCTTGTTTTGGTAATGGCACTGGCAATACAGGGTGATGGGATGTGACTCAAATACGGCCGTTGCTATTTTTTTAGCTTGCGCGAAATTAGTAGGCGGTACTGCATCACACACCTGGCTAAATAAAAGAATAATTAAGAGCGATACGGTTTTCATGCGCGAAGCTTAACGATAATGCGCCGATTTTTCCAGTCTTGTCTTTTATTAAACACTCCCCTACCCTACTGTGGTCTTTCTAAGGAGTGAATACCATGTCTCTGCATCAAACCGATTGTCATTTGGATGGAAAACAAGTGACCGTTCATTTCCGCTATTACTGGCCAAAAGCATACGTCCTTTGGCAGCACAAACGATACGGGAGTATCGATATCATTGAGGTGATGGACTCTGATGAACGAATTGACGTTGAGTCCTTGCCGGTCGAATCGCAAATCGCCTGCCGCCATGCAGCCTGGGAGCATTTGCATGGCAATCAACTCCTCAAAGATGCCAACGTCTCCAGTATCTGGCAAGCAGACGAGCATCATAGTGCTCTTCGCCTCAACACAGATTAAAAAATGTCTGGGCAGTGGCTTTTTTCCTTTACTTATCAGCGCTCTAACATTCTATACACATCGTTATCCACAGATTTTGTGGATAAGTGAAACCGTGATTTCTTGTCGTTAATACGCGATAAGCCTTTGTAATCAAGGGGCTTGAAGGAGGAAAGCAATAAAAGAGGGGTTTATAGAGCGATGTTCAAAAAAACTTATCCACAAAAGCCTGGCTTTGGATAAAGATTTGGGAGATGCATTGTATCTTCTTTTTTTAAGAAGAACCAGTCTTGACTTTTTCCGCTGTTTTCTTTAGAGACATTATTTTCTCTATCTCATTGATAATTAATCAAGTTTACCTTATTTCTTTCCGCAGGCAGTGCGACTCTAGAATTTATTTTAAAACAACCCGCTTTATTAATTGATCACATATTGCTTTTTATGATTATTTCTTGTACAATCATCGTCCATGTAATTATGGATAATACATTTATGACCCAAAATCTCTCGCACCTCTTTCCTCAAGACTTTCTTCATAAACTGATTAACTTTCCTAAAGAAACATTGAAAAACCTCTTCATGCTTTGCCAGGAAGCCGTTCACCTGTTCATAACCAACGAGCTGAATGCCCTAGACCCGCTGGTTTGTGAGAATGCTTGCCACATTAGAGCATTTGCTTTATGGCATATGACTAATAAGTATCGCGATACGAGCGCTTTCTCTGTTTGGCATTCGGTGATGCAATCCTTCAATACAATCATTGAAAAAATAAGCGCATTACCGCCAATCAATGAGCATACAAGACAAACCATTGAGAGCTATCTTCAGGAACATGGCCTCTATCTTGGGTTTGATAATGAATTGCTTTTCGATGTTAAATTTATCGTGTTGTCTTATTTGCTAACCCTGACTAAAAAACAACTGCCCTCTTCGTCGTTTATGCTCTATGAAAAAACCTGTTTGGAGGCATTAAATGGTCTTGGATTAGTGCACAATAAAATAAAGTCTTTCGTTTCCAGTGCGCAGAAAGAGTTGTCCTTTATGTCGTGCCAAATTATTCAGAGACATAGTCAGCTGTATGATAACCCAGCACTAATGGAATTGTTAGTCATTCGTTACGACGATCATAAACGCAGCTATCTTCCACAGTATCCAACAGCCAAAGTGATCCTTTTGAGCGCTTTGCAACACAATATTCCACTCATCATTAAGGTTTCTCGTTTTGTAAAGCACCGCTATCATGATGAACTCTTGTTAGGGTTTACACCATCCCTCGACAAAAAAGAATTTTACTTAACACCCCGTTTCGATAATAAGTGTCAAGCGGCGATAATCTGTGAAGGAATTGTAAACTACCCAGACGGTGTTGAACGGCCCGAGACCTATGTTAATCGTTTAAATCAACAGTCGCCTATACAAATCCTTTTGGCGAATTTTGCAGCGCATCCTCAATTTTCAGGCAATCTAAGAAACACGCCCTGTATTTACAAGGAAGCCTATGAAAATAACAGCGCATTCAAGGCCCCTATCACACAGGAATGGGAGGCGTTTAATCAGCATGCTTATTTCGCAAAAAAAGAGGGATGCACTTTTGAAAACCCTAGTCTTTTGTTTTTAAACCATGTGTTTTGTGATTCAATTACTTATTATCCCCTGTATGACCCAACACCCCGTAAATATCAGGAACTATTGTTCAATGAAACTGAACTATAATTAGCTAGAAAAATAAACTATGTCAGAATGGCTAAGACTAAATGAGCGATAATCCTAACGGACTACTGCAGGATGAATTACTAAAACGTCTTCGGGAGCTTGAAGAGGAATTATCCTTTTATCATCACATGATGAATTATATTCCTGGGCATATTTATTGGTTAGATCAAAACAATCGCTATCTGGGCTGCAATCAGGAGCATGCCAACAATATTGGTCTTAGTAACCGATTGGATATTGTTGGAAAAACGAACGACGATATGCCCTGGAAAGAAATTGCCGAAACAGTGAATCAAACCAATAGGGAAGTGATGCGCACCGGAGAGCCCGTTACCATCAAAGAAACCGGGTTAATCAACGGCGTTCAATCCACTTTTCTATCTCAAAAAGTGCCTTTAAAAAATAAAAATAATGAAACGGTAGGAATAATGGGGATATCCATTAACATTACCGAAATAGAACAACTGCAAAAATCACTCATTGAAGCTAAAAAAGGCGCTGAAGCAGCCAGCCAGGCGAAAACAGAATTTCTGGAGAACATGCGCCACGATATCCGTACCCCATTAACCGGTATTGTAGGGTTTGCCGATTTACTTAAAATGGAATCGGATAACCCCCACATCAAAGAATACTCTGAGAACTTGGTAGCCTCCAGCCATGCCCTATTGGATTTATTGGATGAAGTGCTTGAAGCCATTCGTGTCAGTTCAGGAGAAATCCCCAGGCTTAAAAAGAAGTTTGATTTAAAAGCAGCATTAGAGCATGTCATTAAATTGAACATGGCGAGAGCCGCCCAGAAACGATTATCGCTGTCTTTACAATTTGATGAAGCTATCCCCCGTTATGTCATAGGGGATAAGGTGCGTATTCATCGCATTATCCTTGAATTAGTGGCCAATGCCTTAAATTTCACGGATACTGGATTTGTGAAATTATCCGCGCATCTTGCTAAACAGGAAGGGAAGCAATTGGTGTTAATGCTGGTTGTTGAAGATTCAGGCATGGGCATTCCCAAAGACAAACAGCAGGAAATCTATGTTCAATTTAAGCGCTTAACCCCTTCCTACCAGGGCATTTATAAAGGGGCTGGCTTGGGTTTATCGGTAGTGAAGCAATTTGTGGATGAATTAAACGGTGAAATTTATGTTAAAAGTGAGCCTCGCAAGGGCTCATCCTTCACCTGCGTCATCCCTCTCCAGGAGCCGCTTCTCGATAATGATTTAGGCATGGAAGAACAGGATTCGCTGGTCGATCAACTGTACGAAACGACGTATGCACAGCAAATTAAACCACCACCCTGCCCCTCCGTAGAATCCGCTGAGCACCGAGTACTCGTGGTTGAAGATAACATCATTGCACAGCATGCCGCCCGATCATTATTATCCAAACTTCAATGTGCCGTTGATATCGCAGAAGACGGCAAGACCGCGCTCGATTTATGGAAAACGCAACACTATGATTTGATCCTGATGGACATCGGCTTGCCTGATGTAGACGGTTACGAGGTGACGCATGCGATTCGCGTGCAGGAATTAACCAAAAAAACGCATACGCCTATTATTGCCTTAACGGCACATGCCGGCGATGAGAATAAAAAACGCTGTATCGATGCGGGTATGAATGCCGTACTGACCAAACCGCTTACGGCTAAAAATTGTTCTGATATTGTCACGGCGTTTATTCCGGGGCGTCAATCCCCAGATCCCCGCGCTGGAAATGCTGCTTATCGCGCAGACTTGCCAGAGGAAGAAGCGCATTTATTTCAGCTCAATGAGTTTCCACTCTTAGACGTTGAGGAAGGTTTAAAGACAACCGGAACCCAATCTCAGCTGGCTGATATGTTGGCGTTTATGGTGAAGGACTCCTTACCCCAAGATTTTTCGTTAATGCAAAAAGCGCACGATGAGGGCAACTGGGAAAAAACCCAGCAACTCGCCCATAAAATCAAAGGCGGTGCAGTGTATGTAGGCGCTACCCGCATCAAAATAGCCTGCCAATACTTGGAACGCTACTGGAAAGCGGGCCAAAGTGACTTGCTTGAACCATTATATCAGCAGGCGATCACTGTCATTAAAGACAGCACTGAAGCGATAAACGACTGGATCAAACAAACGAACGGCTCGTGATCTTGGGCTAAATGAAATGGTTATTTCTAGCCCAGTCTTTAGCACTTTAATCCTGAGTACCTTTCCACTGAGAACACCAAGTAGGCTGATTCCAGCTTCCTACAGTTCCCCCATACTTATGCACACTGCTTTATGGGATTAAATGGTTGCCGTTCATTCTCTTGCTCAATTAAAAACTGTTGCTGCCATAGCTGCTCCAGTTCGCGTTTTATCTCTTGAATACGCTCTCTAATCGAAACAATCATTTCTTCAGTGGATTGCTGATAAATACTTTGAGTCAACGTCTCAATTAAGAGGCTTTTTTCAAGCATTTGCGCTTCTAACTGGGCAAGTCGTTCGTCTTTTTGCTCTTCAATCCTCTCATAGTCGTAATTTATTTCGTTATTTTTCTGCTGCTGATATCGTTCTTCGCGCAGTGCCTGTTGGTCTTTAAAATCTTGTCCCAAGTAAAAGTGCTTATAGAACCCCTTAGGAGTTCGCCAGCGATTTTCCCGGATCATTTTTGAAAGGATGTTATTACGATGCTTAAAACAGGTCACATCCGGTAAATAAAATTCATTGTTAAGCAGGACAAACAAATATTCCGCTGCCAGTTGTTTCGGAGATGAAAGTTGCTTTTTGTGTGTAAAACTTAGATTGAAGAACGTGCCTAATACCAGTTTTTTGACTTCATCAGGGATTTCTTCCTTGATTTCTGAACAGAAGAAGTTTTGGATAGTATCGAATTGCTGGCTTAATCGCTGTAGTGTGGGTTTATCCACAGAACGAGTTAGTTTTTTAAAACTAATAGTATTAATAAAAGAAGAGGGATAAAGATCACTTATATATAATCCCCTCATTTTGAGGGGATCGATCCCCTCATTTATAGTAACATTATTGCATTTTGGTTTGATCTTGTCCTGATTTTGATGCTTATCCTCATTAGACGCATTGATATCGTTGTTAATATCTTTTATATCCGATGGTGGAATATTGGAAGCAGGTTCAGAGGGCTTAATTAATGCCAGTAGTTTATCGGTAATGTGAATGTAGTTGCCCTTTTTAACTTCAAAGCCACCCTGATCTCTGGTTCTACTATAGAGCGCCTGGCGTCTTTCAATGAATCCTTCTTCGTGTAATTCTTTGATGTATCGCTCCAGGGTGCTTTTGGGGATGCCTGTATCCTCTACGATTTGAGCGTAAGGCTTCATAAACCATTTATTACTTGAGTTTTTTAAAGTGTAGGTACTGGTTTGCCAGCCGAGCAGTATATAATCCACAAGCTGCGCTTTTCGGGCAGATGGAATAACTTTCATGAGACTTTTAAATCTCATGTGAAAAATTGAACAAAGGTTCCCCATAGATAATATCCCTTACCTTTATTGTTTTTATTGTTTTTTTAGGGGAACAAAGCTAAAATAATCCGTGGATGGATCCAAAAATTTCGATGGAACTATTCATTCCTTGATGTTTTTGGTGTTTAGCTTCGTTCCAAGCTAATTGTTATAAGCCATGACTGGTCTGCGAAACTAGTCATGGCCACTTATCTATTAAATTCTAATTGTTCTCTATATCTTTCCTCTTAATTAGATTGCCATATTCAGAAAAATTCAAAAAATATCTTATCCTAGAGGAACTTGCGGTGTCAATGATATTGAATTGGTTCCTAAATGGAACTACTATGGTTCTGCGGTAAATTATTTTAATTAAAAACAGATTTATTTAAAACCAATATGGTCATTAAAAGGGCCGTTCAATGGCGAGGATTCATGATGACAGAAGCAATTCAAGATTTAGACGTTAATGACAGAATAAAAAAGATAAGAGATTTATATTCATTGAAGCAATCGGATATATCTCAAATAACTGGGTATTCCGTCAATACTATAAAAAAATGGATGATGGGTAGGGAGCAGAAATATTATACAAAAGCACCGGTGCAAGCATTAAAAATATTGGAAAGCTGGATAAATAACGAGGGTGGTGATGATAATACTCATTCTCAAATAATGAACAAAGCTGCAGATGTTTGGAGTATTATTACAAATAAGGGCGGTGTAGGAAAAACTACACAATCATTTAATTTTTCACTTATTTTAGCTAATACTTACAAAAAAAGAGTTCTTGCTATTGATTTAGATCCTCAAGGACATTTGAGTTTATCTTTAGTCAAATCCCCTTCAAACATTGGATTATCTACGAGCGATCTCCTTCTTGGGAAAAGTGGAACTCCTTTTAAATATAACGATCACCTTGATGTAATTGCTACTGGGAAAGAATTGAGAGGTGTTTTGGACGCAATCCCACCACAAGATCTGCTGTTTAGATTAAAAGAAAAAATAGAAGGATATAGATCCATATATGATGTAGTAATTTGTGATGGGATACCTACAGACTCTCCTTGGTTTGATGCGATTTTAGCTGCAACAACCAAAGTTGTGATGCCTTTTACTATTGACTTATATGATAGTTGGGGTATGCAAGATGTTTTTGATAAGGTAGATGTTTTAAAAATGAGAAAAGTTGCAGATAATTTAAAAGTTGCAGCTATTGTAGGTAATTCTATGTCAAAGCCCATGTCCGTCTTTGATAGCGCAATTATTAACAGCTTAAAAGAAACATATCCCAAAGAGTTCTGTCCTATTGTTATTTCTAAGAGTGTAAAAGTAAAGGAATGTAAAAGCCCAGCCATTTCTCAGTCAATTGTAGATTATGAGCCAACTTCTAGAGTGGCTGAAGAATACCTTGGTGTAATTGATTTTATTTTGAAGGCGTAGGGGGTAGTGAATGAAAGTTGATATTCGAAAACAGGCTGTAACCGGAGCTATTATTAAGGACAATGCGTCAGATTGGAAAAATATTGCCACTAAAGAAATAGAAGAAAATAAAAGTCTAAAGGAGCAGATTGAATCATTAGAGGAAGAGTTAGCGAATAAAGAAAATTATAATATTTTAGAGATTGATCCTAAAAAATGTCGGAATTGGAAGTATGCAGATAGAAATCGATTTGAACTCGGTAGTATCGACGAGTTAGCAGAAGATATAAAGCAAAATGGACAATTACAACCAGCAATAGTTAGAAAGATAGATTCTTTAGATTTTGAGTATGAAGTTATTGCTGGTGAAAGAAGATGGCGAGCATGTACTATTGCTAATTTGAATTTAAAAGTGGTTATAACAAAAGAAGACGATGCGGGTTGTCTGGTAATTCAAACAAGTGAAAACAAGAAAAAAAGTCTATCAGCTTATTCTTTAGCTGTTGCTTATGAGAAACTAATGATTGATTTAAACATTAGTCAAAATGAGCTTTCTAGAAGATTGAATATACCTAAGACATCTTTTAGTGAACTAATGTCTTTTAATAAAGTGCCAAAAGAAGTTTGGGAATCTGTTGAAGATATGACAAAAGTGAAACCTAAGACAGCGGCTTTTTTGTCTCTGATGTGCAGTAAAGGGGATGAATATTTAGCAGCTGTTATGAATTGTGCTCAAAAAATTAGAGAAGGATATGGAACAGATAATCTCAAAAAGTTTATTGAAAAGCACTTGTCGAATATTAAAACAAACAGAAACTCATCGCGAGTATATGAAGGGAAAACAGGAGAGGTTTTATTTAGAATCACAAGTGAGGGAAGAATTTCGTTATCAAAGCCGATCATTAAAAAAATAGATATTGATAATTTCACTGAATATTTAGGTAAATATTTGGAAGATAAGCTTTAGTGTACGCGGCGCGTACATTAGCCATCGAGCATAACAGGTAATCAATTAAACAGGTATTTTTTACGTATAATCTTTACCAATTACATTGAATATAATATTAAAATACAAAAAAATAAGGTTGCGTGATGAAGTCAGTATGTGTGTATTTGGGTGCAAATTTTGGTAATGACGACGCGTTTAAAGAGGCGGTTATTAAACTCGGAAACGAGATAGCTGATTTGGATCTTACCTTGATTTACGGCGGCTCTAGTCTTGGGATGATGGGATTGTTGGCCAAAACCGTAAAGGAGTCTGGTGGTAAAGTCATAGGTGTAATTACGCGTCACCTCATTGAGAAGGAAAAACCGCTAGAAATATTAGATAATCTGCATGTAGTTGAATCTATGCAAGAAAGAAAAAAACTAATGCAACATTTAGCAGATACTTTTATCGTAATGCCTGGTGGTATCGGTACTCTTGAAGAGGCTATAGAAACATGGAATGCAATAAAAATAGGGGAGATCAATAAAAGAATAGGTTTTCTAAATATAGATGGTTTTTTTGATTCGTTATTTAGTTTCTTGAATATATGTCAAAAAAAGGGGTTTCTTACAGAGGAACAGAAGTCTATTCCTTTAGTGCAATCTAATGTTTGTGCATTAATAAATATGTTAACAAAATTAGATGAACCTGTGATTCGAGAGGATAAGAATCTTTCGTTAGCATGAGTTAATAAAGGTTATATATGGACGGTATAAATTTACAAAAGCATCATGCGTTAACTAGTAGTACAAATATACGGGAACTATTTAATCCTTTACTTGAATCAATTGGAATTACATATTTCAATTACATAAAAATATACAATAGTGATTGCTCCCGAGAGTTATTGACAAATAATCCAGAGTGGATTGCTCATTTTTATAAAAATTCGTTATTTAATTCTATTGGAGCTGTAGATGTAGAGCATTTACTTCCGAAAGGTTATTTTTTGTGGTCGGAATTAGATTGTAAAGATCCTATATATCTTCAAGGTAGAGATTTTTTTAATATCGATAATGGGATTAGCTTTATTATTAAAAGAGAGGATGTTACTTATTTATACATTTTTGCATCAAGCAAAGATAAATATTCAATAAATAATTTTTATATAGGAAATATTGATCTACTTCAGAGGTTTATTCATTACTTCAATGATAAAGCACATTCTTTGATAAAAGAAGCGGAGCAAAATCGCATATATTTACCATTTAAACAAGATATAAATTTTAATCGAGTTAATAATATGGATGTCTCTGAAAAAATA
This sequence comes from Legionella quinlivanii, assembly GCF_900461555.1. NCBI lineage: Bacteria > Pseudomonadati > Pseudomonadota > Gammaproteobacteria > Legionellales > Legionellaceae > Legionella > Legionella quinlivanii. Next base: position 77,846 of record NZ_UGOX01000002.1, on the reverse strand, counting down.
AGGCAAGAGTTTTTAGAGCAAACAAAAATTAATAGATATTTTCTATTAAATGAATCAGATAATTTATATTTGACTGGAAAGCAGGCTGAGTGTGCTCGCCTACTAACTAGGGGGTATACCTCGAAGCATATTGCAAAAGAAATGGAGATATCACACAGAACAGTTGAGGGTTACATCCTTAATATTAAAAACAAGCTTCAAGAGTCATTATCAAAGAATTTGACAAAGTCGCAAATTAATCAGATTTTGCGTTATTCAAATATAATCTAAAGAACGTAATTTTTACTTATATAAATGATAAAAGAAAATTTATAAAATAAAAAAATAGAAGAGTGGAGAACAGGGAACACAGTCGCCAAACAGTCGTTCCCTATTCGGTAGGCAGCTAAGCGCCTTTCAAAATAATAACATTAAATGTTTATTAATTTCAAAAGTTATTTCCTACCTCTTACATATGTTCAGCCACCATTTATTTTAATTGAAATTATAAAATCGAATACAGGTTTATTTTTTTAAGGAAAAGAAATTGGAATCGGATAACAATTACAGGAGTGTTCATATAACAATTCGGCTATCGCAAAGTGCGAATCGTCTTTTGTCAGAATCATGTGGTCGATCAAATAGAAAAAAGATTCAAGAAGCCACTTTGCGATTGGAAGATCATTTAAAGAAATACCGATCAATATCAGAGTTAGAGCATGCGATCCCATTAAACAAGGAATGAAATAGAAATGTTGATTTTATCCAGAAAAGTGGGCGAAAGCATCATGGTCATGAATGAAATATGTATCACCATTCTTAAAAATGTAGATGGAAAAGTTGATGTAGGTATATCTGCTCCAAAGTCAATGGCTGTACACCGATTAGAAATATTTGAAAAAAATAAGGCTCGGGAAATAAAGGATTAATCATGAATGCAAAAAATAAAGTAATACCCAATGCTTTTTTAGTGAGTTCTGTCTTGGCACTAGCAGGCTGTGCTGCAACCCAAACCGCAATCGAACATGGATCATTACAAGTCAGCACAAAACAGAGCGAGACTGTTTTTCTAGAGCCCGTCTCGAATGCTGAGAAAACAGTGTATATTTCCGTGAAATCTACTGCCGATGAAGACATGGATATTACCCCCCAATTAAAAACAGCCTTAATTTCTCAAGGTTATAAGGTGATGAATAATCCAGGGGCTGCCCATTATCTCTTACAAGCGAATGTGCTTAAGGTTGGTAAGATGAGTATTGCTGCAAGCCAATCTGCATTAGGCGGGGGCTATGGTTCAGCTATTGCAGGTGCAGCAGTAGGCACTGCTGCAGGCAGTTTTACCAATTCAAGCAACGGGATGATTGCAGGAGGGCTTGCTGGAGGTGTAATTGGTTTAGCCGCGGATGCCTTAGTAAAGGATGTCAATTACACCATGATTACGGATGTGCTGATTAGTGAGCACGCAGGAAAAGGGGTTCAAATCAAAGAGCAATTCAGGGCGAATATTGGAAATGGATCCTCTAGCGGGACTTCTCAAAGTTATTCAAACACCAGTGCATTTAAAAAATATCGAGTTCGAATCGTGTCGAATGCTGATAAGGTCAACTTAAAGTTTGCTGACGCACGCCCAGCCTTAGAGCAGGGGCTAGTGAAAGTCATTTCCGGGATTTTTTAAGTCGCTCGATAAACAATAAACAAACTGAATTAATTATGCCCTAAAAAATAGGGCAGGGGATTTTTTTACCTAAAAAAGGGAGGGCAACTCAAAATGAGAAGGAATGTTTACAAAAATTCGATGCTTTTTATTGGGGCAATCGTGTTATCAGGCGCTGTGTATTCGGCCTCTGTTGACAAAGAAGAACTGGCTACTGATTGCAAATACCTTGGAAACAATTTAAGCCAATTGGCGGCTACGAACACCAAGGAGTATTGCTCGGTTGATGTCAGCCATGCTGGTGCTGTAATGAAACTATCTGGGGAATACATTGAAAAAAATAGAATTCATTCTGCAACCGAAACACTTAAGTTAGTCCATAAAACACTGGAGCACGTGAAGTCAGAGACATGGAGCTGCGTGTATTTCTCTTCGTTAGTTATCCCCTACATAGAAGAAGTAAAACACATCATTGACCAATTGGAAGTGATACATGGGAAGTTATCAAAATGAAAAAGAAACAATTTATGACTATCAATGCAATGGTCAGGGAGAAAAGCATTCAGCTCCATGAGTTTTTAAAATGGTCAATGCCTGTTCTGGTCTTCTGTTGGTTTCTTATGCTGTGTTTTACCAGTACTGGCCATGCAGAAGCAGGGCAAAATTATCTTAGTGGGATGAAAAGTGATGTCAGTGCTACTTTCGGAAAGAATTCGGACTTACCGGGTTATTTATATGGTGCAGAAACATTGGTGGCCGGGTTTACCTGGATGAAAAGCAAAAGCCCCTGGGTATTTGTGGGCTTACCGCTACTCATTATTTTTACTCATTGGGGTTTAAGTTATGTCTCATAACTATACCACCTTTATGTTGTCAGAAGAGCCGCGTATTGCCGGAATTCCCTTGACTACTGGACTGCCCGTGTATTTGCTCACGGGCATTGGATTACTTATCGGATATGCTCCCCAGCTTTTCATCATTGGTGCGGTTTTAAGTCTCATCATGCATTTTAAATTCGGGGGATTACCGCTAAGGGTTCTACTCGGGATCATTTATTGGTCATTACCGCATGCAATGACAAGCCCTATCTTTAGAACATTTCCTAATTCTGCTCACCGAATTTATATAGGCTAGCCTTATGAACCGAATATTTCGTGACAATGTGGTATTGAAAAACAGGGTGTTATTAAACTTAACTCTTGCCTGGGCATTTTCAGCGACATTTGCTGTGATTATTTTGGGTGGGCTCTGCTTTTATGTGGTTAAACACAAAGAAACGCATTGGTTGCCCATCTGTACGGAAGAGGGGTATTTCCTGGGGAACGCTTCCTACTCTCCATCCTATATTAAAGATATGACCAAAAAGGTCATCCAACTGCGGTTAACCTACAATCCAGAAACCGTTGAGTCACGATTCGCAACCTTAGTTCATTTAATTCCCGCATCTCATCAGGAAGCATTCAAGAAGATTTTAGATTCTGAAATCGGTGTGGTGAAAGAAAAAAATATCAGTAGTGTGTTTTATGAAAAGGATATTGAAATTGATCCCTCTAATGTGCAAGCCAAAATCAAAGGCACCTTGAATCGAACCAGTCATGGACTGGAGGTGAAGCCTCAAGCGAAGGTCTATTTAGTCCAGTTCTCTTATAAGCAAGGGATGATGTGGCCGATGTCAATTCAGGAGGTGCATTCATGAAGTCACTTCATTGTTTGGTTCTGGGCATGGCATTTTCCACAAGCCTTTCTGCAGCAACTCCGGTAGCCACCTTTAAGTTTGAAGAAGGGGAGCAATTTACGCTGTCTTTGTCATCCCTAAACTTTAACCGCATTGATGTGGAAGGGGAGCGAATCGTTAAAGTGAGCTTTCCTGAACACGCCTTCATCGTAGAGCAAAATAAGGAGAATGACGATGACTTAGATGGTGCTGTGGTCTTAAAGCCCTTAGCGCATATTCCCTTAACAGTGTATTTCACTACCGATAGAAACCATCATTTTTCAGCCACTATATCCCCTATAGAAGACTTGGGTAAAACCATCCGATTTGTCTCTAAAAAGATGAGAGGATTTGATTTTGTGGACATGAAGGAAAAGCGGCAATACCAGAGCAGTGATTTGATGACGGCTTTAATGGAGGGAACAATGCCACTGGGCTATCAGGAAGTGCCAGTGAAGCCCACGACGTTTTACCTCCATAAGCATTTAAAGGTAACCCTGGTGAAGCAGTATCAGGGAGAGGATTCTTCGGGCTATGTGTATCGCATCGAAAACCAATCGCGAAGCGAGATGGCACTAACTCCTGCCTTATTTGAGCATCCAAAGCTTGTGACGATGGAGCTTTCAGAAAAGAGACTTAAGCCCCAACAAACCGCTTATTTCTATGGCATTTACCGTGAACAGTCCGCCATCGGTTAACAAGGAGGCATGCGAGATGAAGCTGATTAGCAAGTTGATGAAGAAAAATAAAAATGGGAATCAAAACCATAGCGCCAAAATGGAGCAGCTTCGTAATGCCTTAGCGTTTCTGTTTATCGGGGGTTGTTGTTATGGATTCTATATTTACTCGTCAAAACCGGCACCGATGTCTCAATCGAATAACCAACCGGTTTTCGATGGGGTTTTAGACAGTGCATTTAGTAAGTTAAGTGATGAAGCGGTGCTTGAAAAGCAACAGCGCCAGATTGATGCGCTAAAAGCCCTGGTTGAAAAAAACAAAAAAAAGGAAGCCAAACAATCGGAAAGCGACGATTCTGAGAGTCAGGCATTGCTTAGTGAGATGAAAAAACAATTAGAACGACTTGAGCTCGAAAATAAAGAAATGAATGCCAAACTACAGGTCGCCTTGCTCAAAAACTCGCAAACGCATTTAGCAATGGGAACTGCAAGACCGCCAACCCGCGAGGAAATGGCTGCCCGTCAAAAGCAGCGCATTCAAGCTGAAAAAACGTTTTATTCCAAAGCAGGCCTTGAAACAGTGAATTTCAATTACCGCCGTCAATCCAAGGAAGAACGAACGCCAGACAATTATGTTTGGGCGGGCACGCATGTAGAGGGGTTCATGCTTAGTGGTGCCAAAGGGGATGCAGGGATTAATGGCTCTAAAAATATGGGGACAGCCCTTATCAGGCTCGATTCCGATGGAATAATGCCGAACAATCGCCATTCGCGCCTCAATGGTTGCCTGGCGATTGTCTCAACCTATGGCGATTTATCCGATGATGCAGTGGTGATGCATCTTGAAACCTTATCCTGTGCAAAACCCAATTTAAGTTTTGAGCAGAAGGTCTATGGTTCTGTTTATGATTTGGATGCCATGCAGGATTTGCGCGGAACCTCCATTTTGAAAACCAAACCGCTTTTGGAGTACAGTGCAGCTGCAGGAATGATCGCGGGATTTGGTGATGGACTAAAAAATCTCAACACCGCACAAACCATCAATCCAGGGGCAGGCACCATAACCACTTACGGCCAGGCGTCGACCCTTGCCCAATCTGCTGCAGGCGGGGCGGTGAGTAATCCCGCAAATAAAATATCCGATTACATCATGAAAATCGCTGATATCTATCACCCCTTAGTCGTCGCGCGAGCGGGAAGGCGCGTTTCCGTAATGTTTACCAAAGGATTTTGGATTGATAGGGCGCATCAGTCGTTTGAATCCGGTCAATCGGGTAACAACCAATCCGCGCAAAATGAGGCAGCGATTACGACCACTATCAGCCGGGCAGGGCAAGAGACTGCTCCCAGTGACAGCATTGAGCCCCTTGTTGCGCAGTCCACACCTCAATCGGACTCAAACGCGGCAGAGCAATTCTTAAATCAGAATGGGCTTACTAATCAACCTTTCTTTTCATCTGTGAACCCTAAGGGAGATAGCCATGGTTAAACCATTCTTGGTCTTGTTGAGTGTTTTTTCTGTAATAGGAAGTACGGGATGTTCGCACTCGATTTTCGATCATCAAGACGTTCGCTGCCCTTTTGTTGAGCGTGGAGGTTGTCAAAGCATGGAGCAGGTCAACCGTATGGTGGATGCCAGACGATTTACTCCGGATGGGCAATACGTTCAACAAGAACAATGCAGGGGCTGCTACTTCTCAAGTAAGCCGATGATGAACCAATTATTTTAGGAAAAGCTATGCTCGGAGCGCTTAAACAATACTTCCAGGATTTTAAGGATTCAGTCAATGACTATTTGGTTGCTGGAGAGGAATCTATTTCTCGGCAAAATACCTTACACGCAAGCGACCATCGGTACCCTTTGTTTTGTGAGGAACTTCCCTATCAGTATTATGACGAAGACTCACACCTATTCATTAATCGCTGGAATACTGGGCTATTGTACCGCATTACCCCTTTAACCGGTGCAAATGAGAAGATTGCGGAGCAGCTGGATTCAATCTTAAGAACCAAAGTGTCTGATGAATATTGCCTTCAACTTATTTTGGTAAAGCACAATCAAGTGGGGCATGAATTGGATGCATTCCTAAATCAATTCATCTCCCGGGATTTTAAAAATTTAAACCTGCTCGGCCGATCCCTTCGTTCATTTTATGGCGAAGCGGCCGTTCATGGGTTTAAGTCCAACACCAATGTGAATCCAAGACTTACGCAAACAGAGTGCTATATCGTTATCGATAAAATGAATGGCAAACAGGAGGAAGAGACGAAGGCGCAATTTGCACAATTTCGTGTCGCATTTGAAGCGGCATTGATGTCTGCCAAAATTGGTTTCAGAGCATGCCATGCCGTGGACTTATTGCGCTTACTCCATTTCTACCTGGCGAACGAACCCGATACACTGTATCCCAAATCATCCGCCTATGATCCCAGCCGATTCATTAAATACCAGGCGGTGGGGCATGATTTCGATGTGGAAATCACCAAGGAAGGGCTCCTCATTAGTGGAGTTAATCATCAAGGTAAAGCCTTTGAGACCGTGGCATCGGTTATGACCATTGATGAATTACCGCGTCAGTATCATCTTTGGGATAACATCAATAATACTAATAATGTGTTCCATCCAGAGCAGAGTATTCCTTGTAATCACATCATTTCAGTCACCTATCTGATTGAAGAGCAAACCAAAGCACAGGGACGAGCCAATCGAAAAACCGGCGATTTAGATAAAAAAGCCAAGGGGGATTATGCGCTTCATGTAGCGGGTACCGAAAAAAAAGCCCGCGAATGGCGTCATTTTCGGGATGATTTGGCAGCAGGAAAAACACGCTCTTGTAGGATGCTGTACAACCTTGTTTTATTCTCAAGACCGTCAGAGCAGGCTCGTGATCTGGAGGCTGCCCGGGTTTGCTTTTCTTACAATGGCATTAAGCTCGCTTTAAGCCGTCGGATGCAACCCCCGTATTTTTTAGCATCGATGCCCTTTTTATTCACCAATCATCTGCAAAAAGGGTTCCAGCTGCCCACCATGATGTGGCCAATTTCCTCATGGAATGCGACGCAATACATGCCTGTTCTTTCAGATTGGGCGGGGACTGGAAAAGGGATGTTATTGCCCACACTTCGCAACCAATTCGCCTGCATCGATCCTTTTTCAGGAAAATTAGGAACGAATTACAACATTGCCATTACCGGTACTTCAGGTGGCGGTAAAAGTTTTTTTATTCAAATGTTAATGCTTAATATTCTTTTTAATGGAGGCGACCTGTTTATCGTGGATGTTGGCGGAAGTTACAAAAAACTTTGCCATGCCTTGGGTGGTGTCTATCTTGAGTATGCCAATCTTTCGATGAACCCATTCACCCATGTAACTAACATCGGAAAAGAAATAAAGCATATTCTTTCTTTGTTTCAATTATTGGCTTGCTCAAAAGATGGCGCGAGCGATGATGACCGGGGCACCTTGCGAGAGGCCATTCTTCAGGCCTTCTTTGAACATGGCCAGGCCACCACTATTGATACCGTCCAAAGCCAATTGTTGGAGTTATACCAGCGCGATCGGGAGAAATTCCCCACCGGAAAAATTCTGGCAAAAAACTTAGATCCCTTCTGCACGTATTCAGAGCATGGTACGGTGTTTAATGCTCCTTCAAAACTATCACCCGAAGCACGCATTATCGTAGTGGATTTAAAAGAAATTGAAGATGATGAAACCATTCGCGCACCTGTCCTGCTGTCTATCTTATCCCAATTCCAGAATCGCATGTTTAATTCCGATCGCAGCCGCCAAAAAATGTGCGTCATTGATGAAGCCTGGTCTTTGTTCTCAGGCGATCAAGTGGCGGTTAATTTCATCAATCGAGGGTTTCGTACGGGACGAAGGCATAATGCCTCTTTTGTCACCATCACGCAGGGGATTGATGATTATTATTCTTTTCCAGAGGCACGGGCTGCCTGGGAAAACTCGTCATTAAAACTCGTTTTTCTTCAGGACGCTGATTCGTTAACCAAACATCAAAATGCGCATAACACCTTTTCCGATTATGAACTGACATTATTGAGGTCATTCCCTAAAGCCAAAGATGCGGGTTTTTCGCAAGTGTTGGTACGTGCCGACGGTATTTCATCCTTTCATCGCTTATTCGTTGATCCCTTTACCCGGGTTTTATTGTCTTCAGATGGACACGACTACCAAAAGGTTATGAATTATGTCGCAGAGGGGTTCTCATACGTAGAGGCCAGTTTGATGGTGGCCAGTGAACATTATGGGTTATCCAGGGATTTACTAGTCGGGGAGGGGCTTGTCGATGCGGTTTAATTCTAAATATCTCCTGGCCGTTTTAACGGGTGCCGTACTCTCTGGTGTTTTGACATGGAGCCATCCGAAAGGAGCGCCCATTGCTATTGTCGATATGCAACGTGTTTTGAATCAGCCAGCCGTTTTGTTAAGTCAAAGCCATTTATCTGAAAAAGAGCAGAAGACCGTATTAAGTCATTATTCGTCTTTATTGCCACAGGTGCTTTCAGAATTTGGCGAGTCACGTCACGTGACCTTAATTGCCGCCACGGTTATCGCCAGCGGGTCGCTGGATGTCACAGATGAAGTGATTGCAATCGCTTTGGAGAAACTCAAAGGATCATGAAAAAACGAGCCGGTTTTGCTTTGTCATTATTTATAAGTGTGGTGTCTGTGCACGCTCAAAATCTGGGAAATTATGGAGAGGTGTTCCCCATTATTGAGGAGGATATCCGTGAAGTGATTATGAATAAGCTTCATCGAATGGAGCGTTCTGGCGAATTAAAAGAGCACCAGGAACAATTGATTTCACGTGTTGAAGCCCATGTCAGGCGGCCTAATCCGCTTCATCTATCGACTACAAAGTCTCCCAGAGTATATGAAATAGATCCAAGTATCAACGTTAATCAAACGCTTTATACCCCTGATGGCGTGTTAATCGCTAAAGCAGGTACTCGTTTGAATCCCTTTGAACGCACTTCCTTTTCAAAGACGTTGCTTTTCTTCAACGCCGATGATCCCAAACAAATGGCATGGGTTCACACGCATTACAAACAATATGACTTTGTAAAATTTATTTTAACGGGAGGGGACGTCAGGGAAACGTCGAACTTGCTGGGTTCAATTTATTTTGATTTGGAAGGGCGATTGAGCAGTTATTTTCATCTCCAACATGTGCCTTCCATCGTAAGGCAAAAGGGAGTTGTTTGGAGCATTCAGGAAATCAGCTGCGAATAATTAAATGGAAAGGAAAAGAACCATGAGAACAATGACATTCAAACAGGGCATAAAAAGGACTTTATCCATAAGTCTCTATGGGATTTATCATGCCTTCATTGCGTTAATATTGACCATATTGTTATCTGAACATCCGACGGCGTTTCTTCAAGCCTTAAGTGAACATCAATTCCCTTCTGTTTTAGCGATCAGTGGATGTGTGATTGGCATTTATTTCTCAATGTCTTCGTGTCTCTCCTTGACTGGAAGAGCCATGAGCAATCCAGACCGAGCAACTAATTGGGGTTGGGTTGGTTTTTATATCGCCATTTTAATTCAGATGATTTGGATCCTGCTTCCTGCATTCTTGGTGCAACATGCCGAAGGGCTTAGATCCATTAATCCTTTTCTGCTCCTTGTAAGCGTTTCGTTTTGCTTAAGTATCGCAATGAGTAGCCGTAGGAGGCTGTACATTATTGGGGGTTGGATATGATAAGTCGACTCATTTTAAGGTGCCTTTTACTCGTCTTATTCGGCACTCATAGCGCATTATATGCTTCCCAGTGCAAAGGGCATTTTGTGAATCCCATTACCGATGTGTGTTGGAACTGTTTATTCCCACTGACGATTGGGAGTAGTGACGTCGTTAAAAGCAGTTATCCCGATACAAAAAACCCAGGAACCCCCTTGTGTTTATGCCCCACGCCCATTGGCGAGCGCTTAGGCGTAACCATTGGCTATTGGGAGCCGACTGCATTAGTGGATGTTACTCGTAAGCCCTGGTGCATGGTTAATTTGGGAGTACAGCTGAAAGTCACCAAGAAAGGGTTAGGTGGTTCGCAATTCCCGGAAACCGATGGCCGTGGGGCGTTTTATTATGTGCATTGGTACAAATATCCCCTAGTCTATTGGCTGCAGGTGTTAACTTCGCTTGGCTGTATGGAGACAGAGGATTTTGACATTTTGTATCCTTCCGAATTAGATCCGACCTGGAATGACTCAGAACTCGCCTTCATCATTAATCCTGAGGCGGTATTATTTACGTCCCCTCCTGTAAGAGCCTCTTGTGCTTTTGATGCCACGAAAGCGCTGGGTGGTACAGCGGTTAATAGCCTGTTTTGGTGTCAGGGTGCGCAAGGCTCGACCTATCCATTAACCGGTTTTGTTGCCCATCAATCCAGTCCGATTAGTGCAGCTGTATTATTGGCAGAGCGGGTTGATTTCAAACTCCATCGGCCGCCAACACCAGCCATTCGCGATTCAATTGGCAAAGATTGGCCTGCAATCTGCCATACCTATGCATCCAGCATTATGCCCAAAAACCGCTATCGATATCAGTTAGTCAACACCTTGCCTGAAGCGCATCGTTGCCATCCGTTTGGGCAATCGGTGGTGGGCTGGGAAGCGGGGCACACCTATCCCGGGGATGGCGACAATTTCGGGTTCTTAATTTGGAAAAAAAGAAACTGCTGTTTTCTTTAATGATGAGGAAGATCATGAATTATTTTGGGATTTTGTTAATGAGCTCATTAATGATCACAACAGGCCATGCCAATGTGAATGATCACCTAAACGAGGCATTAGAAACCAGCGAACAGCAGCAGAGCACTATCCCTAAAGAGGTGTTGATGCAGCTAAATCAATCCTCTAATCAGTCGTATGATGCGAATCGAACGCTGATTGAGAACATTATTCAAAGCACGCAAAAGCAAACGGCACACGTACGAACAGGTCAAACCGTTGATGGAGCGGTATTATTCGTTTCCTTTTCAATGCCAGACGCATTGCTGTTTGCACTGGCCGATGAAGCAGCCTCTTATAAAATTCCAGTGGTGATTAATGGACTCATCGAGGGGGATTTCAAAAAAACGATCACAGCTTTTTCTAAACTCAATGCCAAGGCCAAACAACAAAAACTGGCCTTTAATGGGGTATCGGTCGATCCCTTATGGTTTGAGCAGTTTCATATTACGGCCGTCCCCGCACTGGTCGTCAGTAAAAGACCTGTTTCATGCGGCCAGCAGTTGCTTTGCAAAGAACAGCCTTTTGATGTGGTTTATGGCAATGCATCCATTAAAAACAGTTTACAGCTCATTGCGGATAAAGGAGAAACCGCAGCCAAGGTTGCACAACTGATATTGGAGAAAGGCCATGTTTAAGTGGTTTTTCCTTACCGTTTGGTGCTCCTTTGCCTGTTTTGCAAACCAAACCGGGTCTGACTTTGATGCCTTGAAAAATTATGCCAAATCCTTAAGTGCACAGCCTAAAGAGTCAATGAATGGTTTTGAGCCGCGCTCTCTTTTTGATAACTATTCAGAACATCCTGAGCAGGAAAGCTACTACCAGGGAATTCAAACAGAAAAAACGGATTTGTCTAGTAGTGCCCAAGCCGCCATTCAAAATGACCAGGGGGCACGGACGGTCATTGATAATTTTGGGAAGAATCAGTTTGAATTGAATCTTTCCAGTTCTGTCTTAGCGCAATCCCAGCTCATTCAAGATGAAAGTTATGCCATTGTGCATGGGATCTCAAACGATAGGGTTCAGTGCAATAACCAAGCACCGGTTTGCGAAATGAAAACCCATGAAGAGCAGTGCTTTAGTTCGCGGTTATTACCTGATCAAACCTGTAGTCAAACACTAAACGTCGTCGTGGATTCTGAAAAAGTAGTACAGCGCGCTGATTTTTCGTTTGTGGTGGCGAAGAAATGGACTGGAGTGATTACGGTTAATTTATTCACCGGGGTAGTCACCAACGCGGCTTCAAGCATGGTTCCTTATCCTATCCGCATGCAACATCCTTGTGATCAACTGCAAGCCAGTGTCCATGCAATCCAAAACAATGGCGATAATGCCTATTGGGTCCAGATTATAGGGTACCCAAGCTGCGCCAATAACGGGGTGATTAGCTTTTTTATCAATAAGGAGTGGGGAAGATCCTATCCTATCCAAGTGGCTTTAACGGTTAATGCCAACTCAAAGCCTTATATTAGCCAGGAAAACTGGCTAAGCAATTGCACGCCATTTGAAAAGCAAGGCGGGCTTTGCCGGCTAAAAAAAGAACGCTGTACGGACTCCCAGTCCCCGAAAACCATTGAAGGCTTGCCTGTATCGCGTGATTGCTGGGCGCGTGAGTTAGTCTACTCGTGTTCAAGCGCTACGGCAGATGAATGCGCACTGCAGAAAAATAAAGGATGTCTTCAAGTTGGTTCTGAGTGCAGTCGCTATGAGAACAATTACTGTGCGCTTTATAAACAAACCTATAGCTGCCAGGAAAATGTCTGCCAATCGCCTGTGGAGTGTGTCAAAGACTTATTCTGCGCCGATGGCGAGTGTGTTGAACACATCGAAACTCAAAATGCGGAGTTTGGGCAAAGTGTTTCTGCCCTGGCAGTGGTTGGTGAGGCAGGACGCGAGTTAAGTCAACAGCCGACTATGTCGCTTTTTAGCGGCAAAGCGGTTCAGTGCAAAATATGGCCAGTTGATATCATTGACTGCTGCCATGATAAAGGATGGGGAAAAGCAATTGATTTGACCCATTGCCGTGAGGAAGACAAGGCATTGGGCAAAGCCAAATTAAATTATGTGGCTCATTATCTGGGTGAGTATTGCAGTGAAGAAGTCGCAGGGGTTTGTTTAGAGAAAAAGCGCTCTTACTGTGTTTTTCCCAGTAAAATGGCGCGAATCATCCAGGAAGCTCGCTTGACGCAAGTCAATCCACAGGGTTTAGGGAGTGCAGAGGAGCCGACCTGTGCCGGGTTGAGTATCGTTGAACTTCAACACATGAATTTAAATGAGGTTGATTTTGTTACGCCAATCTATCCGTACGGACAGGGTACGCCTAACCGGGAAGCAGGGATTGCAGGGGATTTAAAAATAACTACGCCCAATCCACAAAAGACCCTTGATGAAGTAACAAAGCGAATTCAAAAAAAGGCAAGTGAATTATGAGCCGTCTGCTTTGGTGTGTCGCCTTCTGTTTTAGCTTCAATGGACTTCATGCAGAGATGGTGCAGGAACTGCCAAAAGGATTTCATTGGTATACTGCAGAGCCCGTTAAAAAGCCAGCCCCCAAGACACCGCCAGCGCCTGCGGTGGTTAAATCACCCTATGAGCGCCTAATGGCGATGCGCCAGGAAACACTGAATAAATTAGCACAAGCCTTGTTAGAACCTTCTTTCAATGCCACGCATGATTATATGAAAGCCCAGATGGCGTATTCAAAAAATAACCAGCAGTTTGTGCGCTATTGGCAACAAGTGTTGTTAATGCATCCAGAGCTGGACAGCAGCTTAAATTTCCCCACTGATAACACCGCCATCGCAGTTCGTAATGATGCGCAGAAATTACTAATCAACAAAGTGATCCATGAAAGCAGTGCCCGTTATGGCTTTCTTTTATTTTATCGAGGCACTAGCTCTATTTCCCAAAAATTCGTAATGCATTTACTGCCTTTCATTAAGGAATATGGGTTTTCAATGATTTCAGTATCGACCGATGGCCAATTAATAGAGGGGCTTCCTAATCCCAAATCAATACCTCTTGAGGTGATCCAAAAACAAATGGCGATTGAAGCGAAATACATGCCCGCGCTTTATTTTGTGGATTTAAAAAGCAATCGGATGTCGCCGGTATCTTATGGTTTTTTATCACTGGATGAAATTAAAGAGCGGATTTTTGATGTGATGACCCAGTTTAAACGATTGAGCTATGAAGGGGTGAGTGAATGAAAAAAGGCATTTGGGTTGTCCTCTTGTCCATTCTGACAATGCCTGTTTTTGCGAATGTGGCCTTAGATGAGCTACACGCGCTATTAAATAAAAAACAGGCTCAGTACGAATTGGATAGCAATAGGGAAAAAAGGCTCGATGAGCTTCGGGAAGCCTATTATTTTATCTTTATTTATCGCTCGACTTGCCCGCATTGCCATCAATTTGCCCCCATTCTTAAGGATTTTACCGCTTATTTTAACATCCCTGTGGAAGCTTATAGCTTAGATGGTGAGTCGCTTGAAGGATTTGAGACAAACAATCTAACGCCCCAATTATTTCAAAACTTGTATGTATCGGGTGAATACAAGCCCGTGGTTCCTGCCCTCTACCTGGTAAACCGCCCAACCAATCAGGCGTATGCCGTGCTATTTGGTGAAGCACAGCCTGCCCAACTGGCAAAGCGAGTGGATGAACTGCTGACCCATTTGGAGGAGCAATACCATGACTAAACCTTTTACCTTCATGCGATTGGGTTTTGTTAAAAAAAGTTGTGCAGTCGCCTTACTGTTTGGGTCAAGCCAACTATTTGCTAATGCGGAGTCTGATCTCACGCATTTTTTTAATAACCTGGGTTTTGATGCCAACGTGACCGGATCGCATGCCTATCAAACCCAAGCAGCCGGCTTTGCGGCACTAGGTTCCGTGTATGCCCGTAATCAAGTACGAACTATTCGATTAGCGCATGTGGATGTCCCTGGCATGCGTTCTGGTTGCGGGGGAATTGATTTATTTGCTGGTGGATTCTCCTTTATCAAATCCGATCAGATTGTAAAATTCATGCAAAACATTTTATCAGGAGGGGCAGGCTATGCCCTAAATCTCGCGCTAGAAACCGAACTGCCTGAAATAGCGCATGCCATGCAATTTATGCAGAAGCTTGCCAATGAAATCAATGGGACTAATTTTAATTCCTGTGAAATGGGCGAAAATTTAAGTGCGGCCTTATGGCCTAGAAATCGCGCGGCTCAACAGCGTCTTTGTGAAGATTTAGGCCGCCACAAAGGGACTTTTACGGATTGGGCAATGGCTCGTCAACGCTGCTCTACCGGAGGGGAGGCTGAAACCCTGTTACAGGAAGCTAAAAATAACCCAGAGTATAAAGATCGCGTATTAATCAATACCAATGTTGTATGGGATTCACTGCAAATTAATTCCTTCATTGCGGAAGATCCCAAATTAGCAGAAGTGTACATGTCCATTTCAGGAACGATAGTATTTAATAGTAAAGGGGCATTGCTTACTTATCCCTCCTTAGCCACTAATCAAGATTTTATCAAAGCCTTACTGTATGGCGGAAAATTACCGAGTTACCGTTGTACCGATCCCGGCGCTGAGTCGCATTGTCTATCCATTGATGCAACCAGTACGCAAGAAATTAATGTCAAAAAGGCTTTGGTGTCTCAAGTCCAAGAACTTCTGCAAGGGATATATGACCGTATCAAAATGGGGGAAGCATTAACCGATAAACAAAAGGGCTTAATTGAATTAACCCAGCCGGCTGTCTTTAATCTTATATCCGCCAATGCGCAACAAAACACCGGCATTCAGGGCAGCTTTGAATTAGCGCAAAGTGTAGCCACTGACTTACTAGCACAGTATCTCTCTAACTCCCTCGATGTGATTCGCGCCTCGCTCTCTGGCAAAGAAATCGGTGCGCATAATGAAGAGCGCTTGTATAAAAATCTCCAAATCGCCCAACAGTTCGTCACTCGTTTTAACACAGAAAGCCGTGAACGTTTTAATGCCGCATTGCAAACCAATGAATTGATACGCAATAACGTGAAACAAGCGCTAAGTGCCTTAACCCCGACCTTAAGAACCGCCTATTATGGAGACGTGCAATGAGTTTATTAACCATTTATACGCCGCAAAACGGGGAATATTTAAAGACCGTACTCGATGCGATGGTGACCTTATTAGGGACTTCAACCTATCAGACAGCTCAAGATATTGTCAGTATTCTAGCCGTAGGCGTTGTCGGGTTTCAGTATGTTACTGGAAAGAAAATCCAGGCAATTAGTCGCTATGTCCTTTGTACGTTTTTCTTGCTGTTTTGCATTTTAGGGCTCAAAGTCCCCGTCGCTATTGTGGATATGCAAACTGCGGATTCAGCAGGCTCGGCGCTGACTGTAGATAACGTGCCGTTAGGCGTTGGGCTTCCCGCTGCCATCATCAGTGGCATTGGGTATGGGATCACAAAAGTATCTAGTAATGTACTCCATATGCCGGATGATTTGGACTATACCAAAACAGGGATGCTCTTTGGCGCGCGGACTTGGTTGGCTGCCTCCAGTGCTAATTTATCGCTTTCTCCCGAATTGTCCCGTGATTTATCAGCGTACATCAGGCAGTGCATTTTTTCAGCGAAACTGCTAGGAAGCCAACAAATTACGCCTAATGAATTGAAAGGTAGCGCCGATTTAATCCAGCTTTATTTCGCACATCCTTCGCCTATTTATCGTGTTTTATTCCACGATGGTAGTAATTTAAGCTGTATTGAGGCCGCCGAACAATTAAAACCGCAACTGAATGAGGGGGTTGAAAAACAGTTAGTGCACTTGTCGCAAATCATGACGCAAGGCAACCAAGAGAAATTTAGTGATGGACTCGCTGCCGCACACTCTTATTTTATGAATGTATCCAAGGATGCGGCCAATATTTTAACGCAAAATATTTTAATTAATGCCACGCGTGATTCCGCTTTGGATGCCTTTGCTTTTGCAGGCGCCGATGCGGAATTGATGAATTATACCAATACCTCCAGTCTGCAAAAGATGCATGTCGCGGAGGCCAATAGTTTTTGGCTTGCAGGGTATCGATTGCCATATTACATGACCGTGTTTTGGATGCTGACCTTGTGTATTTTTCCTTTAGTGATGCTTTTAGCACTCGTGCCCGCCATGCATGGGGTGTACATGATTTACCTGCAAACCCAAGTTTTTTTATGGTCATGGCCACCAATGTTCATCATCATTCATTTTTTTGTTTCCTTAGCCTCTGCCACCACGCTGACCTTGTTTGGTGCAAAAAACGGCGGGGTTACTTTTTCTACCGTTGATTCAATCGCCAGTATTCAAAGCAGCTTTGCCTATACCGCTGGTGGCTTGGCCATCAGTGTACCCGTTATTGCGCTGTTTATTGCAAAGGGATTACCTAATCTCTTAAGTGCCGCCTCTCAGCATTTAGGGGGAATGGCGCAATCATTATCCACGGGAGAAGCCCAATCCGCTACCCAGGGAAACATTTCAATGGCTTCCTACAGCGGATGGAATATGAATTACGACAATACCCATGCGCATAAATGGGATACCAATTTCCAGCATATGGAGGGTAGAGCCACCGTACAAGCCGCCAATGGGGCGCTCCTTTCGGCTGGAACAGATGGTTCGCGCGTCATTAATGCGCAGCCGGCGATAAGCCAAATGGCAACCCGATTGCATGCATCAGACCGCATCAGCGCATCCTTGCAAGAAAATGCCAGTCAGTCGTTTCATAATGCCGAAACGTATCGTACAACGGCCGATTCGCATTTACAGCAAGCATTCAGTGGATTATCTCAATTTAGTGAAACTGATGGGAATGAAGTGCGTGAGGGAACAGGGATCAATAAAACGCTCAGTAATGCACTCAATCAAGATATTCGTCAAATGCAGGATGCGGTCAATCAGTATAATCAGCATCATGACAAGTCAGGGCAAGTCTCTATCGATGCAGCGGTTGCAGCAAGAATAGATACTCGCCGGGGAATACTCGGGTCTTTCGCACACTGGACGACAGGCCTTTCTGGGGAGGCCAGTGTGAGCGCAAGAGCAGGCACATCCCAATCCAACTCTGTTCAAGCCTTCTTTAACTCCAGTGAAGGCCAATCCTTTTCCAATGCATTAAATCATATGGAAGCGACCGCTAAGACCCATCATCTGGATGCCAATGATTCGTTTAATTTATCTAAATCAGAGCAGATTGCCGCCAATTTATCCCAAGGACAGGCCTTATCGGATATGGCGTCTACTGAATACAGTAAAGGTGAAAACTATCAACACATGGCCAATCAAGTGAAAGAACACTCCTCCAGTATGGACAGGGTATTAGATCAGACATTTCATGATTGGGTGGTTCAGCGTCATGGAGTTCAAGGGGAGCAGTGGCTTTTAGGCGGCGATGCGGCAAGTTTAAGCGCACAACAAAAACTGGCTGATGAATTTATGGGATCGACTCAAGGAAAATCGGCCATCAAAGAGCAAGTGGGACAGTGGGTTAAACCTTCTTCTGCAGAGGTAAGAAGCCAATTTGAAGCACAACGAGATGCCCTGCGTGCGCACCAACAATCAAAGATTAATCAAGCGCATGCCAGCGGTTCATCGGATGTTTTGGACAAATCCCAGGAAAGGCATTTAAGTATGGTGCAAGACAATGCCCTCCAACAGGCGCATGAGTTACGAATGGAGAATAGGGAAGATTTGTCTCAAACCTATCAAAACCAATCGGCAAATACGCAAAAATCAATCCATTCCACACAATCAGGCTTAACGCATCGATACAGCAAGCAAAAGCAAGAGTATGTGGACAATAACCGATATTACAAGGAGGAAAATCATGAATGATCAGAAACAATTTCAAGAGGCGTTAACGCATGATTTAAATGCGTTGTGTAGTGGTCTAATATGCCTGGACACTTTTATAGGTTAAAATATAACCAATAGGAGTGAAAGTAATGAATCAAAGAAAGAGACCGTATTTTAGTTTAGAATTCAAACAGGATGCTGTTCAGTTGGTGCTATCAAAAGGCTATAGCATTCCAGAAGCAGCTACAAGTTTAGGTGTTTCGATTAGTGCCCTAAGGAAATGGGTTAGTATGGAAAAAGGGGCTGAAAAGAAAGGGGCTAGTACCTCAGGCTCTCAGCTGAGCTTAAACGAACGAGAAGAGTTGTTACGCCTCAGAAAAGAAAATAACAAGCTCAGGATGGAGAGAGAAATTTTAAAAAAGGCCGCGGCAGATTCAACCGATCATTGCAACACCTCGTTCAATTTATCTGCTGGAGACAGAAAGTTCAATGTTTTCCTAGGTCTTTCATTTAATTCTTTAGCAATTCGATCCAAATCAAATTGAGAATGAATACCTAGGTCTGTTTTTTTAGGCATATATTGTCTCAATAGACGATTAGTATTTTCGTTGGTTCCTCGTTGCCAAGGCGATTTAGGATCACAAAAATATACCTTTATTTCAGTGTCGATTGTAAATTTTTTATGCTTTGCTAATTCCATTCCACGATCCCAAGTAAGCGATTTTTTTAACTGGTTTGGAAGCTCTATAATTTTATTGGTAATAGCGTGTACAACACTGGCTGTATCGTTACCTGTAAGCTTAACTAACAAAGTGAATCTAGATGTTCGTTCAACTAATGTAGCAACGTAAGATTTATTTGAGCCGCAGATTAAATCCCCTTCCCAGTGACCTGGTACAGTGCGACTATCAATTTCTTTTGGCCTATCATGAATAGATACAGCATCTATAATCCCGCCTCGTGCGTTACCTTTTGTGTTAAATTTCTTGGACTGCCGCATGACTCTCTGTGTCCGCAGATGCGTCAATAGTTCTTTCTTTAGATGACCTCGAGATTGGACATAAAGTGTTTTATAAATAGATTCATGAGAAATATTCATAGCAGTATTATTCGGATAAGTACGCTTAAGATAACCAGATATTTGTTCTGGTGACCACTTGTTTGAAAGCTTATCTGCAATTATATCATTCAACAGTATATTAATTTGGAGCTTGGATTGTTTAGGGCGTTTTGCTCTTATCCATGTTTGTTTATCCGCTAATATGGCTCGATATTTTGAAATTCCTCCATTACGATTTATTTCCCGAGATATAGTCGACGGTGAGCGATTTAATGTCTTTGCAATAGTCCTGATAGATAAATTTGCTGATAAACCACGTGATATTTCCTCCCGTTCATACAAAGTTAATGCTTGTTTTGAGCGAATAGATTTAACAGGCTTTATACCACCGGATTTTTGTAGGAAACAAAAAATTGAACCCGCATGCTTGTTAAGCTGTCTTCCAATTTCACTAAGTGATTTGCCTTGCGACCATAAAGACCAAATTACATCTTGCTGATGTTCTGTAAAACTCCGTTTTGATAAAGCACGCACCATCGTCTCTCCTAAAAAGTTAACTATAACAAATTAGGTGTTGCAATGATCGGTTGAATCTGCCGCGGCTTTCTTTGCTCAAGAACAGAAATAAAATATGAATTTATCAAAGAGCAAGAGAAAGCCTATTCGATTAAACTGTTATGCAAAATGATGCAAGTTAGCCGAAGTGCTTATTATCGCTGGTACTCTAAGGGCCACCATCCTAAACCACAAGACACAATGCTTGAGGTTAAATTGAAAGCACTCTTTGGAGACAGTAAAAATACATATGGTTCCAGACGACTAGCCAAGGAATTAACTGCCCAGGGATTTCCCGTGGGGCGTTACAAAGTTCGTCGGATAATGGAAAAGCTGCGGCTAACTGTACGTTATCCAAAGCGGTTCAAACAAACGACGGATAGTCGACATGGGTTCGAACTGGCCTCTAACCTCTTGAATCGCCAATTTAAGGTGACTGCTCCGAATCAGGCTTGGACCACGGATATTAGTTATGTATGGACTTTGGAGGGCTGGGTATATATTGCAGTCGTCATGGATCTGTATTCACGCCAAATCATCGGTTGGGCAGTCGATGATCATATGCGCACATCTTTGTGCTCCAAAGCTCTGCGGATGGCGTTTTGGCGCAAAAAACCCTCTCCAGGATTACTGCACCACTCAGATCGCGGCAGTCAATATGCGAGTTATGAGTACCAGGAGCTATTGAAATTAATGAAAATGCAGCAGAGTATGAGTCGCAAAGGCAATTGCTGGGATAACTCCCCTACAGAGCGGTTTTTTCGAAGCATCAAATATGAATCCTTGAATTATCATCGATTCGCTACTAAAGCCTGTGCCAAGCTTGCTGTGATTGACTATCTTGCCTTTTATAATGGTAGACGGCTTCATTCAACTTTAGGCTATAAAACACCGTTAGCGTTTGAACAGGAGTTTTATCAGAGAATCGCTTGAAACTGCTCAATCAGGAGCGCTGGACTGCGCGGGATTGAGGAGTCGACAAACCGCGGAAGCGGTGCGTCAGCAGGGATAAATTTTGTTTAGTAAGTTGTTTAAATAAGTGTCCGAATTTACTTGACCATTACATTGGCGACATTGAAGGTCAAAACACTCAGTGGCAACCAAGTGTATATTCCTTATCTGAAAATGGTGGGAAAGATCTACCTGCTGTTGTGCGTTTTAGCCATAGGACTAGTGAAACTCTTAGTGCTTATGGGCTTTCATATGAATCGAAGCGCATTATTAGACATTATGAGCGAGGTCGTTCTTTATAATTTAATTCCTCTTTTTTTCCTTCTGTGTGGATTAGGGCGAGGTTTTATTTTATGGGTTGCCATTGAATCCGAATTAAAGTCAGCACCATTTATTCGTGCGCTAATGAAGCACTACCTGAAATGCTATCTGACGTTTTATGCCTTGTTACTCTTGATAGGTATTGCTCTATTTCGGTTGGATGATTTGGAAATGCTGCTTATGGGAGCGATTGTATTTAGCCTCGTTTTATCCCTCTTCATTTTTAATATGGAAGCCCAGCGTTTAGGACAAAGTGTTCTGATACAACAGATTGAACGTCTTTTTTCTCAAGCCAAAGCGGCCAAAAGATCGGATTAATGGCCATGAAGCAAAGTATCTTGCAATTTATCAGTGGGGGTCAGATTTTTGATTACAAAACCAAAATGATGATCCAGGTAAGTAATCGAATTTTTGGCTGGGCTATTTTTGGTTTTATGGTGCTGTTCTCACTCATCATGATATTTTATGCATGGACAGAGCTTAAGCTATTCGGGCTTAACCAAATCAGTCATATTCTGGTCAAAGCGCATTATGAGGATCAAGTGTTATGGACAAACCTGAACGGAAGCAAGGTAACCGCAGCGTTTTATCAAAACAGTCCAATAATTCAATCGGCAGTTCGCCTTGCCAAAGAAAGTCTTATTTCCAAGTCGAAAGTTTCTTTATTTTTTGGCGGAGCAGTGTATCTATTGATTACATTACTCTTTTCCCGGTTCTTTATTAAATTGGGGGAAAAGTACACCAAAGATCAATTTGTTTCAGGTACACGTCTTGCCGCTTCCCCAAAAGAAACCATCCAATCGGTCAGTGGGTCCAAACGGGGTGCATCAGAGATTAAGCTTTTAAATCGCATTCCCATGCCGATGTACTCTGAAAAACAAGGCATGTTATTTCACGGCACTACAGGGGCAGGGAAGACGCAAGCCATGATGATGCTTTTAGATCAGATTAGAGCATTGGGTGAACCGGCAATCATCTATGATAAAGAATGCACTATTAAGCCCTACTTTTTTGATGAGCGCATTGATATTGAGCTTAACCCTGTTTCAACCTTATGTGCGAATTGGAAAATGTGGAGAGAATGCGCCAATCCTTTGGAGTTTGGCTCATTCGCCTCCTATTTAATCCCTAAGTCAGTACAAGGCAGTGATCCCTTTTGGGTGGATTCGGCACGAACCATTTTTACTTCAATGGCATGGAAAATCAGGGATTATGCACAGAAAGATCCAGTGTTTCTGCTGCAATTACTGCTCACTACCTCTTTGGAGGAAATAAGGGGAATTCTCAAAGGCACTGAATCGGAAAACTTAGTCAGTAAAGAAATTGAAAAAACCGCTATTTCCATTAAATCAGTATTGGCAACCTACACCAAGGCACTGCGCTTTCTCGAAGGGCTTGATAAGTCCGGTAAGGAAGATTTTTCGATTAAAGAGTGGATCCAAAATACAACCGATC
This sequence comes from Legionella quinlivanii, assembly GCF_900461555.1. Lineage (NCBI taxonomy): Bacteria > Pseudomonadati > Pseudomonadota > Gammaproteobacteria > Legionellales > Legionellaceae > Legionella > Legionella quinlivanii. The sequence goes on along the minus strand of NZ_UGOX01000002.1, from coordinate 54,913 downwards.
CCAAAAAATACAATAAAGGATGGCTATTTATTACCTCGCGTTCGAAATACCACAAAGAGATAAAGCCATTGATTTCCCTTTGGCTAGGACTTGCCATGCAGGGAGTTCAATCCCTAATGGCCAATAATAAAGGGCGCATTTGGCTTGTCATGGACGAGCTAGCGAGTCTTCATCGATTAGAAACCATTTCTGACACATTGGCTGATATTCGCAAGTTTGGTGGATGTGTTGCCATTGGCATTCAATCCATCGCGCAATTGGATTTTATCTATGGTACCCATGAGGCTGGTGCCATTGCCGATTTACTCAATACCTCGATTTATTTTAGAAGTCCAAAGTCGAAAGTAGCGGAATGGGTGTCCAAAGATTTAGGGTCACAGGTTATCAATGAGATGAAAGAAAGTCAGTCGTATGGGCCAGATTCAGTACGTGATGGGAATACAGTCGGTTCGCAACGTGCCAAACGAAATACGGTTGAAGAAGGCGATATTATGACGCTTGATGACATGGAGTGTTATATTCGCTTGGTAGGAAACCATCCCATCACGCGATTAAAAAATAAATACATAGACCGTCAAGTAATTTGCGTACCGCTTATTGAACGCGCAATTAACTTTGATGCCTTGGAAAAAGTAAATCATAGTGCCTTAATGATTCAAAATGATCCAAGTGCGGATGAAGCAGTTAAAAAAATTCATCAATTTGAACAACTGGCTCATGATGTTTCAGATAAAGATCTGATACTTCCTGAATCCCCCTTTGCGGAACCTAAAGCAATTTCCTCTTCAAGTCACCAGGATCCCAATGCCATTGAGTTACGGGAATCGTCCATTGTGATTAAAGATATTTTTTAAGCAAGAGGGGAGAAAAATAATGCTTACTTTAAAAAAAATTGGCGGTGCCAATGATGCACTTCATTATTATACCAATCAGGACAATTACTATTTAAGTGATAGAGATGCTTTAAACAGTATGTCCAGATGGCTCGGCAATGGTGCTAAACAGCTTAACTTATCCGGTGTTATCGAACCTGAACAATTTTTAAAATTGTTAAGTGGCGAATTACCCAGCGGCCAACTATTGGGGATCATAGAGAATGGAGAACGAAAACACCGTCCTGGGACTGATGTTACTTTATCAGCACCGAAATCAGTTTCTATTTTAGCACTGGTGGGAAAAGATGAACGATTATTGAAGGCGCATGAAGAGGCAGTGGGTATTGCGTTTGAACGTATTGAACAGTTAGCGGCAGAGGCGCGTATTACCTTTAACAAGGAAACAACCTTTGAAAAGACTAGAAACTTAGTCGCTGCATCGTTTATTCATACCACCTCAAGAGAATTAGATCCTGATTTGCATACGCACTTAGCTATCCTGAATATGACGGAGCGTTCGGATGGTCTATGGCGTGCCCTATCCTCAAGAGCGAAACAAGATAAAGACAACCTTGACCATGGGTTTCGTGAATTAATCTATAGTAATCAACACTATTTAGGCCTAGTGTATATGTCTTCTTTAGCCAAAAAAGTAAGAGAGCTTGGCTACTCAATTCATATCAAAGATCGGTATGGCAATTTTGAAATCGAAGGGATTAGTGAGGAAGCCATAAAGGTGACCTCCAAAAGACGCGAGCAGATCGTACAAGATATGAAAGAGCGGGGTACAACGAGTGCGAAGGCTGCAGAGAAGTCTAATTTATCCACGCGGAAAAAAAAGGTAGAAGTTGATAGTGAATCCTTACATCAGCTCTGGAAGGAAGAAATTGCAGGACTTGGTTTGAATTTGGAAGAGATTGTCCAGCAATCAAAATACAATAAAGGGAAGGGAGAGGTAAGGAAAACGCATACTCAACCCTTAAGCTCCAATCCTCAAAAAGCAGTGTCAGATGCGCTATTACATCTATCAGAATATTCCACCCAGATTCAGCATGGCACACTGGTTCGCCAGGCCATGAGCTTCTCGGCCGGATTAATAAGCCATGAAGAAATTGAACAGGAGATTGAATCGCTTCTTGCTAAAGAAGCGCTGAAGGGAAAACCATTAGAATATTATACAACGAAGGGATTACTTCGCCTGGAGAAGGAATTTATAAGCAGTGGAACCCAGGATTTAAAAACTGGATCCTCCCTTCATATCGCCGGGTACGGGCTCGCGTCTGACATTTTCAAAAGCCCTGATCGAATACAAATTATTGACGTCAATGGTTTCCATTCCGAAAAGGAATTGATACAGGATATGGTGAATCTAGCGTCAGAGCAGCAACTAAATCCTTATGTGCTTCATCCCGGCCGATTAAAAACGCTGCAACTACGCGAAGAAATTAAACACTCTCAGAATGGATTGATTTCCAGAATCAAAAATTTTTTCAAAGACGATATCGTCCATACGGTATCTGGCTTTCAATACCACTATGGAAAACGAATTAAATCCACTCCTTGGACTAAAAACAAACAAGATATGGTCATTGTTCATGATGCGCAAAAACTCTCATTGAAGGATTTATCCGCATTAAGTGAGTTAACGAAAGAAAATAAGAGCAAACTCATTTTACTTAATAACTCCGCTTCCACACTCGGATTTAGTGCAGGTAATCCTATTAAGCTATTGAAAGACAATGGCGTGCATTCTCATCAGTCATTCAGTAATCCTATTAAAGGCGAGCTCAAGCTGGCTGTTGAAAAACAACATTTCGAATCAATGATGTCGGCCTGGCTAAGGTTAACACCTGAGGAACAACAGAAACATACATTGGTTGCAATCAATAATAAGCAAAAGGAGGCCATTAATAGTCATATCAGAGAAGGCTTAATGAATAAGGGGCAATTATCCAGGCAAACGACCACCGTTTCTGTATTAAGCACTGTCAGCTTGACGCCACCACAAAGAGAGCGGGCTGATTGCTACCAGATAGGCGATAGGATTTCTTTTTATAAAGAGGGCAGGGCTGCAACACATTATATTGTTCGCGGGAAAAATAAAAACAGCTTGGTACTGGAAAACCTCTTAGGCAAACAAAGTGAATTTTCTCTTAATTCAAAGGAAGAGTATCGTATTTCTCGTGAAAAACGTTTGGATATTACAGTCGGTGAGCGCTTAATCAATGATCGCACGTTGTACGTGCAAAGACGAAAGGTTGAGCCAAAAAGTGCATTTACCGTTTCAAAGATTACCGAATCAGGTCTGTATGTTCAACAGGGTTCAGAATCCCTTTTTTTAAATCACCAAATGTTGTCGGATAATTATTTCTCTTACGATTACTGTAAAAACCCCCAAGAAATAGCGCCCAATACCCTGCAAGCATTTGTTTGCGCCGAGCCTTATCAACTGAACCGTAATTTAATGGGTGAGATAGGGGAAAATGCTAAAAACGTAACACTCTTTACTCGAGATGAGGTAAAGGCTCAGAAATTTTTACAGAAAGCACAACAGAAATGGACTGCTTTTGAAGTACAACAGAAAAAACCAGATTTAATTTACCGGGAAATTGCGTATGCCAATCCGGTCATTGAAAAAGAGCTTAAAGCATTAATAAATAACCTCGAACTCAAATCGCAGGACAAGGCGCACATTGCCCAAGCAGCCATCCATTATGCCATCGCTAAATGTGCGGAGCGAAATGCGGCCTTTAAGCACAGTGACCTAATGACCCATGCCCTAAAATACGCTTTAGGCGAAGCTGATTTTGAAGACATTGCGCCTATTTTAAAGCAACGAATGTCTAACGATTTGGTTTACTTAGAGACCTATTGGACAACCAAAGACGCCTTAGAGCTTGAAGACGCCATACTACATGCCAACTTTTCAGAGCAAAATCAAGTCACACCCATTGCGCCACATAAATCCCGACTGTTATCGCTGCCAGACTCTCTAACCCAAGGGCAAAAAGATGCCATTACATTGATTACCACGACTGCTGATCGATTTGTCTCGATTCAGGGATTGGCTGGTGTAGGGAAAACCACCATGATGCGCCATGTCAGGGAAATTGCAACGGAGAATGAATTTAAGGTTCTGGGATTAGCGCCTACCCATAAGGCTGTTGAGGAATTAAATGCAAATGGCATTCCCTCACAAACCATTGATAGTTTTTTACAAAATGAGACGCCCATTGATTCCCGATACGTATTAATCGTGGATGAAAGCTCCATGATAGATAATGAAAAATATCATGCGTTACAAAAGAAATGCATTGAGACCAATTCTCGGATGGCGTTTACAGGGGATATCACGCAGCTGCAATCACTCGCATCTGGGATCCCTCATGAATTAACCATTAAAAGCCAATCGCAAAAAACGGCTTATATGGAGGAGATTGTTCGGCAGAATCCCAATCCTGAATTAAAGAAAGCAGCAGAACTTTCCTCCAAACGAGAGGTCGGTCAAGCCTTGGACGTGATAAAAAATATCAATCCCGAAGCCTTTGTTGAGCGGCAAAGTCATTCAAATCAACCTACCTCATCAATTATAGAAATTGACTGCAATCACGATGGGAAAAAAAATTACAAGCCAATTTATAAGGCCATATCAGAGGACTTCCTAAGTAGAACGGGGGAATGCCAGAAAAATACCCTGATAGTGGTTCATGCGCATGAAGATAGAACGCCGATTGAAATGCTAATCCGTGATGGATTAAAAAAACAAGATCAGATAGTAGGTAACGACACGCAATGCGGACGATTATTTTCAAAGACCATTGACCAGGCCGATCAGGTGTTTGCCAAGTCTTTTGAACCTGGAGATGTCATTCGATTTGGAAAAAGCTACTCCGTGGCTAAGAAAGATGGGTATTTTACGGTACAAAAGGTAGATACTGAGAGAAATAAACTGATTTGTACAGATGAGGCAAATACCAGCTATTCCATAAATGCCTCAATTCTTCCTAAAACGATGCCCTCCTTTTATAAATACGACCAATATCCGCTTGCATCCGGAGACAGGATCCGCTTAAAGCGCAATGACACAGACAAAGGAATCATTGCCAATGAAGAATATGCCGTCACCCGTTTGCATGGACAAACTGCAATCCTTCACCATGGGGAAAAAGAAATAGTACTTGATTTAACCCAGAAGTCAGATCAGCACTGGGACTATGCCTATACTAACACCGCTTACTCCAGCCAGGGCGCTACGAGAAAGTTAGTGATTGCCTTGGAATTAGAAGATAGAATTGTGGTGACCACCCATCGTTCACATGAAATTGATTTAACACGCGCGAGTCATCAAACCACCATCTATACCGATCACTTAAACGGACTTATTGAGCGTCTTGAAGATCCACTAAAACAGAGGGATGCAGATAAAACATCCGCTGTACTAACAGCAGAACACTATCGCCTGAAATATTCAAAGCAACAATTGATACTCTCTAATGTCATCAATAAAAAGAATGAAGTCGCTCTAAAAAAGGATGTCGTCCTATTAAATACTGATGCGAGGCTTAAAAATGACGGCAAACTTAATCCTGTTATTCGTGCTGAAGAAGTTTACGAGGCATTAATAGAAGTGGCTGAGCCTCTAGTAAAAAGTTTGTTAGGTGAACCCAATCACCAATTATCGACTAAAAATTGTTATCGCTATGGGACGAAGGGAAGTCTGAAAATAGATACTAACACCGGTTTATGGCATAACTTTGAAACGGAGGAGTCAGGAAACCTCTTTCACCTCATCGAGCAGGAGCAAGGCTTATCTGGCTTTAAAGACGCATTGGACTATGCCGCGCGGTTTATAAATTATATGCCCGACTATGAGCGAAAAGCGCCAAAAGCAAAGGTTGAATCAAAGGATAAGCTAAAAAACGAAGGAAAGCGCAATCTTGCTCAATCTTTGTTTCAGAAATCACTTCCAATCAAAGGAAGCTTGGCCGAAAAATATCTACTGGTTCATCGGGGTTTAGATCAGTATAACCAGGCAGACCTTCGTTATTGCCCCTCAGTGTATACCCGTACGCAGAATGGCGATAAATACGTCCCAGCACTCTTAGCATTTAGTAAGGACGAGCAGGGGGGCATTCATCATGTTCAAGTCACAAAGCTAGACAAAAGCACCGGGGGAAAAGATAAATCTTGCGAGCCTGTAAAACAAACATTTGGTTCAATCACGAATCATGTGGTTAATTTAAATAATAATGGAAAAGGCGATACGGCTTATTTAACTGAAGGGGTAGAAACTGGGTTAAGCATTCTCCATGTGAATGAGAAAGCGCCGGTATATGCGGTGTTGGGTAAAGCCAATTTTGCCAATATTGATACTAAGAATTTGCCCGATAAGGTTATTCTTTGTGTTGATAATGATGGACAGGCTACCTATAAATATGCAAAAAATGAAAAGACCAACCCGATCATTAGAGCGGCAGAGCGATTGAATGACGCTGGATTTAAAGTATCCATTATCATACCCAAAAAAGAGAATACCGATTTAAATGATATTCTTGTTATAGAGGGTAGAGATGCGCTAAGAAAACAGCTTTCACAAGGAATAAGCTTGGATGAATTTAAACAGCAGTGTGAAGTAGAAAATATAGGAATTGATAAAAAAACAAGCCTGGTAACGGATAGATTTCAAGCGCTTATAAACCAGGATCAGCGTCTAAATCAAAAGGGTACGGGTGAGTTTTTAGAGTTAAATAAGCAATTAATAAACCGGATTAAAGAGCGCTCTTATAGCAAAGAGTTTATAGAAAATAATCGATCCAATGAATTACACAATTCACCATTGAACCGTGAAATGGAAAGGGAGCTTTAAGAGACTCCCTTCCTAAAGTTTGAAACCATGCGCTCAATAAGGGCTAACGCTGTATCGGCGTCAAAGGCGCCTATCTTTGATTTATTTTTGTCATACACAATATGCAGTAACTCGGTCAGAATTTCATTAGAACGAATACTGTTTTCAAGCAAAAGCTTTGTAGTGGAGTCCTCTTTGGATTGTTCAAGGGACTGAAGGTAGATGCGTGCGCCAAAGGATACCATTTCGGCGGCAGCCGTTGAAAAGGCGTTGCCCTTAATCTTAGATATTTTATTCAATGAATCAATGGTGTCTTCACCCAAATCAATTGTTATTTCCATAAGGACTCTCCCTGTTCGAGCGGAACTGTTTTCAAACCAATGCCATTCATTTTGAATCTAACTTCCTTATAGGAAATATTTTGGAACCCAGAAAAATTACCGTTTAAATAATCGACCGTATTCTGTTTAATCTGATTTAAAGAATCATCGTTAAATTTTGATGAAAGCAATAAGCTCTGAAAATGATTATGGTACATCAAGTGGGGAATAGAGGCATGAATTTGTTCGAGCATCCTTCTCATTTCCTGGAGTGGATTTTCTGTCCGCTTCATGGGGAAGATGTCATTATGCAAACAAAAATCCAATAGTATTTTGATGGCCTTTGAATAAGAGAGCGCATCAGAACCACGTTTCTGAAGGTCAAAATTTTTAGCAATGTTTTGTAGATAGTCTTTCTCATGCTCGGAGATGCGCAGTGAGATTACATCTTTCCCTTTCATAAAATTCCAATATTGAACATCTGTGCGTAAACAATTGTAAACCTGTCGTTTACAATTGTAAACTAGAAGATGAACCCTTGATTTGCCAAGGATTATTGTTTACTATTGTAAACAGTAGAGCAGTGATTGTTTCATGTAAAAGCAAGGCTATTGGATTTATATAACCTTTTACTCTAATACAATCAAATGGTTACGCAGAGATGAAAAAAGCAATTATCATTGCGTGGTGTGTGTAGATTCGGGAAATACAACTCGGCACAATGCTTATGGAAGGCTACTACAAGTATAGCTACACCGGATGAAACAAAATAAAAAATAGCGCATTCCTTTGCGCGTCTGTGAAGGGATATTTTTAGTTAAATTCAGTCGATTCGATAATAAACTATTTTTTCAAAAGGATCTTGAAGTGATTAACGCTATCAAAAAAATAATACAGTTAATGGTTCGCATTAAAGATTTTGTATTAGAGCCACCGAGAGGCTACCTTGAATACCAAAAAGCCATTGCATCGAAAGATAAGCACTTTAACTATATTGAGAATGAATATTTTAAACGTCATGTTCTGCCTTTTATGAGCAAACACCACGGAATAAGTCAGGAAGTTCATACGACTATTTCTACTCATCAATTGATCAATTCCAGCTTACTCGAAACCTTTAGAGTAAACCCTGTTAGCGGATTGCCTATGCTCGGGGCATATGATGCAGGGGGAAGCCCTTTCGGATTTAATAATAGTCACTCTTTTCATCAGCACTTGAGCTATTATTCTGGACTCACTAATACCCATGTAAGTAATCCATAATTCGTTTGATTATTGGAAGTAGTTATCCAATCAATTTTGATAATTATTGAAGAAAAAAAGAAAATAAAAGGTGGAAGTGAACTGAGGAAAGCCCACTCTAAGTAAGCTTTTCATTGCAGCAATATTAGTGTGGTTACATTAGCTTAACTCCCAATCCCCAAAATACCCATCATTCGTTTTAATTAAATCTTCAAAAACATGCATTTCTAAACCATCTCCCAATGCATCCCAACCCGTCAAATCCTTGGCTATCTGTAAGGCATTTTCATTAACAAAAAAAACTCTTGGCACTCCATAAGTCCATATTATCCCCTCAACGCCATCAAGTGTTACACTCTCAAACCCCCAATCATCCATTTCTTGTTCTGGATTATTGCGACCATGATATAATCTTATTTTCATAAAATGTCCTTAATTTGATGCTTGTTTTCGATCTTATGAGGTGAACAAAGGAGAACCTTTGCTCACCAATGAGAAACTATCTTTTTATTTCCATCATTTTTTCAGTAAGAGTCCACAAGGCACGATTTAATCTGACATTTTGATCAATGGCTTTTACTTCTCTGGTTTTTGTACGAGTGGTGTAACCGTATTTATTGAAACGATGGCCACGGATCCCGCCTTTAATTAAATTTTCTTGAAGGATATTGAACACGGTAAATAGATCATTATCTGTTTGATCCCTATAACGCCTTGGTTGCAATAAGCTCTGAGGATTAACGCTCATGCCTCTCTCTTTATCCGAGAATTTTAGTGAATGGGCTGCTTCGGCAAAAATCATTTTTTCCTCATCGTTCAGAAGAATTGAAGCCATATCATCCGATGCATCAAGCATGTTATTCGCCGTTTCTATCACCTTATAGGTGCCTTCAATGACATTTTCAATCACATTGCCCTGATGTTTAATTCTGATTTCGTCATACGATTGCCCTGCAATCAGTCCATTACCACAGACAACCCTGAAAAGACCAGCGATTAAGCGATAGGATGACAAACCGTCATGAGAATTAATGAGAACCAGTTCTGGGTAAAGTCCCTGATTATTTTGCATGACATCATGGCGTTGAAAACGAAGCATGTGCTTTGCAAATACTTTTGATTCTTGGTTCTGGCTTTTGGTCTGAGTTGCCCAAGTGGGGAAAAACCCTTCTGACATGAGTTTGTCAATGACTTGCTCGGTTGAGATGGGCGAATACTTAGTACTCGTTTGATGAGATTTTGCTTGTGTGAAGATGGATGGCGCTAAGTTGAATAATTTTTCTTTTGATAATACGGGTAACATGTTGTTCTCCTATGTTTTTACTATTGTTCTCAAGGAACAGATACAGTATCGCAAGAACACCAATGAATGTCAACATATATTATCAACTTAATTGACAAACAAATCTTATCAAATAAGTTGATAATGTTTTGGGGTTTGTTATACTGTTCTTGTCTTCATGACCAATAGTAAAAACATAGGAGAACACAATGACTATTCCAGAACATATTCAACAACAACTGCTCCATACCAACAAAGCGATCGTCTGGTCGTGGGGAGTATCTAAATGGTATGAGCTTTCAGATAACGCTCTCGCAATGAGAGTTCACGCGCGTTACTTAGATGGTTTTGTGTGTATAGAACTGGATGAAGCCCGAGACTTATACAATATTTCTTTTTATTTGAATAAAGATTTTCAAGACATGATCATATGGCCACAAATTCCCTATATGCCGATGAAGGGGGTTTATTGCGATCAACTCGTTGAATTCATAGATAATAGAATTGAAAAAATACCGAATTATAAATACTGATATCATCCCCCTTTAAGGGGATGTATTAACAGGAGGCCGCCTCATGAAAAAATTATCGTTTGCCGTGAAGGCAAACATGAACAAACCGCCTAGAGTTCATGTGCAATCAGCTGATAAAAAGACAACCTATGGTTCATTTCAAGCAAATCACTGCAATGAATTTGACAGCTGGGATAAATTAAGCCAGGAGGAAGCCATTGAGTTAAAACATTACATGAATAATCTGGAGGCGATTGAGCATTACTTCTCTACAAAGGCACTGTCTGAACAAAAAGATTTTAGAATCAGGTTGCCGGGCAGCTTTATTGACGCTATTGACGAGTTGGGTAAGCTTTGCCTTGAAGAACATATTAACTTGAATGTTTATGATGCTATGATCAGTGCAGCTATTGGGCAACTTAAAATAAATACAGCAAGCCTCCCTGATGACAAAAAGCAGCATGCACTGGCCATTCTTAATCAGCTGGGGCTGTCCGAGAATGTAAAGGCAGACGTGTCATTTAAAATTCAAGCCGTATTTGCTGAGCTACTATCCATACACAATAAATCAGAAAAACTGCACCAAAAAGCCAGGGCTCTTTTTAACAAAGATAAAAGTATTGCTCCCAAAACTATTGAAGAAATCGCAAAAGGTGAATTATCCACCTCTAAATGGTTGGTGGCTTGTGCAATTGAGATTTTACTAGAAGAAAAGCCAGATGTGGTGCAAAAAATATTATCTGATAGCGATATCTTGTTTTTATGGGCAACGCCATTATTAAAAAATCACAGACCCCTTAATGAGCTGCGCGTATATCTTGCCTCTTTGAATAACGCTGAAACGTTGATTCAGAAACTAAATACCATGACTCATTTTAGTTAAAAGGCTTTCCATAATATCACATTTATGCTATAAAATATTATGATAATAAAATTTTACCAAAAACAATCGGGCAAGAATCCCGTGGCGGAATTTATAAATGATTTGCCGTCTGACGAAATCGCACGACTTGCCGGCTGTTTAAAAAGTGTTGAAGAGCTGGGCTTTGATAGTCCAAGAGTGCAATTCAGGCAGATAAAAGGCTCGCTTTGGGAAATTAAAATTAAAACATCCCGCAGTGGTTACCGTTTTTTTTACGTGTGTATTCAAAAAGAAATCATTGTTCTTTTGCATGCTTACAAAAAACAATCGCAGAAAGCACCCAAGCAAGACATTGAACTGGCTGAAAAACGAATGATGGAGGTATACGATAATGAAAGCACTTACCTTAAATGAATTTATTGACGACAAAATTAAACAGGATGAAGAATTTGCCAAACACTATGAGCGTGAGCAAATTATTAATAATATAGCTGCAATGATTGTAAATGCCCGTAAAAAACGCCATATGACCCAATCCGAATTGGCTAATAAAATTGGAACTAAACAATCGGTCATTTCTCGTCTGGAAAGCGGCAATAGTTCATTTATTCCCTCTTTGGAAACCTTGGTTAAGATTGCGGATGCACTCAACATGCATTTAAAACTACAATTACAGGTTTAATTTTCACAGGGCGGGTTTTTAAATTTTTCAGGAGTTATAAGTTGGAGCACTTGGCTTATGCATTCTGGAATTAAATCAAAGGTATTAATGGAAAGAATATCGGTTAAGAAATGGGAAATTCAAATAGAACAAAAATTATTCTATTCTTTAAGGGCAATGCTTGATGGTGTTGAGGCTGGTGAGATAACTATGGGTTATGTGGACAAATGGCTTGCGCACAGAGGATACCGATTAAATTGGGAAAATTATGATTTAGAAAAAGTATTAACACACTAGTCAGTACAAAGGGAATGTGTCTATCTAATATAATTTTTTTGAGGTTAGTTATGTCAGATAATGTTGTATGGATTTTTAAAAATGTAAACAAGAGCCTTGTAGAACAACAAAATGAAATGTTCAAAAATGAGAAGCAGGTGCAAAAAAAACCAGTGGAATGGCTTTAAAACTTCTTTCAGTAGTGAAAAGCATGGATTACATATTCTTGATTAAATAATGAAGAAATTAGTCTCTGGCCTTTAAAAATATAAGAGATAATATGAATTGTAGAATAAAATATTTTTTAAGTATCTTCTTGCTAATGCTACCATTGTATTGTGGTGTAATTATGCTCATAGGCAGCATATATCCCGCTTTTCAAGATATGAATTCATTTTCATATGTCTATAAAACATTGGTTAATTATTTTCAATTAAAGGATGGCAATAGCCTTGTTTGTTTTGTCGGATATTGTATTGCTGCTATTTCTTATTTTACCATTTTGTTTATTCAAGAGACTTAGCACCGATAGTAGCATTCTTGCAGGATGGCGGACTTCTAAATTAGCCTGAATTTTTCTTAGGTCTGGTTAATTGTTAAATATAAGCATTGGAAAAGGAATAACGATGGATGATACAAAACAAAAATTTCTAATTGTTGATGAGCATTGGCAAATGTTTGAAAATATATCATCAAAATGAAAGCTATAAAAACCTGAGCTAATTCAAATGAATTGGGTGAAACGATTAAAAATGCTTTTTTTAATATCGTGGAAATCCAAAAAACTATTGACGACGATAAATAGATAGCTTTTATAAGCTGGAAGAAGGGTGGGGCCTAAAATTACCCTGGGCTGTATATTCTCTGTTAAGTCTGATTACTGTGATAATCAGGCTTAGTGTAATTTCCAGTTAGGCGGATTTTAATGATGGTTGGCAAAAGGATATTATTGCTATTGCACGCTTGTGGCACACTCGGCAGATGAAGAAGACAACGTTTTAAAAGGAGAGCAAGCACCAGCCCATTACCATTCCCTAACCATTTTAAAAAATGCCACAATTCTAATCCTAGACGAAGGCTAGCTCAAATATTTCAATTGCTACGTCAGCTATGAGTGATATGATTAATATAGATTATTCGGATTTGTAATCTAAAAATTCTTAATAAACAGGGAGATGTTTATGAATGATGGGCAGCAGGATGACAATGTAAATGAAAAGCAACTAATTTACCCAGAATCACTAGCACCAAGTAAAGAGTTGCTTGAGCGTAGCGAAAAACAACAATATATTGCATATGGTTATGACCGGGATGCTGATTTGTATTATTTTACCCCGTATGAAGGCAAGCAATCTCTTTCAGAGTTAGGGCGTAAGATTTTTTTTGTACATCGGAGGCATTTTTGTTTAGATGCTAGAGAGCTTTTTCAAATGACATTAGAAATGACAAATGGAGAGGATGCTTATGTATTTCATGAGGGTACCAAACAGCTATATTATTCGAGCAATCAGTGTCTTGAAGAAGTTCCTATAGTCAATCAGTCAAAATTAACGAGAGAGTTACAAAAAATTTGTGGTAGAGATCAATTTTACTATACTTTCTTAACTTTTGAGCAAATTAATCAAGTTATAACTAGTAATGGTGGACATAATCCGGATGCGTTTAATAGCGTTTCTAATGGTAAAGACAAAATGAAAAGAGCTTCCTTGCTGTTAAATGATTTATTTCCTCCAGCAGTAGAACCAACCAGTTCTCTTGAAGAGGAAATTAATCTAGAGAAACTATTTTTTGAGTGTACTTAAAGTAGCTCGGCCATCCTGGATGGTATTAAGTTTTTCGCTTTCAACCATTTTCCTTTAAGAAAGGTCAACTTGAACAAGCGTCTCAAGGCGGCGATATTAGTTGTAGTAACAAGGCGTTATAGTTCAAACTTTGATCTGATAGTTGTCGGTTTTTCAGAAGTGTCTGTCAGGTCAAATTCAGTTTGTAAATTTTTCCATAAATAAATTGGGTCTAATTATACGGTTAATCAGACGTAGCAAGAGTTTATCAGGGGCGATTCAACAATCACGTCAGTGTTTGAATTTATGCAACTTAGTATTATTTTGGTTGTTAGGGCGTTCGTTTGAGTTTATGTATTATTTTTTTCTTTTCTTAATAAATGGCAACTAACTGCATAGAAATAATAAGGAATTAAAGAAGCCATGAAAAAAGGAAACACTATTTTAGATGCAAATTTATAATCAAGCATAAACAAAACCAGGAATAGTACTCCCAACACTCCAGTGGAAAAAATAACCCTATTAAGAAGTTTTTTCACAAAATTGATCCTGTCCTGATAGATCCACACCTCTTGTTCAATATTTGAGAGTAGATAATATGTTAATATTCTTTTTTTTAGCTGTTCAATCATTTTATTTCCTGTTCCATTTTTACTATACAGTTTTTCTGTGAAATTTGCTCAATATACCAAAATGAGCCGGCTTCCTCATATCACCAAATAAATCTAGTTTACGATCAATCAGAAGTGCTGGGCTTGTTAATTGAGCATGACTTTCTTCATGTCAATCTGGTGCTATATGCATTGGGATCCCTTAATTCCTATAATGTTTTTGCCATAGTGTAATAGGTTCTGAGGCTGTAAGAAGGAACTAGCCAGTTTAATCTATTGATTTTCAAGATGTACTCGGGCTTGCTCTCTAGGTTCATTGTCTTTATTCTTTTGTTGCAATCGATGAGTTTTTATTGCTAGGAAGTACTCTCTAATTAACTCATTTGCGAGACATATGTCTTGATATGCACAGTTAAAATTTTCAAGAATGTTTTTTACCTCTCTACTATCCATGCTTCCAGCATTGTTTAAGTGTTCAGTCAAACACTCTAATCCATTTTTTAAGTGGTACTCAACGCTGAATGTGTTATCAGATATTAAATGCTCTCTATCCTGGTCACTGCTGACTTGGTTCATCAAAACAACAGACTGAATATAATTGAAGTCTCTTTGAGATAAGGTTCTAAACTTTGCTGACTCTCTGGATACCAACCAAGATTTAATTGTATTCACACTAATATTGGTTAACTTCCCTAATTTTGACGGAGTAAGTTGTTGAGAATCAATTAATAGTTTCAATTTATCATTCCAAAGCATTTAATGTACCCTCTTAATAAAGAGGGTACATTGTGCCCTGTTGCTTTGAGAATGTAAATTACGTATAGAAGAAATTAACCTTGATCTAACAACTTTTGACTTGTTTCTTTTTCCCTGGCGCGCTCAATAGCATCATGTAATCTTTTTTGAAATATTTCTTTTGGGGGTAGTTCTGTAATAAATTGAGAAACTCTAATACCACTCTTCTCTAATTGTAATAATTCAACACGCTCATCAGATTTTTCGGAGCAAAGCACAATTCCAATAGGAGGATTTTCTCCTGGCTGCATTTCATGCTTTTCAAGCCACCGTAAATATAATTCAATTTGTCCCTTATCTGCAGCTTTAAATTTACCTTTTTTTAATTCAATTGCTATCATACATCGCAATTTTCTGTGAAACATCAATAAATCTATTTTGAAAAAATCTCCATCGATTTCAATGACTTTCTGGCGTTCTTGAAAGGTAAATCCTTTTCCCATGCTTAATAAGAATTCTTCTATATCACTTAAGATAGCATCTTCTAGTGTTTTCTCGTCTTTTAATACTTCCGCATTCAAATAAGAGATAAAAAATTGGATAAAGAATTATCCCACATAAATGAAGATCAATTATATTCTGATGTGAGCCAATTGATTCAGATCACCCGGCAAAAAACGTTACATGAAGTGAATAGGGCAGGGGTCTTACTGTATTGGCATATAGGCCGCCGGATAAATCGCGATATATTAAAATGCAGTAGAGCGGAGTAATGAAATCCTACCTTCTCCCAAAGGTAATTAGGCTATTTAATTTTGACAAGTACCCCAGGTAAGGGTACAATTACTCATACAAACAATGAAATCTGAATGTGAACATCTACACAGTAGTTTTAACTAAAAACGCGAAGCGAGATTTACAAAAGGTCCCGCCCTACATTGCAGTAAAATTAGCTGGTTGGATAGAATCTGTGGCACATGATGGATTATTAGAAGTAAGAAAAGTCCCAGGATTTCATGATGAACCATTAAAAGGTAATAGGGTCGGACAACGTTCTATCAGGTTGAGTAAATCCTATAGAGCTATTTATAAGATTGGAAAAAATGGTGAGATGGAAATAGTTGAGGTCTTGGAGGTAAATAAGCATGATTACTGAGAAATCAAAAGATTCATTAAGTTTCATTGAGTCAATAACAGGCAAAAAACTAACGCTAGGCTCCTTTCTTTTAGCTATACGACAGGGAGAAGATGAGTCACAGGTGGCGTTTGCGAAAATTCTAGGTATATCCCGTCAAAATTTATGCGATATTGAACACGGTCGTAAATTTATTAGTCCAAAAATGGCCGCAGAGTATGCTGATAAATTAGGTTATTCAAAAAAGCAATTTGTACGTCTTTGCTTGCAGGATTTACTGGATCGGGATGGTTTATCATTGGTTGTTGAGGTAGATAATATAGCTCAAAATTAACTCCATTTAGATTATCTATTGAAGAGGAACGGTTATGAGACGTTCTAAGTTAAAACACCAGCAGGACAATATTGCATAATATTCTGAATGAGGCTGTAAACCACGTGACATACGGTCACAAATAACACTTGTCTGCTAATAGCATCTTTTGTTGCAGTGTGATTAAAAGTCACAGAGTTCTATATGGACAAAAACGAGCTACAAATTTTTTGTTCTTTCTTGTGCATGCTTACACCTCTGATTGAGAGTTTACTCTCTTAGCAGGTGTCCGACAAATCAGGGTACGATCAGGGATGGTTTTCTACTGGAAGGAACCAAAAACTATTTTTTCTCATGAGAAATCAGTTGATCACTATCCCTTGTTATCTTTTCGCTCGAATTAACCTTTGTTGGGTTAGATTTGAAAAGCAGATTTAAATTAGTGGTAATCTTGGCCTGATTTTGTTTGGCATTTTCTACCGCTTCTAAACCAGCATCGATGAACGTATCCAAAGTGACTAAAAATTGTTTAAATACAATGCCTAAACCAAACACTAGAGCAATATTATCTTTTTGTAACTCCAATGATAAAAAATTAGTTTTTAAACAAGTGTTAAACAACGGGTTATTAAATAAATAATTGTTAACAAAATCAAAAAAAAAGCTTTTGTCTTGTTCGGTGAAAGACGTCGTATGGATCATTAAATTAATGGTTGAGTTTTGCTTTGAATAAGCATTAACCAGTGAGCGGCCTATAGCTAATGACAAGCCTAACTTCGTTCGTTTTTGTGCCTGCGCAACCACCTCAATAATTGCTGAGTTTAACAAATAATCCCCAGGATAAATCAAAGGCAGCGGATTTGTAGTTTGAAAAAGAGATTGTGGTGAGTAAATAAAAGCATCTGCATAACCTGTTACCTCCGCTGCATAAAGAGGTTTAATTGAAACAGACTTGCCTATTTCATCTATTTTAACGTCATCAATAAGCAGCTCTTGATGATGAAGGGAGGTATGAAAAAGAGTAGCACAGTGTAATAGTTTGGCTAAATTATAATGCGCGAAACCTGTAATCACTAAATAGGTTTCATTGGCTGCGAGTTTTTGATTAAAATAATTTACACGGTTTGCCATATAGACATCACGTTCTTCAATAGATTGCTTATCTCTACTAGGCGAATCAATGAAAAAAACCTCTCTATTAGTTGTGGCAAGTACTAGCGATAAAATAAAATAAATTGCTACAGTATCAGTATCTTCAAAATCATTTATTAAATACTTTCTTATTTTGCCTCTAAATAGAAAATCTTTATTAGCTGGAGAGTCACCCAGCTTATAATCATCGGGGAGCTCGATAAAAATATGTTTTACAATTGCAGGTAATTCACTAACCACTTGCAATAACTGCTCAAAAAAAGCAACATCATTATGATTATGTAATACGCATAATCCTGGCTTCTGAGATAACAATTTTATGTATAGAGCTAATATTTTTTTATTCATTGAAAAGAAATCAGCATTTTTAGTTATATAAAATATTAGCAGATTGTCTTATATTGCTCCACTCCAATGGCATAATCATTACAAACCGCTAGTGGGCTAATCCATAAGAGACTGGTTCGCTATTAAAAATCATGGTGTGAAAAGTAGCGAAATTTAAAGATCAACTAGTTTAATAGTGCTAGTGGTACAAGCTTATGACTTCGTGGAAGCAGATAAAGGTTCGGCGGTGTTGATAAAGGAACGCTTGAGGATTTTGGAAACACTAGGATAGGATAAGAGCGAATACCGAACAATCACCCCAGCTCATGCACAGATTCAGCAGGTGCTGCATCAGACAGACACTTAGGTGACTGAATGAACCCACGTAATGACCATCAAATAATCCTCATTCTTTTTGGAATACAGGTGGAACTCCGTATACACTAAGCGGTTTTATCAGCACGTAGTTGATGAGCAGCAGGACTTTCTCCTGCTCCTAAATCTTCTACTCCGCTCTCCAGCAAATTTGTCTCAACGTCCAGCGGGAATCCATCGCTGCACCCATCCCTTCAAAGGGGTAAAGTGATATACTTGCGATCGAAAAGCGATGGAAAAATTTTAAAACTTAATAGGAGTATTTATGAAAATTACGGGCAGTCAACGTAATGCGGCAAGTTGGTATTGGAGTCAGATTTTAACTGGAGAGCTTATGCCTTCCGCTTTACTGGCCAGCAAAAAAAAACTAACTCCAATGATGTTAGCGATGGGAACAATAAATAGAAAAAGTTGCATGGAAGATCTGGCAATAACAAATCCGCTATGGAATGTACACTTTATGGGGGCCCTAGAATCCTTGCTTCTCAATGCCGATGTATCAGTTAAAATAGAATTAGACTACCAGCTTACTGGCATACTAAAAGAGGCTGCTAATAAGGCAAAGCTTTCTTCAGCATTATTTCCAATGGGAAAATTATGTATGTCGTTTGACGATAAAGGGAATATCATTGTGGGCGGGGAAACAATTAATGCAGCTGATTTCCTGAAAGAAGCCTGTCAAGAATCAAACACCCTTTCATGTTAGAATTTTAAATTTATTAAAATGAATTTAAAAGATTGATTCAACCTAGAATATATAGCTATTCTCGGATTGTTTCAAAAATATACCGAACATAATTTAAGTCTGATTATACGATAATCAGACTTAGTGGCTATTTCTATCAAATCAAGCCTGCTCTTGGAATGGGGTAGACATATCTGCTTTTATTTTAAATAAGGGTTTTACCGCATATCCAGCCCAAACTGGCAATGACACATAATCCCCGAAAGGTTCCGCTTTAAATTGACTTGTTCATCTCTTGCGGCTGGTACGAAGGATGCCAGGTCGGTTAATTTATTTTTGATCAGGGAGTAATGGCATAAAAAATTATCACTGCATTGGTAATATTTAGTCGCAAGTAGTACTTCTCATTTCGAAACATATTTGTGCTTACCTGATAAGATTGATGAGGGAAGGATTTTTATTTCTAACAAGAAAAAATAGATAAGTTATTGCTCATCAAATTGCGATAAGCTAATTTAAATAAAATAATTAAGTGATCCGCTTACCCATGGATACCAAGCACCGAAGCCCATTGATAGGCTGTAGTAGTTTATGAAATTATGGGGCAATACAATTATTGAATAAAGGTATTAAATGGGGGCCTTTGAACGGTTAGTATATTGGGTCTGATTATCACAGTAATCAGACTTAGCAAATCAGTTGGAGGTTAACATACCCCCCCTCCTCAGAGTTATAGTCGAAAGTGGTGTATGACAAGTTAAGTTAGGTGGCGTATTCTGTTGATTGTTCTTAGCGGGAACAAAAATCAACAAAGGAGATACGCCATGAAGGATTGTAGTCTAAAGCTTGCGTCAGCACCAGAGAGAGAAAGAGGTCTAGAAGACCCGTTAACTGAGGTGTTAAGGGAAGGAGCCAAGGAATTAATAAGAAAAGCAGTAGAAGCGGAGTTATCCGAGATGCTGTCAGCCTATTCTGAAGTGCGTTTACTGGATGGCCGTCCTTCAGTGGTTAGGAATGGTTATCTGCCTTCTCGCCAGATTCAGACAGGAATCGGCGAGGTGGAAGTTCAGGTACCTAAGGTAAGGGACCGCAGTGGCTCAGGCATTCACTTCAACAGCCAGCTATTGCCGCCTTATTTAAGACGTACTAAAAGCCTGGAAGAACTCATTCCCTGGCTGTATTTAAAGGGGTTATCCACGGGTGATTATACGGATGCCTTATCGGCATTGGTTGGAGAGAGTGCGCGAGGTTTATCGGCCAATACAGTATCCCGCTTAAAGGAAAAATGGCTTGATGAGCACAAGGAGTGGCAGCGCCAGGATTTAAGGAGCAAACGCTATGTTTATTGGTGGGCAGATGGTATTTACAGCAAGGTTCGTATGGATGATAAACTGTGCCTTCTAGTGATTATTGGTGTCACCGAGAGCGGATTAAAGGAACTTGTTGCCGTTTGTGATGGCTATCGGGAATCAACGGCTAGCTGGGAAGAAGTGCTGTTAAACTTACGTCAACGCGGTCTTCCTACAGCGCCTAAATTAGCGATTGGGGATGGTGCCTTAGGGTTTTGGGGAGCGATAAGCAAGGTTTATCCAGAAACCCGGCATCAACGATGCTGGGTGCACAAAACAGCTAATGTGTTGAACAAACTTCCCAAGTCTATGCAGCCTAAGGTAAAAGCCTCGCTACATGAGATTTGGATGGCTGAAAAGCGAGAAGATGCCTATAAGGCGTTTGATAATACAGTTGCGCTCTACAGTGCTAAATACCCAAAGGCCATGGAGTGCCTTGTCAAAGACAAAGAGGAGCTGCTGGCTTTCTATGACTTTCCAGCAGAGCACTGGATCCACATACGGACAACTAATCCTATTGAATCAGCCTTCTCCACAGTACGCTTGAGAACTCATAAGTCTAGAAACTGCGGCTCTAGAGACACCACTTTGGCCATGGTATTTAAACTGATGGAGGTCGCTCAAAAACGCTGGATTAAAATCAGAGGGTTTAACTTATTAACTTTGGTTATTAATAATGTGAAATTTGTAGATGGAGTACAAATTAGTAAACAGTCAGACAGAGTGGCCGCCTAATGGGCATACACCAGATTTGACAATAACTCCCCTCCTCTCTCAATTAGCGACATTATTTTTATGTTGCGAAGACATGGTTTTAACTTTCATAGAAACTTCAAATCCACAGGCATGTGCGTAATTTTGAATTGTTTTCCAGCTAGGATTCCCATTACCTTTTTCTAAGCGTGAGATATTCCCTTTTTGAGTTCCCATTTTTTTTGCTATCTCTTCCTGGGTTAGTCCAGATTTTCTTCTCATGGAAAGTAATGTATCTATCAAAGCAAACTCTTGCTCTAATAAATCGTACTCAGCTTTTACTTCAGGATTTTTAAGGGCTTTATTTTTTAGGCTTTGAATGCTCATTTTCAACCTCCGATTTTCTCTTTCTCGCTAATTCAAGTTCAGACCTAGGCGTTTTGCTACTTTTCTTAACAAAGGCAAGTAACACAATAATATGGCGCCCTTTCATGTAACAATAAAGAGAACGACCTATACCTTCTTTGGCTTTTGCTCTAATTTCAAAAAGACCATCGCCCATGGATTCAGTATGTGGTGGCCCCAAATTTGCTCCGTGCTCTTCAATTAATTCTAGAAGCCTAAGCATTCTAGCCTGAATTTTTGGAGGCATTTCCAGAATAGCTTCTTCTACAGAATCATTATAAAACTCGATGTTCCAGGTCATTGCAATTACTTTCTGTTGTTATCATATATGATAACACGAGCGAATAAATAATTCAAATTGATTAACAAGAGTAACTATTGGATTTCTTCTAATGAGCTCTTGAATCTCTACTAGTTTAAAATGTAACTGGAATTTGATCCCGTCAGTATCCTGGTTAGTTCTAAATAAACTTCATTTCTTCATTGGACAAGAATTCTTCATGTTCTTTGCGGGGTTTCTCGAAATGTTCCTTGTATTGCTTCAATAAAATTTCTAAAGCTTTGAAAGCTTTACCTTGTTCTGCCGTTATTTTATCTAAAAGAGTAAGCCAGCTGGCAAGCCTCTTTTCTACTGGTTCAAACTTCTTATTGCCCAAGATGGACTGAATGCTGTCGTAGGCATTTTTATAATTTTGAGAATCTCTATCGTATTTAGCCAGTGTAAACAATATATCCAAATCTAAATGAACTTGATGTATATCCTGTTCGGTAAAATATGATCTTGGCAGATGATAATCAGTAAGCGCGTGGATTAGTGTAGCTTTTACGAGTTCTTTAGCTTTGTTTTCTTCGAGTCCTATTCTATGAATAATAATTTGCCAGCGATTATATAATAATTGATAGAATTTGGAGTTAAAACTCTTTAGCTGGGAAACTTGTTCAATGAAAGCATTCCGTTCCTCATCACTAATTTCACTTCGTAACGTTTCTAAAATAGAAATATCAGAGTGACCATTTTCCAGAAATGTTGGTTTATCAAAGAATCCTGGGTTAACCATAATATCCCTAATCGGCTTGATTAATTGTAATTTATCATCTATTTGCGATTCATAATAGCGAAGCAGGAAAACCTGGTGGATGCTGCAGCCAGTCGGCATAAGTTTAGTTATACGATTTAATCAGACTTAGTCGATTTGCCCGATGGTAATCCCCCCATTTTTAACCCAAGTTAAAAGTAGAGCTTTAGGCCACTAGTGCCAATTTTTTCTTTGGAGGAATGCCTCCAATAGCGGTATTAGGGCGTTCATTATTATACGTCCACAACCATTGTGTCGCATGAAGTTGAACTTCTGCAATACTTTCAAATAAATATTGGCTTAACCAATCATATCGCACAGTACGATTATAGCGTTCAATATAAGCATTTTGTTGCGGGTTTCCTGGTTGAATGAAAACCAACTGTATCTGATTTTTATCAGCCCATTGCTTGAGCAACTTACTGATATATTCAGGTCCATTGTCACAACGAATCTGCTTGGGCTTGCCTCGCCATTCAATAATCTGATTCAGTGTTCTTATTACGCGCTCTGCCGGCAAAGAAAAATCCACTTCGATAGCAAGGCCTTCTCGATTGAAATCATCAAGGACATTTAATAATCGATAAGAGCGACCATTGTCAATGCGAGCGCTATGGTGATTCAACAGAAAACAGCCTTTGTATTGTCCGCAAAGATAACTCCGTACCCAATTATGAGATTGACAACTTGGTCTTAAGTTGCAGAATGTGTAAAAATAAAATTCAGGTTAAAAATTGATTAAAGAATATGCGACTTACCTACTTGGACTCACAAAGGACTCAGACCCAGCAGAAACAGAATGTCATCATAAATGGACTGGTTGGTCTATTTATGTACAGAAACGTTCAAATCCTATTACTGAGGTTATTTAGATTGGAATAATATGTGAAATATTGTTAAAGGTGTATTATTGGGTATAGTTCTGTCTATTCATTTGTTGTTAATTAGCTTGGCTCCTAAACAACCTTTTTCTGATCCCTTATGGGAAAATAATACCTTCACCAGGTGGTGATATTATAAGGATGCCCGTACCTCACGGTTGGCTAACATGTAGAAAAGTCACAGCGCCTCGTCAAATTTACATATTTTGTTCATTTTGATAGAATAATGCATCTTTGTGTTTAAATTTTATAAATGCCCATTCACTCTATATCCCTTTTAATTAACCAGGCTCTTAAAGGGAAAATTAATGCCTATGAATTATTGATTCAGCAACATGACGAAAAAAAAATCTCTGTTGCTCATTTACAACTTATTCACAAAGAAATCAGCGCAATCCTCCCTACCGATCCTCGTTACTCAAGCGCCTTAACCCTTCGAGGTATCATTAATCAATGGGGGGTGACTGGTATTATCGATATTAACCTTTCCATTAATTTATTTGAGCAGGCAATCGAATTAAATAATAATATGGCGATGTATTGTCTGGCAAAACTGTTTTATGTGGGGACTAGCTCTTTAATTGACTACCCTGCAGTTATAGAGTTGTTAAAGCGATCCTCTGATTTAAATAATCCTAAAGCCAGTTTTCAATTAGGAAAAATTTATCAAAATGGCTGGGGAAATATAAACGCAAATATTGATCTTGCAATTGAATTTTATGACAAAGCAATTGACTTAAACTGGACTCAAGCGATGATTGCAAGAGCTGAATTATTCAAGCGCGGTTTGGGAGGACCTGTTAATATTAATGCTGCTCGGAATTTATATCAAAGAGCAGCGGCTCTGAACAATAGAACGGCTATTCTTCATTTAGCCCGAATGCACCGGCAAGGGATTGATGGGGTACGAAATTTTAGCCAGGCAATTCAGCTATATACAAAAGCTGCAAGCTTAAATTGCCCCAGAGCTATGATGGAGCTAGGCTCTATGTTTGAAAAAGGACAAGGAGCGGCCACTAACCTCAGCAAAGCAATCGAGCTTTATTATAAGGCCTACTGTCTACTGCCTCGAATGAGCCCTACACAATTGATTGAGGCTTGCATTAAATCGAATGCTGAAAAAAGTAAGCAGATACTTTTTACTTTGTATTTGGACAAAGGAGACTTTGAAAAAATTTCGGAGCTTTTTATTTCATACCCCAATTATTTAATCCAGCTTTTATATAATAGAATTATTTACTTACTTGACTTTGAAGTTGAAAATGAATTACGGCAAGCTCTGATTAATTTATTCGTAACCAGCGACAGCGAGTGTTTAATTCATTTATCCAAATTGAAATATCTTGAATTTAAACTGGAACTACAAGCCAATAATCGTGAAAATGCTCTTAAAGTCTACTCAACCTATCTGGCCCAAAGAAATGATCTATCAGCAAATGATTATTATCGGCTGGGGAATCTCGAATTAGCGAAAATTACTGATTTGTCTCCTGAAAGGCAGGTAATACGCATTAATCAAGCCTGTATATTCTATTATAAAGCCTATAAAAAGGGGGATTTCGGCTGTTATCGTTTAATAGTTAATCTTCAACGTGAGATACAAAAAGAGGAGGATAGTTTATTAACAGATCAAATGCTTTTTAATCGTTTCGTAGATCTTATTCCTATAGAGCAAAATGACCTTCAAAAAAAGCACATTATAGCTTTTGAAACGTTTGTTATCATTGAGAAAAACAAACTTAAAAGACGACGATCCTGCTGTTTTTTTAATTCATTTACTAATAATTTTCTTAGCATGGCTGAGAAAATATTGAATCAGCTTCAGCATAATATTCCCTTGGCTGAAATCATTGAGGGGGATGCAGAGCTTGCTGCAATGGATAAGCAAAGTGATTTATACTTATTGGCCCAGAGTTTGATTTGTGAAACTCCTGGCGGTGAGAATTACAACGAAAACGACAGTCTTCTGCAGCCAAATGATCAACTCAACGATGAGAATTCAATTTTTAAAACGATTTTCTCCATGATTAATTCTTGCATGGAAAGTCGCGGACCTGGAGGAATCAGATATACTTAAAACATTCGTTATCGACTAACTCTGATAATAGTAATGTTTTGTCAAACTCTTTTTCTACCATATCCTGATTACAATGTTTATCTTCAGGAAAAAGTTCTATACCAGGTTTAAAAAAACCTGTGGCTTTCAACAGTATTGAGCATTTTTTTCGATAACCATCAGATAATCCTATTTCCTTTTTAAAATCGGGTAACATGAAGAAAACATTAGCAAGTATCGTCTCTATAGCTTCGTTCTTTGATTGAAAGATTACACCAATATTTTTATCAGAATTGCTGATTAGACTTGACTGACTGATAATTTCAAATTTACATAGAACAGTGAAAAATATTTTATTGATAAAATAAAAAAAATCTAATTCAAATAATGTGCAGGGATTTGATAACTTTCTTAAATAAATGGCTGATAACTCTTGTATAAAATGAGTCATATTTAGAATAATAGAACTCCACTCCTGCATATCAAAGATTGTTTCATTTTTTTTATTCTGAGCACGCACATTAGCAGAATTGGTTAACAAAAGAGCAAAAGCGGCCAAATGTCCTTTCGCTACAGCCAAATGCAAAGGGGTCTCATCGCTATTAGAAGCAGCCTCCAGGTTTGCACCTTTTTGAATCAGGGCTCTCATGGTAGAGGTATGATTATTCCAGGTAGCAAGGTGCAAAGGGGAGTCACCATCATTATTTCTGCTATTTATATCCGCTTTGTACTGAAGAAGAGTGATGACAGCGTCAGTATTTCCTTTCCAAGCAGCAGAATGGAGTGGTGTATCTCCATCTTTATTCACGGCAGAAAGACTAGCGCCTCTTTTAATTAATTTAATAATCATTGCAGGCTGATTTCCATATGCAGCTGAATGTAAAGGCGTATTATCATTCTGATTCCTGGCCTCAATTGAAGCGCCACAATCTAATAAATGATCAACAATATCGACATAACCCGCACGCGCAGCGATATGTAATGAAATAAATTGATGATGATTTTCTGCGTTGACATCTGCACCCAGCATAATAGTTTTTTTTACCGTATCCAATGATCCCTTTTCGCAAGCGGTAAAAAGTTGTACATCAATTTCTTTCATTAAATAGTCTTACTTAAATTGTTTGTATTCTGATTCTGACAAAGAAGCATGATAAGATGGATTTCCGCTGAACGCAATGCAAAATGTATGTGCAATTCCTAAATAGATATCAGCAAGCACATGAAACTCATATAATCAACCCCATTAAAAAATCATCGAAATAATGCTCTCCAATTCTCAAGGCTTTAACTACTGTCCCCTCACAAACAAAACCAAATTTTTTATACAACTGAATTGCCTGATGATTATCTGTACGGACCTGAAGCTGAAGTTTGACCAGTTGCTTCTGTTTAGCCCATTCAATTGCCTGCGCAAGCATTTCTGAACCCACTTTCTGCCCCCAATAATTACGAAGCACAGTTAAACCAATATAACCAATGTGCTTCAATCTGGATTGAGCAGACGTTTCTAGGAAAAGTTGCGATATGATCTGATCATTTACTTTTCCAACTAACATTAAATTCCTTTCTTCGCTAATGCATTCAGTAATAATTTTGCTTTCATCTTCCACAGAAATTGGAAACTCATTCAGACCAAACGTAAGGAAATCCGTTTCTCCTCCAACAGCATTTAAAAATTCAATAATTGCCTGTGCGTCCTCAGGTATTGCTTTCTTAATTTTACAATGGTGGCCAATTGTCATTACTCGGACTCATAAATTAGAATTTCCACCATTTTGCCATCATCCATTGTGATTGTTAAACCATTACTAAATTCGGATTGATTTGCCAATGCGCCTGCCTCAACTTTACTGATCACCAATTTATTTTTTTTCATGTAGTCATTTAATGACTCTAGTAAAATTTCTTCTATCAGGTCGGATGCTCTCATCTGATTCTCCTTAAGTATTTAACACGCCAGGTCTGGGTAAAATAGGAGTCGTTGAACGCTGTCCAGGAGTAGGTAATTGGAAAAATCCCATGCCTTCCTTTTGCGCTTGAATTGAGTTTTGAATAGATTGATCAAATTTCTTATTATTTTCATTTATATAATTCAAGCCAAGATGTACCACCAAGTGGGGTGGCATTTTTTCCATTTTTTCAATAATCTGATCTTTGCCCAAGCCTGAAAAGGTGCTGTGCAAATGTAGAGGTAATGTGGAACTTCCTTTGATTTCTGCAATAATTTGTTTTTGCCAACGATAGATATTGCTTTGAGCCGACTTAATTAAAGAGGACATAAGTTTACCATCACCAATAAATCCCGTTTTTTTGTCTGTCAGGGAATGAACCCAAAATAAATCATCGAACATTTGGCCTTCGATGGGTTTCCAGATGGATACATCATGCTTGCTCGCTCTGGAAATTGCCTCTTTTAGAGTCTCCAGAGTCATGATTTCAGCTGGAAAGACGTCATCCACTTTCAAATTGTATTTGTAGTGTAATTTCTTTAGCTCTTCAAGATAAATTGCCTCAGTTTCCGGACTTTCATTCTTTAAACAAACGAAAGTATCCAGATCATCGCAATCATCCCCTTTCACTTTAAGCTTTCCTTTTGCGGCGCTACCAAACACAAAGCCAAAAGCAAGAAGATCACCGAAAGCCCTGGTCACTGTCTGTTGAAAATCAAGAACAATAGGTTCAATATCATTCTTGTTTCGCAAGATAGAGGGTCCTCTGGGTTGAGAAGTTTTTTCCTCATAAGATTTAGGCAAATCCTGGTTGTTAATCAGATATTTAACAATTACCTCTGGAATAAGAATCGGCATCGCTGCGCGCTGCGTTCCCGTCGATGATTTTTTAACTATACCAGACGCTCCCATGCTATAGCCACCATAGGCTTTATAACCTATTTCAACGTCATGAATAGTTTCATTTTTCAGGACAATTCCGACATTACCTGGCCGGCCCGGGTTGACCGCGTCATCCCTGCTGGATATGTACTCGCTATCGCCATAAAGGCTAACATACATCCTGTTAGCACTATATTGTCCATCTAAATCGTTAAAATAAAGACTTAAATCCCGATCTTCTTTATAAGGATGAATAAAAGCAACAGGGCCATAGACCTCTTTAAAATTCGGATAGCGTTCGATTCCACGCACAATGATGGTGGGACTTATTTGGGACGTATTAAGGTTGATTATTCCACCTGAAAGAATATCCTTTTTATTTTGATGAATGAGCATCATTAAACGTTGAAGCTCACTCAATCGGTGAATAGGCCCAATAATTGTATTAGGATCATCACAAGCTCCCGCGGGCAAGCTGTTAAATGCCTGCTGAAATTGTTCGATAAACTTTTCAGCTATCTTGCGGTGAACCAGAATGGCGTCAGGGCCAGCACAATCCTGACCACTATTGAAGCCTTTCAAAAGAGTCGCACCTTTTACGGCTTCTTCAATATTAGCTGTTTCAGTGACTACAACAGGATTATGTCCTGCACCATTGATGATCAGTAAAGTGTCCTGCTTCATTAATTTCAGGAATTTTTCGGCGTTGGAGGGTTTCCCTGTAAAAATTACCAGGTTGGCGTTTCGGATATATTTTTCAAATCCAGCATGCTCTTCATTCACAACCCCTACGTTGGGAAATAAATTATCCAAATCGAGTTCATCATAAATTCTAGATATTAAATTGAGTTCCTGAAGAATTGAATTAGGTCTCACATGAACTGATTTGCTTAGGAATGAGGGAATAATTGCAAAAATTAAAAGAGAATAAAGTGGTAAATTGCTTGGCAGCATAATAGCGATTGAATCAATCGATTGTGTGCAATTCAAGTAAGCCGAATTTTCTTCAATACCATCAATTGTCCGGATACAACGTTCAATTTCATAATCCGTTACATCGAATGGCTGATATTCAGCAAGTAAATTTTTGAGAGCTTCTGATTTTGCTTTCAGTCTGACTTTTAGTTCCGCTAATAGTTTTAAATAATGCATGTGAATTATTTGTGCTCAAAAAAAATCTGAATTTTACATCATGCTTAAATTATTATCAATCACGATAAATTATACGCTTATTTATTAATAAGTGATTTGGAAATATATCCAGGATCAACACAAGGTATTTATGTCCGACCCGCATCTACAAATGGCAAGCAGATCAAGAGCTTATCACATAATTACATCGTCGCTCAGAAGGAGAAAATTTTGATTAAATGCCTATGCCTGATCTTTCTATCGATGATGTTGATCTCGCTCAATCCTCCTCATCAAACTTACCCAGAGCTAAAGAATCTCATGTAATTTTTCGTGTAAGAGCCTTTTATCGATGAGTTTTGTTTCGTATTCAGTGTAGTGGTCTAATATGCCTGGACACTTTATTCTCATTCATTCAAGGAAAATAATAAGATGAGCGTCACTCCTCGAATTAGGTGAATTCAAGTTTGGACGATGTAACGTTTAACGCTATGCTTGTATAAGTGGTCTGTCTATTGAATTTATAGCCAGCTTTTACGATTGTGCCGACACTGTCGGCAATTTGTGGGTAACAACGATAAAACTTTACATACCTATGCAGGGACATTTATTGCAATTGCTGAGTTACTCTCTAAATTAAATGCCATATTTACGAGACTTTCTTGTTTAGAGTATATAGTTTATACCGTGAGTATAAGCTAGCCTCAATAGTTTTAAATTTGCCCCTCTAGGATGCACTTCTCCCCTTTCCCATTTTTGATAAGTTGAGGGTGTTACATTCAATATCTTAGCCATAACTGTTTGGCTCAGGTTCTCTTTTATTCGCATTTTTTTGATTTCATTCGCCTGAAGTTCCTTAACCTCACTGACATTCAAAAGCTCAATTTCCCTAATCGTAATCGGATCTAAACGAATATCCCTGGCGGCTTCTAATACAGCCTCAATAATCTTACTCATCACGTACCTCCAATAACGAACCGCTATCTAACAATCCAGCAATTTCTTTGTCAGAATAAGCGAATAAAGATTTGGCAAAAATTTTAAGAGCACGCTCCTCATTAGTGGATATATTATCTTTCATATTTTTTTCAAAGCCAAAAATGAAATAACAATTTTTACCCTTTTTGAAAGCAACAATTGTTCTAGTGCTACCACTCTTCCCTCTTCCTTTATTAGCGACTCTTTTTTTGATGATCCCACCACCATAATTAGCTTCATAAATATCATTAGCTATTTCCTGAGCAGCAATGAGAAGGCGTTTATCGCTAATCTCATTCTTCATAGCCCATTTACAGAAAGTTTTTGTTTTTATAATTCGCATAATATGAGATCTGAATAGTAATATTTACTATAGCAAATATTACTATAGCAAGCAATTTATTATGAAATGGCCCGCCTTCATATTATGTTTTCAAAAATAGATCCTTAGTTAGTTCAATAAAACCACCGTTTTTGTAAACTCTTCAAAATTTATCCCGCAAGCTGATTTTGCGGGTCTTAAAGAGTTCAAATAACTGTTTCAATTAATTATTGTTTAATTTATACTGCTTTAACCTTTTATTGAACTGATCTCAAATGCTAATTGGCTATGCTCGAATTTCAACCAGCAGTCAAAATTTAGATCTGCAAATTGATGCCCTGCAAAAAGCGGGCTGTGAAAAAATATTTCAAGACCAGATTAGTGGCTCTCTAATAAACCGCCCTGCTCTCGAACTTCTGTTAAAAGAAATTCGTAAAGGAGACGTCCTGATTATTTGGAAACTCGACAGATTAGGACGATCATTTAAGGATTTAATTGATTTAGTGAACACCCTTCTTGAAAAAGGTGTTGGAATAAAAAGCCTGAATGATCCAATAGACACTACCACGCCTCAAGGTCGTTTGATATTCAATATATTCGGGTCTTTAGCTGAATTTGAAAGAGAGCTTATTAAAGAAAGAACGATAGCAGGTCTTGAAGCAGCAAGAGCCAGAGGCAAAAAAGGTGGACGACCAAAGGGACTATCCAAAAAAGCATTAGCCACTGCGCATTCGGCGGAGCTTTTATATAAAGAGGGAAGACTCAGTGTCTCGGAAATTTGTGAGCAACTAGCAATAACCCGAGCAACTTTTTATAAATACCTACGCCTTCGTAATGTCATGATTTCTTCTGAGAATCAAAGAAAACGATGCCACTCCTCTCTTGTATTTAGTACAGTTAATTCAATAAGATAGTTCATTGGAAATTATTCCTTATGTCATAAACAGTCATAATCTATTCAAATAAGCGGGGATGGTAACACGCATTTGTATCATAATCTGGAGTTGTGCTAATGAGCATGCAGTATATTCGCAGATATTATAAAGTACCTGCAAAAAGAGGCCAAAAAGTTATCGCTAACGGCCAATTAGGTGTGATTACTGGATCAAGAGGTGCCTATTTGAGAATACGCTTGGAAAAAGAGAAAAAATCATCTTTATATCATCCTATTTGGGAAATGCAATATTGTTCTTAATATTAGCTCCTATAGTGATAGCCCTAATAACATCGACAGGGCCGTAGCCTAGGCCTTAACGATCATAATTTCAAGTTTCAATAAAATTTATCAATAGCGCTATAGATGATTTGCTTTGGAGAGAACCAATGCCGGACCACTTTACCAGTCAAATTTTAGATAAATACAAGTTATTTTCTATGCCTCAGGTAGAAATAGAACAATCGTTATATGATAAATTAATCGCATTCGGATTTAATCGGTCAATATTAAATCAATGGCATCCTCCATATAATTCGCCTAGACGTATGCTTGAAAGGCATATTGACGTTTTGATTTATTTACGTGAGCAGGGAGTATCCGCTCAACAATCCATTGTTGAAATAAATTCCTTGAATACCTATGAAGCATGGGGTGTGCGCCTCTTGTATTCAAGTGGCTTAAGAGGGGAAAACATACGGGAGTTGAAAAATCATTTTCGCACATTATATCCAGAAGCTGATTTTTATGAACAGATAGTTAATGCTCTTCAAGATTTGATAGAACTCCAGAAACTCACTGTATCTGATGCTATCGAAGAGATAAAAAAAATGGATGTTGAGCAGATGATTTCTTGTTTTTCGATAGATTAGCTGAAAACCAAGTCGGATCATGCCAGGTAATTTGAGACAATTGATATGTCCGATATTACACTGCTATCAATTGGCGCGTTTACCCTGGTGCCCATCGATAGTGCGATTTCATAACATAGAAAATTTGTGGTTTTATTCAACTAGTAGGCTAAAGTGTTTCCTCAAACTTTAAAATATCTAACTGGCAAATGTATCTTGTTCATATTCTCCTCAGTGCATATTGATTCATAGCAGAAAAATTTTTCTACTTGGATTCGATCTATATCTAAAATGTAACGATACTGTTTCGTTACAAATATTAATTAATTCCATCTGAGTGACTCTTTTAAAATTTCACTGAGCCAATCTATTTCTTTTCTGAGGGAGGAATGAGATCAAAAGGACCCTTGTTGGATTCCTTATAATTGACGCTACAATTCCACTGTTGTAACATTGAGTTTAGTTACAATAATGTTACGTGGCGAGATTTAAATGGCTAAAATTAGCTTCTATGATGTGGCGCAGCAATGTAATAGGTTACAGCTTCTTGGCGAAAAACCTTCGGTTAGAAAGCTAAGGGCAGTTTTAGGGGGATCTTTCACCACTATTAATGAATACTTACGCCAATGGAGAGAGGAACAAAGCTTGGCTGGTACATCCGAATTTGAGATATCTAAAGAGCTGCAGGATGTTATCCAGTCAGAATTTGTTCGTATAGCCAAAGAAGTGCAAAGTTCAATGCATGTTGCTCTGGAAGAAAAAACTGCCGATTTGGAAGATGCTCTAAAAGAAATAAAAGAATTGAATGGGAAAAACTTCAATCTGGAAATAAAAATTGCTGAAACCAATAAACATTACGAGCAGCATAAGATTGAATCTGACAAAAAGCTTGCCATCCTGGAAGCCGAAATAAGCTATTTGAAAAATGAAAAGGAGATGCTGCATAAAAAGCTGGGTGAAGCCAATAAAGCAAAGCATGATGCAGAAATTTCGGCCGTAGAAGCGAAAGCCAGATTAGATGAAATTAAAAAACAAATGAAGAAGAAAGAAGCGGAGTAACGTAACGGTAACGCTCCTGTATCGTTACATCAGAGTGCCTAGACACTTTCTATTAATATAGTGGCTAATGATTATTTTAATGAAAACATTAGTTGTTCTGCATCCTATATCCGTCAGTATGAAGTATACCCTAACTTGACGTCAGGCTAAGGCCTCAAAACAGTGTCAGAAAAATATGTTTTTATCATTTGTTGACAATTTATCACAAACGTCATAGAGTTCAATCTGACATTTCGTTAAAGGAAGCACCGTGAGCGGAAAACGAGTAGGCTATATTCGAGTCAGCAGCTTTGACCAAAATCCGGATCGCCAGTTAGATGGCATTAAACTCGATAAAACATTTATTGATAAAGCATCCGGTAAAGATGTTAATCGACCCCAACTTGACGCCCTACTTGCTTATGTTCGAGATGGCGATATCGTCATTGTCCATAGTATGGATCGGCTCGCCCGTAATCTTGTTGATTTACGTAATTTAGTAAATGACTTAACTTCTAAAGATGTGAGCGTAGAATTTATCAAAGAAAATCTAACCTTTAGTAGTGAAAACTCACCCATGGCTATTTTACTCCTCTCGGTGATGGGAGCTTTTGCTGAATTTGAGCGTGCCCTTCTTAAAGAACGACAACGAGAAGGGATTGAGTTAGCAAAAAAACGTGGTGCTTATCCTGGGCGGAGAAAGATTTTGTCTGATGAGCAAGTTCAATTGTTAAGGGAGAAGGTTGCGGCTGGAGCAAAAAAGGCGCATGTAGCCAGCGACTTAGGTATTAGCCGGGAAACACTGTATCAATACTTAAAGACCAGTAGTATTTAAAGATAAATGGGGGAATTTACATATATCTGCAACTGTCAGATCAAGTTTGAATTACTACAGCTAAATTTGTGTAATTAAACCCGAAGGGGCGAGATCGAAGCTCTCGCCAAGCTTAAACATTAATATCCAAAAAGCGTCAACGTTAACATTAAACCAAATTGGTAAAACTTCACGTTAATAGTTATTGAGATATTAATTATACAAGTTTGCTTCATTTGAATTACTCAAAAACAAACCTGCCGGCAGGTTGTTTAAACCCGTCCTTATTTACCGACGCGTTTAATTACGTCGCTCAGGAACTTATGCGCAATATTTCCTGAGAGCGATAAGCGCCTTGATCTTTACAGCCCTGAGCACCGCTCACTAAAGCTGCAAGGTCTGCTTACCTTCGCCACTTACCAAACAGTGACGCTAGGGACTTTGGTGTCCCATATAAATTATAGAGTAATTATTCTTGATAAATTTGATAAATACTTACTTTGAGAAGATAATCAGATTTATAACCGATTTCTTGTTGATATCTGTGGTTGAAACAGGACGGTTGTGTTTTCTTCACAGTAGTTAGCCCACTATTTGCCCGTTTCTATAAATGAAATGCTGAGCAAAAATTCAGATATAGTGTTTTCTGATACCAATTGATGTGCCACTTTTGATTGTTTCAGGGCGAGTATGCTGCAGCTTTGCAGATAGGCAGGTGTGGTTTATAGAGTACACACCAAAAATCACATATATTGTGCTTTCTTGTGCGATACGCTACAATATATAGTAATTATTCGTTTTTCTCGCAATTATAGTCAGGTGCTTAATTTATGAGTTAGTCCTGCACTAAAAGAGGGTAAATCTATAAGAGGGCTGTATGGAAATCAAAGACTTGGCAGGAATAAGCAAACCATTAGAGAAATTAATTGTGACAATTTCTAAAGGTTTGGGCTGTCTTTTTACCGCCTATATTACAAAGAGAAATACCACGGCTCATTTGCAAGCGATGGAAGATTTCACAGAAGTTATTGCTAAAAGTCCTGTCCCCATTAAAGAAGCAGAATACCAAGGGAATGGGTTTGTCGTAAAATTTTCATCGGATGGTGAAATTCTAAATAGAGCAAAATCCAGAGAAGAATTTAAGAGTATTAAAAAGCAGTGCAATATTGAGAGCATCATCTCTCAGACAGCTGATGAATTGAATAAAGATGAGGCAATTTCCGCGGAAGAAGTTGAAGAAGATTGGATCACTCGATACTTTAATATCATAGAAGATATAAGCGATGAGCAGATGCAAAATATTTGGGCTAAAGTGCTTGCAGGTGAAATCCGCAAGCCCAAATCATATTCGCTACGTACTTTAGAATTGCTAAAGAATCTTTCAAAAGAAGAGGCAAATCTATTTAACACAATCTCCGCTTATGCTATTAACATCAATAATCAATTTTGTCTTTTAAATACAAATGAATTGCTCTCTTTAGCTAAAGAGCTGACCTATACAGATATTATAAATTTAAAGGATTCTGGTCTGATTTCTAATTCGGAGGCCTTATGTAGTATAGATTTTAGTGAAAGAAATAGCTGCACCCTAATTAACTGTAAAAAGCTTATAATCATAGAAGCAAGCCAAGAAAGTAGTAAGATCCAGCTGTCAATATTACCTTTTACTAAAGCAGGTACTGAGTTACTAGCCTTCACCAATCCCACATCAAATAATGAATATATAATGAAATTATGCAATCTGGTTAAGGCTAGTAAAGCTAGGATTCATGTTGCCGATATCGAGAAAATTGTCGGTGATAAAATCTCTTATAAAAATAAAAATGTAATAAGTGGGTAAATCCCCTCTAAAGTTCTTACACTGCGCAATAGTCGGCCGATATTACCTGTCCTCTCATAAATATTCAATTTCAATGAGTTTTTGATTTTATGTTAGTTAGATCAGTTTCAATACATACGGAGGCTTATTTTCAGAAACAAATTCTTATTAAAGGTCAAAGAGGAGGAATAAGGCTTCGCTGCATTATTGGGTTTTCCCGGCATATCCAGCCCAAACTGGCAATGACTATGCACGTGGCGTGACCGAGTAGTAGCTACGAGCTATTTGTTACAACTTTCTACATAAAAGTATGCCTTGCCCAATTGGTACCACTAAAGCATCAACTCTTTTATCTTCCAGTGCACGATCAATCATTGGTTGAAGATCCAATTGATGAGAAATCACATTATCTGCCATTAAGATGCCACCAGACACTGAGGTGGTCAAGTAAATTGACACACCCAGTTAAGCAATTTTCTTAAATTCCCCCCAAACCCGTTCAAACTGATTCGGATTCATATAGCCAAGGTGCGAATGCATCCTGTGACTGTTATAAAACATAGTAATGTAGCTCAAAATATCTTGCTGCGCTTCATAACGAGTTTGGTATTGTTTCCATTGGACTTGTTCTCGTTTTAAAGTTCCAAAAAAGCTCTCAGCCACAGCGTTGTCCCAACAATCACCTTTTCGACTCATACTTCCAACACATCCATAAAGACTTAAAAGATTTCTATAGTCATGACTCGCATACTGCGAGCCACGGTCAGAATGAACAATCAGCCCGCGTTTTGGTTTTCGTTGCCAAATAACCATTTTCAGAGCGTTACAAACCAGATCGGATGTCATCCGAGACCCCATGCTCCATCCCACTACTTTTCTGGAAAACAAGTCAATGACAACTCCTAAATATAACCAGCCTTCTTGAGTATTAATGTAGGTGATATCTGACACATAAGCCTTATCAGGACACGTTACAGTAAACTCACGGTTAAGCACATTTTCAAATACAGGCTTCTTGTGATTGCTGTTGGTAGTGACCTTATATTTCTTTCTATATCGAACAAAAACACCAGCTGTAATGGTCAAGTAAATTCGGACACTTATTTAAACAACTTACTAAACAAAATTTATCCCTGCTGACGCACCGCTTCCGCGGTTTGTCGACTCCTCAATCCCGCGCAGTCCAGCGCTCCTGATTGAGCAGTTTCAAGCGATTCTCTGATAAAACTCCTGTTCAAACGCTAACGGTGTTTTATAGCCTAAAGTTGAATGAAGCCGTCTACCATTATAAAAGGCAAGATAGTCAATCACAGCAAGCTTGGCACAGGCTTTAGTAGCGAATCGATGATAATTCAAGGATTCATATTTGATGCTTCGAAAAAACCGCTCTGTAGGGGAGTTATCCCAGCAATTGCCTTTGCGACTCATACTCTGCTGCATTTTCATTAATTTCAATAGCTCCTGGTACTCATAACTCGCATATTGACTGCCGCGATCTGAGTGGTGCAGTAATCCTGGAGAGGGTTTTTTGCGCCAAAACGCCATCCGCAGAGCTTTGGAGCACAAAGATGTGCGCATATGATCATCGACTGCCCAACCGATGATTTGGCGTGAATACAGATCCATGACGACTGCAATATATACCCAGCCCTCCAAAGTCCATACATAACTAATATCCGTGGTCCAAGCCTGATTCGGAGCAGTCACCTTAAATTGGCGATTCAAGAGGTTAGAGGCCAGTTCGAACCCATGTCGACTATCCGTCGTTTGTTTGAACCGCTTTGGATAACGTACAGTTAGCCGCAGCTTTTCCATTATCCGACGAACTTTGTAACGCCCCACGGGAAATCCCTGGGCAGTTAATTCCTTGGCTAGTCGTCTGGAACCATATGTATTTTTACTGTCTCCAAAGAGTGCTTTCAATTTAACCTCAAGCATTGTGTCTTGTGGTTTAGGATGGTGGCCCTTAGAGTACCAGCGATAATAAGCACTTCGGCTAACTTGCATCATTTTGCATAACAGTTTAATCGAATAGGCTTTCTCTTGCTCTTTGATAAATTCATATTTTATTTCTGTTCTTGAGCAAAGAAAGCCGCGGCAGATTCAACCGATCATTGCAACACCTCGTTCAATTTATCTGCTGGAGACAGAAAGTTCAATGTTTTCCTAGGTCTTTCATTTAATTCTTTAGCAATTCGATCCAAATCAAATTGAGAATGAATACCTAGGTCTGTTTTTTTAGGCATATATTGTCTCAATAGACGATTAGTATTTTCGTTGGTTCCTCGTTGCCAAGGCGATTTAGGATCACAAAAATATACCTTTATTTCAGTGTCGATTGTAAATTTTTTATGCTTTGCTAATTCCATTCCACGATCCCAAGTAAGCGATTTTTTTAACTGGTTTGGAAGCTCTATAATTTTATTGGTAATAGCGTGTACAACACTGGCTGTATCGTTACCTGTAAGCTTAACTAACAAAGTGAATCTAGATGTTCGTTCAACTAATGTAGCAACGTAAGATTTATTTGAGCCGCAGATTAAATCCCCTTCCCAGTGACCTGGTACAGTGCGACTATCAATTTCTTTTGGCCTATCATGAATAGATACAGCATCTATAATCCCGCCTCGTGCGTTACCTTTTGTGTTAAATTTCTTGGACTGCCGCATGACTCTCTGTGTCCGCAGATGCGTCAATAGTTCTTTCTTTAGATGACCTCGAGATTGGACATAAAGTGTTTTATAAATAGATTCATGAGAAATATTCATAGCAGTATTATTCGGATAAGTACGCTTAAGATAACCAGATATTTGTTCTGGTGACCACTTGTTTGAAAGCTTATCTGCAATTATATCATTCAACAGTATATTAATTTGGAGCTTGGATTGTTTAGGGCGTTTTGCTCTTATCCATGTTTGTTTATCCGCTAATATGGCTCGATATTTTGAAATTCCTCCATTACGATTTATTTCCCGAGATATAGTCGACGGTGAGCGATTTAATGTCTTTGCAATAGTCCTGATAGATAAATTTGCTGATAAACCACGTGATATTTCCTCCCGTTCATACAAAGTTAATGCTTGTTTTGAGCGAATAGATTTAACAGGCTTTATACCACCGGATTTTTGTAGGAAACAAAAAATTGAACCCGCATGCTTGTTAAGCTGTCTTCCAATTTCACTAAGTGATTTGCCTTGCGACCATAAAGACCAAATTACATCTTGCTGATGTTCTGTAAAACTCCGTTTTGATAAAGCACGCACCATCGTCTCTCCTAAAAAGTTAACTATAACAAATTAGGTGTTGCAATGATCGGTTGAATCTGCCGCGGCCTTTTTTAAAATTTCTCTCTCCATCCTGAGCTTGTTATTTTCTTTTCTGAGGCGTAACAACTCTTCTCGTTCGTTTAAGCTCAGCTGAGAGCCTGAGGTACTAGCCCCTTTCTTTTCAGCCCCTTTTTCCATACTAACCCATTTCCTTAGGGCACTAATCGAAACACCTAAACTTGTAGCTGCTTCTGGAATGCTATAGCCTTTTGATAGCACCAACTGAACAGCATCCTGTTTGAATTCTAAACTAAAATACGGTCTCTTTCTTTGATTCATTACTTTCACTCCTATTGGTTATATTTTAACCTATAAAAGTGTCCAGGCATATTAGACCACTACAAGCCTTATGAAAGAAAGATGGCAACCTTAGTTGCATTTGCTCATCATTTTGAAGATACGACACAGGATGATGCCCTTGATATATTATCTATTGTCTTAAGTGAGCTATTTTCAAAAGCAAAGCGCTCTAATCATAAAAAGAGATTACGAACAATTAAGGATTTAGACTCTGCTGCAGCTACATTGATTGATGCTTGCAAAGTTGTCTTAGATAACAATCTTACTGATCAAGAAGTTCGTAATAAAATCTTTAATACCGTTGGATATGAGGAATTAATAATTGCTGTTACCGAAGCAAATGCACTAATTCAGCCGCCGGATGATGTTTTTTATCAAGAACTTGAAGATAAGGAACAAACAATTAAAAATTTTTTGCCGGCACTTCTTCGTGTGATTCACTTTGAGGGCAATGAAGCAGGAAAACCCATTATCCAGGCTCTTGATTGGTTAAAAAATAAATCAAAAAAAGAAGCACCAATGGTTTTAGTCAGCAAAACATGGAAACGATATGTTCTGGATAAAGGAAATCAGTTCAATAAAACTGCGTATATTTTTTGTGTTCTTGAGAGATTACAAGGAGCATTGAAACGCCGCGATCTCTTTGTTAGCCCAAGTTGGCGTTATTCTGATCCTAGAGCCAATCTTCATGGAGGAACAGAGTGGGAAGCTATACGCCCAGTGATTTGTCGCTCCTTGAACTTAACAAGTGAACCCCATGGTTATTTACAGGAGTTTGTTAATGAATTAGATGAAACATATAAATTGGTAGCTAAAAATTTTGATAATAACCCTTTTATAAGATTTGATCTGATTAAAGGCAATGAGGAGCTTATCCTAACCCAATTAGACAAGTTAGATGAGCCTGAATCGCTAAAACTATTGCGCAGTGAAGTTAAATCTAGACTTCCTCGTGTAGATTTGCCTGAAGTATTGCTAGAAATCGCTAAGCGAACTAACTTTATTTCAGCATTTACTCATATTAATGAAGGTAATGCTCGGGCTGTTGATTTAGAAATCAGTATTTGTGCTGTTTTACTCGCCCAAGCTTGTAATACTGGACTTGAACCTTTTGTTAGAGAAGACATTCCAGCATTAAAAAGAGATCGCTTGATCTGGGTTGATCAAAATTATATTCGCGATGAGACAATAACGGCATCTAACGCCATATTAGTTGCGGCACAAAACCAGAGTAAATTAGCAAAAAAATGGGGTGGTGGAGATATAGCCTCTGCTGATGGGATGCGTTTTGTTGTACCTGTCCGCTCGTTGCATTCAGCTCCCAATCCAAAGTACTTTAATCAAGGGCGTGGGGTAACCTGGTATAATTTACTTTCAAATCAAAGAACGGGATTGAATGATGTTACGGTGCCTGGAACATTGCGAGACAGTTTGATTCTACTAGGAGTAGTGCTAGAACAACAAACAGAGTTAAAACCTACTCGTATCATGACAGATACAGGTGCATATAGTGATATTGTATTTGGTTTGTTTCGTCTCTTGGGATACCGTTTTAGTCCACGATTAGCTGATTTGGGAGATGCTCGTTTTTGGCGGGTTGATCCACTAGCAGATTATGGCAAACTCAATATTCTGGCTAAACATCGTGCAAATCTTGATCGTATTATTCCTCATTGGGATGATGTGTTGCGTTTGGTTGGATCTTTAAAACTTGGCCGAGTACCAGCAACAGGGATTATGAGAACTCTTCAGGTTGGTGATAAACCAACAAGATTAGCGCAGGCGATTGCTGAAATTGGGCGTATAGATAAGACTATTCATATGCTTAACTATATTCATGATGAATCCTGTCGTCGTAGCACTTTATTGCAACTGAATTTGACAGAGGGAAGGCATAGCTTGGCACGCTCTGTCTTTCACGGAAAAAGAGGAGAACTACATCAACGCTATCGTGAAGGCCAAGAGGATCAATTAGGGGCACTAGGATTAGTGCTGAATGTTTTGGTTCACTGGAACACTATTTATATGGATGCAGCGCTAGATCAGCTAAAGAGCGATAACTTTCCTGTTAATGAAGAAGATGAAGTGCGACTATCACCGTTTGCAAAAGCACATTTTAATATGCTTGGTCGATATTCATTTTCAATGCCTGATGAAGTAAAAGATGGAAAATTAAGGTCACTAAGAGATCCTAATAATCCTTAAGTCGGTTGGCCGTTCCATTACTCCCCAAGCCCCGAATTTAAATATTCAAAATGACGCATCTGATGAGCAATAACCAACGCCTAATAACGTAGTAGCTACACACGTAGTAATACCTGAGGGTAACTTTCGTCCTATCGCAACCAATAAGAGCGCTAAAATTAAAGAGTTATAGTCGAAAGTGGTGTATGACAAGTTAAGTTAGGTGGCGTATTCTGTTGATTGTTCTTAGCGGGAACAAAAATCAACAAAGGAGATACGCCATGAAGGATTGTAGTCTAAAGCTTGCGTCAGCACCAGAGAGAGAAAGAGGTCTAGAAGACCCGTTAACTGAGGTGTTAAGGGAAGGAGCCAAGGAATTAATAAGAAAAGCAGTAGAAGCGGAGTTATCCGAGATGCTGTCAGCCTATTCTGAAGTGCGTTTACTGGATGGCCGTCCTTCAGTGGTTAGGAATGGTTATCTGCCTTCTCGCCAGATTCAGACAGGAATCGGCGAGGTGGAAGTTCAGGTACCTAAGGTAAGGGACCGCAGTGGCTCAGGCATTCACTTCAACAGCCAG
This sequence comes from Legionella quinlivanii, assembly GCF_900461555.1. Taxonomy (NCBI): domain Bacteria; kingdom Pseudomonadati; phylum Pseudomonadota; class Gammaproteobacteria; order Legionellales; family Legionellaceae; genus Legionella; species Legionella quinlivanii. The sequence goes on along the minus strand of NZ_UGOX01000002.1, from coordinate 12,355 downwards.
CTATTGCCGCCTTATTTAAGACGTACTAAAAGCCTGGAAGAACTCATTCCCTGGCTGTATTTAAAGGGGTTATCCACGGGTGATTATACGGATGCCTTATCGGCATTGGTTGGAGAGAGTGCGCGAGGTTTATCGGCCAATACAGTATCCCGCTTAAAGGAAAAATGGCTTGATGAGCACAAGGAGTGGCAGCGCCAGGATTTAAGGAGCAAACGCTATGTTTATTGGTGGGCAGATGGTATTTACAGCAAGGTTCGTATGGATGATAAACTGTGCCTTCTAGTGATTATTGGTGTCACCGAGAGCGGATTAAAGGAACTTGTTGCCGTTTGTGATGGCTATCGGGAATCAACGGCTAGCTGGGAAGAAGTGCTGTTAAACTTACGTCAACGCGGTCTTCCTACAGCGCCTAAATTAGCGATTGGGGATGGTGCCTTAGGGTTTTGGGGAGCGATAAGCAAGGTTTATCCAGAAACCCGGCATCAACGATGCTGGGTGCACAAAACAGCTAATGTGTTGAACAAACTTCCCAAGTCTATGCAGCCTAAGGTAAAAGCCTCGCTACATGAGATTTGGATGGCTGAAAAGCGAGAAGATGCCTATAAGGCGTTTGATAATACAGTTGCGCTCTACAGTGCTAAATACCCAAAGGCCATGGAGTGCCTTGTCAAAGACAAAGAGGAGCTGCTGGCTTTCTATGACTTTCCAGCAGAGCACTGGATCCACATACGGACAACTAATCCTATTGAATCAGCCTTCTCCACAGTACGCTTGAGAACTCATAAGTCTAGAAACTGCGGCTCTAGAGACACCACTTTGGCCCTGAGGGCTCCCCTCATAAATAGGGATATTAAAAAGTGGCAGTGCATGAAGATATATGATCAAATAGTTTTGCGAACAATTTTGATTAGGATATCTCATGCACATAAAGCGATTTTTACACAATTTGCTATCAAGTACTATCCATGGAAAACGATTTAATACTCTTAATTTATTTATCAATGCCTTACTCAGGGAAAAAAAGCTGTCGTTAACTCAGTTGGGGCGAGCATTAAAAAATAAGGCTCAAGAAAAGAATAATATTAAACGCTGTGATCGTTTTTTAGGGAATAAAAAACTGCATGGAGAGCGATTCTCGATATACCAAAAAACAGCCCATAGGCCTAGCGCTCCGGAACTTGCGCCCTGACGCAAAAATTTAAAAATACCGTTTCATAGAAAGATTCGGTAATCTACTTCAAAAAGATCAGCGATTCGCTTCGCAAGTTCTTTACCGATAGCACGTCTTCCATTTTCCATGGCAGAAAGATTGGTTTGACTGACGTTTAATTTTTTAGCAAAATCAATCTGGCTCAATCCCTCCCGATATCTTAAGCCTTTTAATAACATACCTGGTTCACCAGATTCTTGAGTCAAATCACTAAATAGATCATCAATCGAAATGTACTTATCATCAGATGTAACTTTATAACGTTCCATCACTTCAATTGGAACCGCATAAAGTCCCCCATGCCAAGATATTTTGGCAACATCATCAGTATGGTGCTTTTTCGTGAGTGCCGACATAATATATTTCCGTAATTTTCAATTTTTTATCGATAACTTCCCAACAGCATACATAAGTTGGTTTCCCTTTACTCAGATGGCAGTGGCGTTTATCTCCAGGCATACCTTGTAACTTGCTATAATTTTTCCAACCCCCACCAGTCGCTGGGCCATGATGTTCAAGATGGCGAACCAACAATAACACGGCAGCCTGAACCGATTTTGGTAGCTTTAATATTTTTTTCCAACTTTGGTTGGTATTATTATTTTCCAGACCATAACAGTATTGTATATCCTTTTTTGATATATATCAAATATTGACAACTTAATTACCTAAGCAGTTGTTTTGTTTGAGGGAATATAAGGAATAATGCCGGCTCTATATGCTTGCTCTTGGATTTCATAGGTGGCTCTTCTGGCATCGATAATAAAACCATTCACCATAATCATCCATACCATAGGGTTATTATCCAAATTACTGCGTAAAGTCCATGCTGGATGGGGTCGCCTCAGAAAACGGAAAATAAAGCACGCTAAGCGAAAGCTCGATCATGCAGTTGGCAGGTCACGCCACAGGCGCATTTGAGGCGGAAACGGCCTGGCTACAACAATCTGCCAGCCCTTGTAAGATGCCGCATGCTTCTACCTGTCGAGCGCCTGAGCACCTCTCGCGCAAAACGGCCAAGTGTTTCTTCAACTGTAACAACGCTTCCACGCGGGCCTCTACTTGTTGGATATGGCCATCCAGTAGCGCATTGACCTCGCCGCAATCCTGATTCGGGTTATCTCGCAGGTCCAGCAATGCCTGGATTGCTCCCAGCGTCATGTCGAGCGAACGGCAATGGCGGATGAACTGCAAGCGCTCGACGTGAGCGTCACCGTATAGCCGGAAGTTGCCGCCGCTGCGCGCTGGCTTTGGCAATAGCCCCTCCTTCTCGTAATAGCGGATGGTGACGATCTCGCACCTTGTCCGCTTGGCAAGTTCACCAATCCTGATTTCCATATTTCATCCTCATTTAAAACTTGACTCTATAGTAGCTATAGGGTCTTTAATGAGCAATACAGAAATCTGCGTAAAGGAATTGTCATGAGCGAATGCGGTTCAAAGGGGTGCGGCTGCTCGACCGTGCCGATCAGCCAGCCCCCTGCGCAAGCCCAGCTAACGGCTGAATCGGCCCAAGCGGTCTACCGCATCGAGAACATGGATTGCCCCACGGAAGAGGCGCTGATCCGAAGCAAGCTAGCCGCGCTGCCGGGCGTGGTCGGGCTTGACTTCAACCTGATGCAGCGCACCTTGGCCGTGCGGCATGAACTGCCATCGTTGACTCCGGTTGAGCAAGCCTTGAAGGCCATCGGCATGCAGGCCGTGCGCATGGATAAAGCTTCTGACGAGCAGACGACCAAGCTGGTCATCGCCAAGATGGATTGTCCAACCGAAGAAGCGCTGATCCGCAACAAGCTTGCCACGGTAGCCGGGGTGACCAATCTCGATTTCAACCTGATGCAGCGCACCCTGTCCGTGCGCCATGCTGCCCACACCCTGCCGGAAGTATTGGCCGCGCTGAAATCTCTGAACTTCGAGGCGCAAGTGCTCAATGCGGAGGAAGCCAACGCCTCGCCGGCGATATCGACAGTCGCATCTACCAACTGGGGGCCGCTTGGCATCTCCTTGGCGGCTGCATTGGCTGCGGAAGCCGTCTACTGGTTCCACAACGGCAACCATTGGTCAGTCGTTGTTCTGGCGCTCGTCGCGATCTTCGCGGGCGGCCTTTCCACCTACAAGAAGGGCTGGATTGCGCTCAAGAACCGCAACCTCAACATGAACGCCCTGATGTCAATAGCCGTCACGGGCGCCATGTTGATCGGTCACTGGCCGGAAGCAGCGATGGTGATGGTGCTGTTTGCACTCGCTGAAGTGATCGAGGCAAAGTCGCTGGACCGTGCTCGCAACGCCATTCGTGGCCTGCTCGACCTTGCCCCGGAACAAGCCACGGTGCAGCAGCCGGATGGTTCGTGGCGCGAAGAGGATGCCAAGCAGGTCGCCATCGGCAGCCGGGTTCGGGTCAAGCCGGGTGAGCGTATCGCCCTCGATGGCGAAGTGCTGGAAGGACGCTCTACGGTCAACCAAGCGCCGATCACTGGTGAAAGCCTGCCAGTTGAAAAAGCGCCTGGTGATCTGGTGTTCGCCGCCACCATCAACGAATCCGGCTCGTTTGAGTATCGCGTTACGGCCACGGCCAGCAACTCCACATTGGCCCGCATTATCCACGCGGTGGAAGCTGCCCAAGGTAGCCGCGCACCTACTCAACGCTTTGTCGATCAGTTTGCACGCTGGTACACGCCAACCGTATTCGGTGTGGCGGTTGCGGTCGCACTGATTCCCCCGCTATTCATGGGCGCAGCGTGGCTGGACTGGATTTACCGCTCGCTGGTTTTGCTGGTCGTCGCCTGCCCGTGCGCGCTGGTAATCTCCACACCGGTCAGCATCGTTAGCGGCTTGGCGGCGGCGGCGCGGCACGGCATTCTTATCAAGGGTGGCGTCTATCTGGAAGAAGGCCGCAAGCTGCGCTGGCTGGCACTGGACAAGACCGGCACGATCACGCACGGCAAACCTGCGCAAACCGATTTCGTCGCGTGGGGCGATGCGCTACCAGCCAGCAGCCGAAGCATTGCCGCCAGTCTCGCGGCTCGCTCTGACCATCCCGTGTCCAAAGCCATAGCGCAGGCAGCGCATGCCGAAGGGGTTGCGCTACACGATGTTGCCGAGTTCGTTGCACTGCCCGGTCGTGGCGTGCGAGGCAGCATTGACGGTGTGACCTATCACCTTGGCAACCATCGGATGCTCGAAGAGCTGGGGCATTGTCCACCTGAATTGGAGCAGCGCATCGCTGCGATGGAGCGCGAAGGCAAAACTGTAGTGATCCTGGTGAGCACAAAGCGTGCGCAAGCCCTGATCGCGGTGGCAGACACCATCAAGGACAGCAGCAGGAGCGCTATCGGCGAGCTGCATGCGCTCGGCATCAACACCATGATGCTGACTGGCGACAACCCGCACACCGCGCAGGCAATTGCCACACAAGCCGGGATTGATCGGGCGCAGGGCAATTTGCTGCCAGAGGACAAACTGCGCGAGGTCGAACAACTGGCGCAGACTGGCAAGGTCGGGATGGTCGGCGACGGTATCAACGATGCCCCGGCGTTGGCACGTGCTGACATCGGATTTGCAATGGGGGCCGCTGGCACCGACACGGCCATTGAGACGGCGGACGTCGCCCTGATGGACGATGACTTGCGCAAGATTCCGACTTTTGTGCGCCTGTCACGTGCGACGGCTCAGGTACTGATGCAAAACATCGTGCTGGCACTGGGCATTAAAGCGGTGTTTCTGGTACTCACCTTCACTGGTCACGCGACCATGTGGATGGCCGTGTTTGCCGACATGGGAGCCAGCTTGCTTGTCGTGGGCAATGGCTTGAGGCTGTTGCGCCGATGAACTGGAAATTCATTCTCTATGACTGGTATGGTCTGAACGTCGCGTTGTTCCAGGTCATCAATGCGGGAACGCCTGCCGCGCTGGGACCGCTGGTGTGGTTCTTCAGCCTCGTAGGCAATTACTGGACAGCGCCCTTGACGCTGCTGGGTCTGTGGTGGTGGTCGAAGTCAGCAACCAATTTAGCCCGCGCTGATGCAGTTTGGCATCGGCTCATTGTTTTTGGCACCGCCTTCCTGCTGGCCTTGCTGGCCGCCACTGTCTTGAAGCTGTGGCTCGACTTCCCGCGTCCGCCCGCCGTCTTCGGCGAGTTAGTGCGCATCATCAGTGAGCATGAGCGGCACTACAGCCTGCCCAGTGGGCATGCTACCTATTCGGCGTTAGTTATCGGCGCGCTTTGGCCTTTGATGGGTCGCCGTGGCCGCGTCGGTTTGGTGCTTTATGCCGTCTTGGTCGGATGGTCGCGCATTGCTGCTGGAATGCACTTCCCGGCTGATGTGCTGGCGGGCTGGTGTCTAGGATTGGGCAGCACCGTTCTTGCCGGACGGCTGATACCGCTTGTCGCTCCCACGTGGCAGACGGCTCGCCACACGTCGGCCTCGGTCTGGTATGTGGTGGCCGTGTGCGCCTTCATGGCCGACCAGTTCGCCAAGCTCGCCGTCGTCCGCACGTATGCCTATGGCGAACAGGTCGAAGTCACGCCATTCTTCAATTTCGTTCATGTACTGAATCCGGGGGCCGCATTCAGCTTTCTGGCAGGCGCGGGCGGTTGGCAACGCTACTTCTTCATCGTCCTTGGCTTGGCAGTCTCGGCTTGGCTGGTACGCATGCTGAAACAGCGGTTGCCAAGCCTTGTACTATTATTACATTGGGAGTTGCAAATAGTTCCAAAAAGACAATCGCACAGAACCATCGCGTGGTGGTTCTGTTTATCATTTTAATGATTACTTCGGAAGTGTCACAGGATTTGGATAATGAGATGAAAAAACATAAGGGATTTACACTGATTGAGTTAATGATTGTTGTGGCTATCGTAGGAATTTTAGCAGCTATTGCAATCCCTGCTTATCAAGATTATACGATTCGCGCTCGAGTGACAGAGGGCTTAAGTTTAGCCTCCTCTGCTAAAGCGGCAGTCGCCGAAACCACAATAGCTAGAAATGCACTTCCCACCTCTCAAGCCGCTACTGGGTATGTCTCGCCGGCCGCTACGGCAAACGTTTCCTCCATCACCATTGCAGCAAATACTGGAGTGATAACAATTACTTATACAGCAGCTGCCGGAGGCGGTACCATCCTATTAACGCCTACTCTAAATGCAAATGGTGATTTGACTTGGACTTGCACCGGGGGAACTTTAGCAAATAAATACAGACCAGCTTCTTGTAGGCCGTAAATTCAAACCAGTACAAGACCCATACTATCATTCAATTGAGTGTATCTAGTATAACATTCGTTTTATTAGTACTATTTATTCTTTAGTCTCTTACTCCAGAGCAACTATGAGCTTGCACTTCATTGAAGAATACCCATATCCTGCCTTTCTCTGTGATACAGAAGGGACTATGATTTTAAATAATCAAGCGTATAGAGATTTTTTCCATGTTGAGGAGTGTTTATTTAGTGTTTCCCTCAGTCACTACACTGAGCTTCATGCACTTTTTGAAATTTTAAAAAATTCTGCCCCCGGTTTAATAAAGACCTATCACAACACTATAGTTTTGCAATGGGTAGCAACGACTTGTTTATTTTTATTACAACATCCTGTGATAGCTTGTTTGAGTCAACCTTTGGAACAAGAACAATGATATGAATAGCTCGGTTCGTCCATGCTTTACCCAGAACACCGCCGAAGAAACGAGGTGGTATACAGGCTATAATTGATAATAGGAGTTAACTCTAATAGAAAATAATCCATCGGTAACATTAATTAAAAAAATAAAAAGGTTAATGCAGAGAACATGAAACCAAATCGCTCTCCACTACAAGACGAGTGCTTTTTGTTATTACTGGAAAGCTCTCTTAGGTCAATCCCTTTCAATGGCTTATTATCGGTATTGATATCCTTCTATCTACTCTACCGACAAGCACCACTTCATTGGGTGATGACCTGGTTACTTGCTGTCATCTTTTTAAGCATAGTACGCTTGCTGTATAGTAAGTATTGTATTAAATCAAAGCGTTATCTTCCTCAGCAAAAGCGAGCCCTACACATCTTTATGGCCTTGACATTCCTAATGGGTGCCTTGTGGGGGAGCTCTTATCTAGTATTTTATCCTTACTTTTTAAAAATGAACCAAAATATCATAACCTTGGTTCTCGGGGGAATGGCATCAGGAGCTCTCGCATCATTATCCGTTTATCTTCCTGCCTACTGTGCGTATTTATTACCGATGTTTTTACCTCTAATCGTTTACAACTATTGGTTGGGTGGATTTAATCACAGTATTTTAGCGACGATGTTCTCTTTATTTGTTCTCATGTTACTCATTACAGCAAAATCCCAATCTAAAATTTTACAAAACACTATTCGATTAACCAAAGAAAAAGAGGAAGCACTTATTGAAATCAAGCGTTTATCTATCACCGATTCACTGACGGGCCTTTATAATCGGCGATATTTTGACCAAAGACTAAGTGAAGAGTTTGCTAGAGCCAAACGCAATCATCATCCAATTAACTTGGTGTTAATCGACGTTGATGACTTTAAACGACTTAATGACAACTATGGCCACCCCTCAGGTGATTTGTTTTTAAAGAATTTAGCTGCAGCCATAAAAAATTCTGCCCAGAGAGCAAATGATACTTCTTTTCGGATTGGGGGAGATGAATTTGCTACTATTCTGTCGAACACCTCACTGGAGGACGCTATTCTAGTATGCCAGAAATTACAAAATAAAGTTCAATCTGAAGTGTCGAATGCAACTACACTGAGTATTGGTATCGTGAGTGTGTCCCCAAGCTGCCCAGAGGAAGACGTAGAGCAAATCATTTCAGTAGCCGATAAAACATTGTATGAAGCAAAGAAAAGCGGAAAAAATCAAGTTCGCTCTCAACAGCTTCATTGCCTATAATCCAGAGCAATATTGACATAAGCAGCATTTAAAATAGTTCCAAGAAATAAGGATTCTAGATGAACATACTAATCACTGGTGGCTGCGGTTTTATTGGCTCTCATCTTGCCCAATACTATCTTGGAAAAGGGCATAAGGTTGTATGCGTTGACAATTTAGACACTGGAAAAATTGAAAATATCAATGAATTCAAACAGCATCATTCATTTACATTTGAGAAAACCGATTTATTGACTTGGCCAAACTTGCAAGATACAGTGAGTTGGGCAGATGTGATTTTCCATCTAGCCGCATCGGTTGGAATGTTTAAAGTCTTACATGATCCAATCGCTGTAATAAATAATAATATTATTGCCTGCAACCATTTGCTACAGGCAATCGATAAGGCTCAAAAAAAACCTATTACGGTCATTGTTTCCTCATCTGCTGTTTATGGTGATTCAAAAGGGCTGTGCGAAAGTAGTTCCCTAAATTTGAAACCTCTTACAAACTCCCATATGACTTATTCCATAAGTAAACTAACTGAGGAAATAATCGGGTACGCCTATTTTTATCAAAAAAATATACCTGTCATACTACCCCGAATATTTAATACAATTGGCCCCAGGCAGACAGGGCAATACGGGATGGTTGTTCCACGTTTTATAAAACAAGCTTGTGAGAATGAGCCAATTACTGTTTTTGGTGATGGCCATCAGACCCGCTCTTTTTGTGACGTAAGGGATGTGGTAGCGGCTCTTGATTTACTTATCAATACTCCTGCGAGTATTGGTAAGAGTATCAATATTGGAAATAATAGAGAAATCTCTATCAATAATCTGGCGGAATTAACAAAAAGTTACTCAAATAGTAACTCTACAATTGTTCACATCCCTTATGAAGAGGCTTATGGGGTCGATTATGTGGATATTGAACAACGTTGCCCTAACCTTAACACCTTACTCACGCTAACGTCTTTTCAGCACAAATGGACTTTAGAAGAGACTTTGAAGGATTTAATTACTAAGTACAAACAATCCCCAAATAATGGATGAACTATAGGGCATCCTAATTGATCAAAGATTAGCCTCTGGTATTTGTGGAACTGGCCATCAGTGGACAAGGAAAACACCGTTGACTAGGATTAAAGAGTCTTTGGAGGAATTACCATGTGCGGCCGATTTTCTGTCGACACCGATATCGAGAAACTAAAACAGCAATTTGAAGTCACAACGGTTGAGCCTTTACCCCAAAGTCGCAATGTCGCGCCAACGGAGGCCGCCCTTTGCCTTATTCCCACTGAAGAAGGCTTAAAGGCCGTGCAAATGCGCTGGGGCATTGTGCCCTGGTATGCGAAAAGCAAAAAATCAATGCTGCTCATTAATGCACGCGCTGAACAAGCCGCCGAAAAGCCGGCCTTTAAACAAGCGATTAAATACCGGCGCTGCCTTTTAATTATGAATGGTTTTTTTGAATGGCAGCATCACCCTAAAGACAATAAAACCGTCAAACAACCCTATTACATTCATCAGAAAGACAATGCCCTTTTAGCGGTCGCTGCCATTTGGGAGCGCTTTGAACCTGAGCCAGACCTGATTATTCCTTCCTGCTGCTTACTGACCACCTCGCCCAATGAACTGGTCAGTCAACTCCATGACCGAATGCCCTGGTTTTTAAACGAGACCCAGCAAGCAAAATGGCTCTCCCCTGCCCCGTTTTCCACTGAGGAAGTGAGTAACTTACTCCATCAACCACAGTCGGTTGAGCTCGTCTGCCATCCCGTGACGCCTAAAATGAATTCCGCACTGTATAAGGGGGACGATTGCATTGAAGTTCTGCCGACTGATGCCTCCATGACAGAATGATTTTTGAGGCCCTACAATTTCAAACATCCATGCACTGGATTTTCTTTCGCGTTTAAGCCACCATTATCTGTACCGCAAAATTCCTTTTTAAAGACAAGGAGTGTCTATGGAATGGCAAATCGGCGAGACCGTGTACTGGCTAGGCCAGAAACAACACACCCCAGATTTTGGTTTATTCCCTTTATCGATTGCGATTGTAAAAGAGACTATCCAAGACATTCGCACGCATACCCCTCATCAAAATCCTATCGTGACTGCCCGTTTCGCTTTTGGCCTGGATGAGGTATTTAAATGTAAAGAAGACGCATTGAACGCTTTAAAGCAACAAGCGATGGCGCTTTAAGCAATCCGACGCAACGACTTTCCAATTTTTATCGAATGCAGTAATTCAATCGAGGTCGGCACTATCAAGACAAGCGTTTAGGCAAAGAAACGCTTCCATAACAAGGAGAACAAGGATGTTAAGCATTGGTGATACAGTATACTGGCTTTCACAAGCACAGCACGATGCCGATGAGGGCACATTTCCACTGGATATTTCAATTCAAAAAGAACGCATCGAAGAGATTATAACCGGTGAATCAGGTCACGCGCTGTATAGAACTGACTACGACCGCCACTTAAAAGCAGAAGAAACATTTCCCTCCGCAGAAGAGGCCTTAAAGGCATTGATTGAACAATGCGAAACCCTTCTATTGTCACCGGACACCGAGGAAGCCTCCTTCTTTGCTCTAAGTGACTAAGCAAGCCAGTAGTGCAAAGACCGCAATCAGATACAAAGGGTACAATCCGCTTTTCAATCCAAATCCAGGGATTGATGAAGCGTAAAAAAAGACTGCCAGGGGTTTTTCTCGCAAAGTGTGAAGCCGTTTCAGTAATGAGTGAAGGGTATAAAACGTATCCTCAAACTGGTCGGTTAATTCATCCCAATGAAGCGGCACTGCCACCGGCGCTTTTGGGCGGGCTCGGGTAGAATAAGGGGCAATGGCGGTGGTGTCCCATTGGTTGCGCAAAATAATCGATGAAGACTTTCCCTTGGCGCTTTTTCTTGGCCATGTTACTGACATAACGGTCAGGTGCGATGGTTTCCAGTGTTTGGACAAAGGCCTTGGTAAATCGTTTAATCGCATCCCAATCGTGTTCGGGGAGAATGGGGGCAACCACATGCAAGCCCTTGCCACCGGTGGTTTTTACAAAGGAGGTTAATTGCATTGTATTGAGATAATGGCGCACGGTTTGAGCCGCAAGAACTACTTCATTCCAGGCCACATCGGGGGCTGGATCTAAATCGAAGACGATAACATCCGCTTGTTCCAGGTGAGCGATGGTGCTGCCCCAGGGATGAATTTCCAATACCCCCATTTGCACTAAACTTAAAAGCCCTTTTTCATCCTCCACCGTGAGATAGTCCTCCCATTGCCGGGTTTTTTTGTCTTGAATGGGTATCGGTTTTAAGGCAGGGCTTGAAGAAGCCGTTCGATGCTTTTGATAAAAACAGTGCTGATAGCCCTCAGGGCAACGTAACAAGGTGAGCGGACGTTCCCGAATGAAGGGCAACATCCATTCAGCCACCGCTTCATAGTAATCATACAGCTGCTGTTTGCTAATCCCATCCTCTGGGTAAAGAAGTTTTTCCGGGTGACTCAGACGAACGCGGGATTTTTCAGATGGCTTCGCTGATTCAGGTACTACCTTTTCAAGCAACGAGACCGTAAGCGTTTCTTCCCGGTGAATCGTCTTTGCGGTCTTATCACGCCGAAGCCCCTTAAAACTCGGATGCCTTAAATTACTTTCTTTAGTCCATTCGCTAAATTCCACCTCAGCGACTAATTCCGGTTTAACCCAAGTGGCGGTGCGACAACCCGGTGGATTGGTGGTGAAGGGATTTTTTTCAATAACCAGCGGCAGTAATGCCTGATAAACTGTTTTTAACGAAGCTTCCGTAAACCCCGTACCCACATTGCCGCTGTACTCCAACTTCCCTTTCTCATTAAAAACCCCTAAATATAAAGAGCCAAAATAACGCCTGGCCCCCTGCGGCGGTGTAAATCCCGCGATAACATATTCTTGGCGTTTGACGCATTTGATTTTAAGCCAGCTTTTGCTGCGTTTGGTCTGATAAGGGCTATCCGCTAATTTAGACACAATGCCTTCAAGGCCCAAACGACAGGCATTGGCGAACACCTCACGGCCCTCGCCAATAATATGGTCGTTGTAGCGAATAGCACTTGGTGCCTGGCGAAGTACTGCTTTTAGTAGCGATTTACGCTCAATAAGCGGCAAAGATAGTAAGCTTTTACTGTGGTAATACGGCATGTCATAAACAATAATAACGAAATGGTGAATGGGAACCGGCATCAATGGCATTTTGCATGCACTGAAAACTCGCGCGATTGGATTCA
>NZ_UGOX01000001.1:350000-445000 GCF_900461555.1 Legionella quinlivanii | reverse complement strand
AATTTCTGATCCGTGCCGCCCAGTTCAATATCTGCTTTAAGCGCTACTGAGTCATAGCCCTGTACTAATGGATAGAGAAACTCATGAATGGCTATCGGCTGTCCTGTACTGTAACGCTTACTGAAGTCATCGCGCTCCAGCATCCTGGCAACAGTATGTGTCGCGGCTAAACGAATTAAGTCAGCTGCGTTCATTGCTCCCATCCATTGAGAGTTAAAACGCACGATTGTTTTCTCAGGATCAAGAATTTTAAATACCTGTGCTTCATAAGTTTTGGCATTCTCAAGTACTGCTTCCTGACTTAAGGGCATGCGTGTGACATTTTTTCCCGTCGGGTCACCGATCATGGCGGTGAAATCACCGATCAAAAAAACAACCTGATGCCCAAACTGTTGAAATTGCCGAAGTTTATTCAATAATACAGTATGGCCCAAGTGTAAATCAGGAGCAGTCGGATCAAATCCTGCTTTAATGATCAGAGGTCTATCTTTGAGTAATTTTTTTTCAAATTCCTGAGCAGGAAGGATTTCTTCACAGCCTCTTTGCAGTTCGGCATTCATCGATTCATCAATAATCATACAAGTAAAACCTTTTTTAGTGATTGACCTAAGTTGTTCCAGCGAGTATCTTAGCCCGGTTATTGTGTTCTCGCTAGAGGATGAATAAACAGGACAGCTTTTTAGGCATGAATGCCCCAGTTGGCGAACCGTATAACAGAACAGATTATATGTTCAGTGGGTAACCAAATTTTAAAAAACGTGCGATTATTATTTCGACGTTTTATTGGGATGGTAATAATAAACCTAATTATCACTGTAATAATAATTTTAACATCACTCTAGAGGTTAGCAGTAGCAAAAGGCGAAACATGGATCAACGACCCAATGTCTCAATAAATAATACAAACAAGCCATCCAAGCTGTTGGCTCTTATCGCATTGGCGATTGCATTTGCCTTGCCTTTCATATTGGTCAAGACATTTCCACACAAGATCAAGCCGCCTGTAAGCAGCAAATCAACAACATTATCTGAACTTGAAGAACAGGAACAAGATATTCCTGATGAAGAGGAAGTTCCGGTTAATGAGGAAGAGCAAGAGGATACAGAAGAAGCGGAAGCAGGCGAAACCATTCCAGCACCCTCCTCTATTATAGAGAAAACTGAGCCGCCGAAAACCAATCTGGAAGCAGCTAAAAAACTGGCAGAGGTAAAAAAGCCGGAAATCAAGACAGCTAAACCGAATAAACCACCGGCTTTGCCCCCTGAAAAAGATTGGAAAATCATTAAAACCCGTCCGGGCGACTCCTTGGCACTGGTATTTAATCGTGCCGGTATAAGCCAGAAAGTGTTGCAAACCATTCTTCATGATAATCCGCATACCTCAGCTCTTACCCGGTTAAAGCCCGGGCAGGACATTCAACTGCAAATCAAGAATAAAGTTCTTGAGCGAATGATGCTACCTTTTACCAGCACTCAGTTTCTGGTGGTCTACCGTGACGGCGCTCATTACAGAAGCAAAATCGATGCAAAGAAAATGAACAGCCATAACCATTTTGCAACTGCAGTGGTGAATGGCTCCCTCTATGGAACCGCCAAGCGTTACAATATTCCGCCAAAACTGGTTAAACAAATGACCGATATCTTTACCTGGGATATTAATTTTGCCAAAGATATTCGTGCCGGAGATCGATTCACTATTATTTATCAGGCGTTTTACATCGATGGCAAACAAGTCGGAACCGGGGATATTGTAGCGGTATCTTACAAAAATCGTGGAAAAACATTTCAGGCGGTAAGACATACTAACCGTGATGGCCAGTCTGATTATTATACCCCTGAAGGCAGAAGTCTGAAAAAAGCCTTCAACCGCTATCCAGTCCGTTTCAGCCACATCAGCTCTTCCTTCAGTCTTTCAAGGTATCATCCTATTTTACATTATCGGCGCGCACACAAAGGCGTCGATCTGGCTGCCTCTATCGGTACACCGATCATGGCCACAGGCTCAGGAAAAATTGAAATTATTGGCCGCCAGAATGGCTATGGCAATATGATTAAAATCAAGCATGACAAAAACTACAGCAGCGTGTATGGCCACATGCTACGATTTGAAAAAGGATTATCGCGCGGCGATTATGTCAAGCGCGGCCAGGTAATTGGTTACGTGGGCCAATCCGGACTTGCCTCTGGCCCGCACTGCCATTATGAGTTTCATGTTAATAATTTTCCCAGAAATCCTACTACCGTTGATTTGCCCAGAGGTTTGGAAATTTCTGCCAGAGAAATGGCAAACTTTAAGGCAAACACCAGAACCCTTCTTGCACAGTTAAAGATGTTTGAAGAGGCTCAGCTGGCAAGTGCAGCTAGAAAAAGCACGAAAAGTAAAAAAGCTTAATCAAGTTTTAAGGACAAACGAATGAAAAGATTGTTGTTTGCAGCCCCACTGGCTTTAGGAATATTGACTTCCTGCAATACGTTCGACAAACCGGATGTGATCACCGATGATGCCGGGTATCCTCATTACACCACTCCCTACCAGGACGATACCCGCGGACAGAATGCTTTTCCAATGACCTGGAAAACTAATGGCAAAAAGCTGTTTGTGTTTGATCCCAAAGCCTATGCCTGGGCAGCTTATGATGCACAGGGAAATCGGGTGATGACTGGCAGCGCGTCCGGCGGTATGGATTTCTGCCAGGATATTGATGAATCCTGCCGAACCGTAGTAGGTACATTCCAGGTGTTCAATAAAAAAGGCGCGGACTGCAAATCCAGTGAATTCCCAATTGCCAAAACTCCAGGGGGCAAAGAAGGAGGCGCTAAAATGCCCTATTGCATGCACTTCCATGACGGCTATGCCATTCACGCAGCCTATGAAGTACCCCGCCGCAATTCCAGCCACGGCTGTATACGCGTTTTACCAGGAGCGGCTAAATGGTTAAATCAGAATTTTATCGATGTGGGAACCACGGTGTTGGTGCTGCCCTATGCTAAACCAGAGAATTGATACTATTCACTGAATATCTCCTCAACTAAATGGTCGTACTATGAACGAGAACAGACGGCCATTTACCAGCTTAATCTTGCCTTTCCCCCGGAAATTAAGTCAGCCAATTCAGACCAGGCGTTTTGCAATAGCTTAAGTTTGCCATGATTTTATCCGCGATGTATAATTTAAGCTCACCATCATCCTGGAAATTAGATGCCGGAAATTGACAATACAGACTTATTGCCAACTTTAAAGGATGCAATAATGGCAGCTCTTCACCGCTATAAAACGGAATTTCCAAGACGAGCGGCTTCTCCTCATAGAGCAACTGACATTGCCTACCTTAATACAACAGTGAATACTGCTGTTAACCCTGACAGTTTACTATCAGAGCTAGAGGATTATTTTAGCAGCGATTCTTACTACACAGGTATTACCGACCAAAGCGTTCTGGAAGCACTGATAGTAGAAGAGCTCCTTAAAATCAATAAAGAACTTCAGCAATCATTCAATACGTTCGGTTATTCACCACAACCACACCCCGCGAAACACGAGACACCTGAAGGGGCAAAAGATGGAAACATTTCATTAAATTATTCTCTCAATGATTTTATTCATTATGCAATTGATAAATATATCAGTGAGAAACAAGGTAATATACCCCAGTATAGGCAGTATGATATTGAAAAACTAAGAGATATTCTGAAAGGAAAGCAAAACGACCTGAAAAAGTTGGAGTTAATCGAGGAGTTTTTAAATGGACTCACCCATCCTTTCAATAGTTATTTAAAACAGTATCTCAGACAGTCGCTGCAGCTTTTTCAATCCAACCCATCAAAAACATTTATTACCCGTATTTGGGAGCCTGACATTCCATCAACTCCTGAAAAAATCATGGTGTTTCTGCATGGATGGCATGATAGTGTAAATTCCGCGGATAAATTGGCACGAGAAGCGGTAAAAAATGGCTTTAAAGTAATCGCTTATGATCATCGAGGTCATGGTAATGATGCCCAAAGGCAGAAAAGAAATATTTCTACTGATTTATTGCGAATTGATTTTCGTAAATTTATAAATCACATCAATATTCAAAATCCAAATGCGGAACTGGCACTGGTGGGACACAGTATGGGAGGCGCGATTTTAACCGTAGAGAATGCTTTCATTAATAATCTCGCTAATGAGAATGGAAAAGCCGTGAAATGCGTTTCCTTACTTGCGCCAGCTGTCATGAGCGGATTTCATAAAATGGCAAGTCCGCTTAAACTGTTCTACCGAAATATGCATCCCGATGTGTATTCTGCACAAACTACTGGGCCTTCCCCACGTTTTGGCGGCCACGGCCCCTCTCTATTTGGTCTTTTAAATTTAATGCTCAAAGCAGCCCGCGCTTTAAAGCATTTATATCAGAAGGATTCATCTGGACATAGTCACTGGCATATCTATTCTGGCAAAAAGGATGCTTCTGTGAATTATAGTGAATTCGAATCACTACCCAATTCACATCATAAGCCGGTGCGGTTTTTTTCACGTGGTGATCATGCTTTGCAGTTTGGCCATCGATCGGGAACAGTGATTCGAGCTCTGATTAAGGATACAGAAAAGCACTTCTCTTCTACTATTTCTATTCAGCCAATTTCACGTTTATGAAATTAGCAAAGAGGCAAACTAATACCAATACAAATATCATTATGCGAATAGATAACGGCAAACAGCAATACTTGCAACAATACCAGCCAGATCAGCTAACAAGCCAGCGGGGATGGCGTGTCTTGTTCTCTTAATTCCTACCGCGCCAAAATAGACCGCAATAACGTAAAAAGTAGTTTCAGTACTACCCATCATGGTTGCTGCAGTCTTGGCAATGAATGAGTTTCCACCGTGATCATGAATCAGCTCCGCCATTAAACCTGTTGATGCACTGCCGGAGAACGGACGAATTAATGCCAGGGGTAATAAATCGGAAGGCATACCCAACTTTGAAAGTACAGGCGACAATACGCTGCTTAACAGCTCAAAGAAGCCGGAGGCGCGAAGCATTCCAATTGCAACCATCATCGCGATTAGGTAAGGAATAATGCTGACACTGGTTTCAAAACCCTGCTTTGCACCATTGATAAAGGCTTCAAAAACGTCGACTTTCCGCAGGGCGGCATACGCAGGGATCCCTACTACAAACGCAAGAAGCATCCAGTTAGATAATTGATTAGCAAAATCACTCATGAGAAACACTTAATTTATTTATTCGATAAACTGGAAGTTTGGCAAGTTGTTTTACCGCTACAATACCCACTATGGTTGAACAAGTAGTTGCCAAAAGCGAACTGACGATGACAGAGCTGGGATGCAAAGCACCGTTAGCAGCCAGAAAGGCGATTGCCGTTGCCGGAATTAACTGAACACTGGAAGTATTAATCGCCAGAAAGGTACACATCGCATTACTGGCTTCCTGGGCATGCTCATTTAAACGCTGCAATTCTTTCATTGCCTTCAACCCAAAAGGCGTTGCGGCGTTGCCCAAGCCTAGCATGTTGGCGGCAATATTCATCACCATAGCCCCCATCGCCGGATCTTCCACCGGAACCTCAGGAAATATGGGTTTCATGACGGGCTTCAATAAACGCGCCAAACGATTAACCAGGCCAGATTCGGTGGCGATATTCATTATCCCAAGCCATAATGCCATGATGCCGGTTAAACCTATCGCAATTTCAAAACCCAGCTTGGCAGAATCTGTCACCGCATTGACCAGTTGATCTACTCGTCCTTGAATCACGGCAACACATACTGAAAGCAGGATCATTCCGAGCCATATTGCATTTAGCATAAATTTCCCTCAAACTGTTTGCCTGCTACACCTACATTACTTCAAGCGAACCATGGCTTCTTTAAAAAAATTGATGCTTTTATCCAGCTGTTTGACGCTGGCTTTTAATGTCTTTGCTATAAATGATCTTCCCCCTAAACAGTTAGACCAAAGCATTGAGAAACTATATCACACAATCCCAGACATCTCTAAATTAAACATGCAAGCCCGTTTGGATAAACTCAGCAGCTCTTTTGTAGGAAAACCCTATATTCTCGGTTCGCTTGGCGAGGGAGATAAGGCTTATTTTGATCAGATGACGCTCTACCGTTTCGATGGTTTTGATTGTGAAACGTTCGTCACTTCGGTTTTGGCTCTCGCACTTGCCAATAATCCCACGGAGTATAAAGTCTGCCTGCAGAAATTAAGATATCAAAATGGGAAAGTTAGTTTTATTACCCGAAATCATTTCACCGCATTGGACTGGAATAGCAATAATCAGCAGCAGGGTTATGTAAAAGATATCACGCGCAATTTTACTGATAAAAACAGTCAGCCGGTATACAAAGTAGCGGAAGCCATAGTGAATAAGCCCTCCTGGTATCAGCATTTAAGCAGCAAGTCCATTCGTCTGAATTCGTCTGAACCCAAAGAGGTTGATAAACGATTAAGCAGGCTTAAGCAGCGAGGCAGCAAGCTGGCTGTTGCAAAAGAACAGATTGATTATCTGCCCCTGACTGCTTTATTTGATGCCCAAGGCGTCCCCAACCTACCTCTTTTCAAGCAAATTCCTGATGCAGCGATTATCGAGATTGTCCGCCCGAACTGGGATTTGACACAGTCTATTGGCACTCATTTAAACGTTTCTCATCTCGGATTCGCATTCTGGAAAGATGATCATTTAATTTTTAGACAAGCGTCCTCAAATTTTGGAAAAGTCGTTGATGTGCCCTTAATGGATTATCTTAAGGAGGCCTTGTCGAGCCCCACTATTAAAGGGATTAACGTACAGATTGTTCTACCAGAGAAGCCCTTGAATGCACAGTGCTCGGCTAAATAGCAAACCGTGGCTATATGAAAAAGTAAGTTCCGATAGCAATAGTACGGTTGTAGGGCAAATTATAGAACTCGATATTCAGATTAGCCGAGTAGTTTCGCATCAGAAAGGCAAACAATTTCTCCTGCCAGTAGAAAGTCAGCGTTTTGATTCGTTTGGATGCCATCACATTGGGGATCTCAACCAGATAAGTTGCGGAGTCCACATTCAACTCATAGGGCAGTAATTTTTTTTCATTAAGCGCTGAAAGGGCATGAGGAATGGAAATATTGTCCATGAACCCATAATGCAGAGTCAGCTGACAGATTTTTTCATCCAGCTGGGTCAGCTCAAAGCGTTTGCTGTAATGAACTCTAGGCTTATTTTCCACCTGATAATTCACAATCAGAATATTCTCAGGAACTGCAAGACTTAGTTTAAGAAAATGTAAAAAGCTGCCGCCACTGCGATCATAAATGTCGGTCAGAAAAATTGCGGTAACCCCCGGAAGATGATTTAAACTTTTATAATGTAACTGTTTGATTATTTTTAACAAATCGCCTTTCTGCATGTAATAGTGTTCTTTGAGATGCTTAAGACCAGTACTCCAGGTGTACATGACTATGGCAACCAATAAGGCAAAAAATACAGGAGCCCAGCCTCCGGTAAGAAACTTATGTGAGTTTGCTCCCAGAAATGCGAGGTCAATGATTAAAAATGCGGTGAAAACCAGGACAATGCGCAAGATTGACCACTTCCAGACAGTACGTGCCGCATACACCACCATGGTTGTCACTAATAACATATCCAGATTGACCGCGATTCCATAGGCATTGGCCAGCCCGTCCGTGCTCCTGAAGAAAAATAACAGGGCCATCGTACCAATTAGCAGAAAAAAGTTCATTTGTGGAATGTAAATCTGCCCCTGATGTTCCGATGAGGTCTGTACAATCGGCAGTTTGGGGTACAAACCCAGTAGAACGGCCTGTTTGGTTAATGAAAAGGTCGCTGATATTACAGCCTGGGATGCGATAACTGTAGCCAGCGTGGAAATAATCAGCAAGGGTAGGAAAAACCAGGAAGGAGCCAGCAGATAAAAGGGATTTTCTATTGCTTCAGGATGTAGGAGCAGATTGGCGCCCTGGCCAAAATAGTTGAGTAATAAGCCTGGAAGCGCTACAAAAAACCAGCTATAGCGAATTGGATTTTTACCAAAATGGCCAATGTCTGCATACAGGGCTTCTCCGCCTGTTACCGCCAGGAAAACCCCACCTAATAGCAAATACGCTCGCCAGCCATTTTCATAAAAGAACTCATAGGCATAGTAAGGATGAACTGCCTGAAGCACTTGCGGGTATTTAAAAATTTGCACTAAACCCAATACGCCAATTGTTATAAACCACAATAAGATCAGGGGCCCAAATGCAGCACCGATGCGGCCTGTTCCTTTGGATTGCATTAGAAACAAGCAAATTAAAATAGCAGATGATAATAAGGTAATATAACTGTCGAATTTGGGCGACAATAGCTCAAGGCCTTCCATCGCACTGGTTACGGAAATTGCCGGGGTAAGCATGCCATCCCCAATCAATAAGCCTGCTGTAAAAATCGCAATGAGGTAAAACCAGTGCCGATGCTTGCTCTGTTGTTGTTTGAGCAAGGCAAGTAATGCCAGGCCTCCCCCCTCGCCTTCATTATCCGCCCGGAAAATAACAATTAAATATTTGATTGAGATAATGATAATCAGCGACCAAAAAATAAGCGATAAAACGCCAAGCACATCAACTCGGTTGATTGGCAGATCACCCAATGTTTCCTTGATTGCATACAATGGACTGGTTCCAATATCGCCATACACGATGCCTAAGGCAGCGAGTGCAGTAGAAAACGTTACTTTTTTTTCAGTCATTATTCGACTTTTTAATTAATGAAAGGATAACTATACCCAAACTCCTGGCTTCTGCGTAGTTTAATCAAAAAATTTTTCCTTATTTCTCAAGGAAAGTTATTCTGCTCGTTGCGAAATTGCAAGGGATCCTTAATAATGGAAAAATTGTTCTGTTCAGGATTAGGAATGCCATTAATGCGAAATGCCCGGCGTTTGCTTTTTGCAGGTCTGCTGAGTTTGGGGTTAAGCAGCTGTTTTCAGCCTCCCTATAACAATTTTAAGCCTTACAATCGCATGTATAAAGATACCGCGACGATTGGCGGATTTGGAACTGTTGCAGGTGCCGTTGCTGGTTCCACCTTGACTGGGACAGGGATCGGCGCTGCAGCCGGCATATCCTATAGTATTTACAAAGACAGCCGGCGCTCGCTGCTGAAAGCCCTGGAAAGAGAAGATATTCAGTATATCCAGTATGGGGACACAATGACTTTAATTGTTCCCACTGATCGCTATTTTATGTTTAACTCGCCCAAACTGAATGATTTGTGTTATGAAGGATTGGTAAATATCGTTAAACTGCTTCGATGCCATGTTAATTGCTCAATTTATGTAGCGGGCTTTACAGATGATATTGGCTCACGAGAACATAAAAACAATTTATCCCAGGCACGTGCCGAAGCGATGTTAACGTTCTTGTGGGCGAATGGCATTCCGGCGCAGCAGTTAAATGCAGAGGGCTATGGCGATAAACATGCGGTTTCAGATAATAAGATTATTCATGGCAGCGCGCAGAACCGCCGCCTGGAAATTCAATGGTTTAATTGCTCTGCACTGAGTCAACCCGCTGCTGCAGCAACAAAATAACTGACAGGGAGTGTTTTTGATGGATTGATTGTGATGAACTCAAGATTTATTGGCGGTATATTACTTATTGTAGGAACATCAATAGGCGGCGGAATGCTGGCCTTACCGGTAGCGAATGCGGCAACCGGATTCTGGCAGTCTTCTCTTTTTTTATTGTTCTGCTGGGCTTTAATGACGCTTGGCGCACTGTTTATTCTTGAGGCGAATCTTTATCTTCCACCAGGCAAACACATGGTTTCAATGGCTGAGGCCACATTAGGAGTTCCTGGACTTTTAGTGGCTTGGCTTAGCTATCTTTTTCTATTATATTCCCTGCTTGCCGGCTACATTTCAGGCGGAGCAGATGTATTTTCGAGCCTGCTCAGCTATATCAACATTCATCTGCGCGAATGGCAGGCCATTGTCTTATTTACTTTCATCTTTGGTATGATTGTATATGGCGGCATCAAAAAAGTGGACCTTTTCAATCGTCTGCTAATGTTTGGTAAACTGGGGGCTTACTGCATTTTGGTCTTACTCATCGCCCCTCACGTCAAGCCTGCGCATCTGGTATCGGGAGATTATCGGTTCATTACTGGTACAGTAATGATTCTGATTACCTCATTCGGATATGCGATTATCATTCCTAATCTGCGGGATTATTTTAATGATGATTTAAAGACGCTGCGTAAAGTCATTTTAATCGGCTCCTGCATCCCTCTGTTTTGTTATTTGGCTTGGGATGCCATTATCATGGGAACAGTGCCCACTGAGGGTAATCAGGGCCTTGCCGTTCTTCTGCATGATGATCATACGACCAGCGCTCTGGCTGATATCTTAAGTAGAACCGTCAATAGCCAGTTAATCACTTCCATTTTTAATTTTTTTACCTCTATCTGCATGCTGACCGCCTTTCTGGGAGTATCGCTATGTTTGATCAGCTTTCTGGCCGATGGATTTAAGGTTGAACAAAAAGGACGTGCCGGCCTAATGCTATTTATACTGACATTTCTGCCCCCACTGCTCCTGGTTATTTACTCTCCAGGCATCTATATTCGCGCTCTTAATTATGCAGGCATTTTTTGCGTAATACTGCTTCTTTTATTGCCCGCGTTGATGACGGTTTATGGTCGAAAACGCTATGCAGGGCGTTATACTGTCCCAGGAGGAGCAATCACTCAGTGGCTAGTAATTATTTTTTCCGTTATTTTAATGATAAATGCAATTTGGCAATTACTGAGTCATTAATCTAAAATCATAACTTAACGCTTAAGGCATCAAAGGAAGACTCAGACTTAGGCGATAAGCTTCAAACAAGAGCGCAATGGATAGTTTTTTTCTTTGTTATAGCAAAGAACACATTGTTTATGGAATAATCCTATTGACATTGCATCCATTGTTATTTAACATTTCTGAATGAAATTTGATCAATATGGATAAATTAGTGACCAACTCTAAATTACTCGGCGGAATTCTTCTCATTGTAGGAACTTCTATTGGTGGCGGTATGCTGGCTCTTCCAGTTTCAACCGCTGAAGTTGGATTTACCAATTCCATCTTTTTTCTAATACTCTGCTGGCTGATTATGACTGTGGGGGCATTTCTAATCCTCGAAGTCAATTTGCGGCTTCCTCCCGGTAGCAATATGGTGTCTATGGCCAAGTCAACCCTGGGCTTGCCTGGGCAGATTATTGCCTGGATCACCTACTTATTCTTGCTTTACACGCTGCTGGCAGCCTATATTTCAGGGGGCAGTGACGTATTAAATGGCATTTTAGCAAGACTGGGTATCGCTTTTCCCAGTTGGATTACTTCATTGCTTTTTACTTTAGTATTCAGCCTGGTGGTTTATGCAGGGATCCGTGCGGTTGATTATGTTAATCGTGGATTGATGTTCGGCAAACTTGGGGTTTATCTGTTATTAGTGGCTATTATCAGCCCGCATGTGGATACCAGCAGCCTAAGCGGCGGCTCAGTAAAAGCCATTACAGGCAGTCTTATGATTCTGATTACCTCATTTGGTTTCGCATCGATCGTACCCAGTCTGCGCGATTATTTTAATGAAGATGTGGCTTCTCTACGACGAGTTATTTTATACGGTTCACTAATTCCCCTGGCTTGCTACATCATATGGGATGCGGTAATTATGGGTGTCGTATCTCGTGAGGGTGATGAAGGTTTATTAAGCCTGATGACAACAGAACATGCGACTAGCGGCTTAACTAATGCGCTGAGCAGTGCAGTTCATAGCCAATGGATCACCGGCTTTTTTGGCTTTTTCACCTCGATTTGTATGGTTACCGCATTCCTGGGAGTCTCAATCGGGTTATTTGATTTCCTGGCTGATGGCTTGTCCTTAAAGAAATCCGGGCTTCAAGGTAAAGGGACTCTGGCGCTGACTTTTCTGCCTCCCCTTTTCGTAGTGTTAATCAATCCCGGAATATACCTGCATGCCTTGGGTTATGCCGGGGTTTGCTGTGTTATTTTATTATTGCTTATGCCTGCAGTAATGACCTGGAGTGCGCGCAGGATTGATAACTCAGACAGCCTGCAAATTGTGCCCGGCGGCAACGCTATGCTGAGTTTGGTGGCTCTGACTGCGATTTTTTTACTGACCATTGCGTTTTAGAGTTTGGTAGGCGATACTTCAGCCTTTTGGACTGAGATTTGAATAGTTTATTCGATCTGAATGCTTATGGTTAAATATCGTCCCTTTCTTAAATGGGCAGGCAATAAATACCATTGCTTAAACCATATACTAGCTCATCTGAAACCAGCCAGACGTTTAATAGAACCCTTTACGGGTTCTGGCGCAGTGTTCCTAAACTCTGTATATGACAGTTACCTTTTAGCAGAAAATAATCCCGACCTGGTTCATCTTTATCAAATGGTACAAAATGAAGGCGATCGGTTTATTAGCGATTGTGCCGAACTGTTCACAGCGGAAAACAATGTAGAAAGTCTCTATTATCAGTATCGTGATGAATTTAATCACTGTACTGACCTCAAAAGACGCGGCGCTTTGTTCCTATATCTTAATCGGCATGGCTATAATGGCTTGTGCCGCTACAACAAGAGCGGTATATACAACGTACCCTTCGGACGTTATAAAAAACCCTATTTTCCCAGAAATGAGTTACTGAATTTTTATCAGCAAAGTCAGAAAGCGGAATTTCTTTTAGCAGATTTCAGAAGTACTTTTGCTCAGGCAAAAGCGGGTGACATCATTTATTGCGACCCCCCCTATGTTCCCCTTTCGAGAAGCTCCAATTTCTCCTCCTACACCAGAACTAAATTTTATGAGCAGGACCAGATTGATCTGGCTATTCTGGCTAAGCAAAGCGCAGAACAAGGGATCACCGTCCTTATTTCAAATCATGATACAGAATTTACTCGTCATCACTATAAAGAGAGCCAGATTATCACCCTTAAAGTTCCCCGTATGATTAGCTGTAATGCCGAGAACAGACAAATGGCTAAGGAATTGATTGCGGTTTTTGACGGTTATTCCAGCTAAAGCCAAAAGCGGTCATATTGGCCAGGACCTTCTTGCATGGCAGCCAGTAAAATTCTGGCTGCCAGCTTTGCCTATTGAATAGTTGAACGAAAGTCTTTCATAAAGAAAGCAAGAATCATCACCATGAGCAATGAAAGCGGCAGAACTGAAAGAGCAAGCTGATAATCCACGATGCTGTAGATATGCTCCCCAGCTACCACATGACTATCACCAAAAGTATCCAGTAATTTACCAACCAGGGGCTGAAAGACCACACCGCCAAGAGTGACAATCATGTTAACTGCTGCAAACACAGTGCCCGATAATTTGGCGCCGCTATTTTCCTTACCCATAATAAATACAATAATCTCTGTCGCGCTGAATACACCATAGAGGAAGAGCAGAATATTTAATGTGGTATACGATAGGCCTGGATAGTACAGCACTATGCTAATGCAAATAAGACTTAAAATAGCACCGGCCACTAGAGGAAAAACCCTTCTGCCACTGATATCAGAGAAATAACCGGCTATCGGCGCACCGACTGCCCATCCCAGAAACATAGCCGAAACGGTTCTTGCCGCCTGCACTTTCGTAAGGTGATGAGCCTGTTCAAGGTAGGTTTTCCCCCATAACTCGCCAAAGACTGACAGGGAGGTATAAAGGCAAGCACCTACAAAGCCGATAAGCCAGACTTGCGGAGAAGATAAAACATGCCAGACATTAGCGAAAAACTCCGGCCACGGCTGCTTGTTAGCGATATGTCCCTGAGGACCATCGCGCACGACCAGAAACGTAATTACACTAAGTACTCCGCCAATAATGATCATCATCCACAATACATGCATCAGACCTAAGGACACTGCCATATCGGTGATTTTCACTTCGCCGTACACTAATCCGAGCATGCCCAGAGTAGTGATTAACCCGGCAACCAGTGAAAAATAACGACGGGGCAGCCATCGCAAAGCCAGCGACAGGACGCCCACAAAAGCAAACGAAGAGCCAAAACCCACCAGAAAACGACCGCTGCCCGCGACAAGCATGGAAGAGGTGTTTGTGAACATCCATGAGCCCAGAGTACAGCAGAGGCAGGCGAAGGTTAACAGTCTGCGCGGACCGTAGCGATCCATCAGCATGCCTACAGGAAGCTGCATCGGTGAATAGGCAAAATAGTAAAAGGCAGATAATTGTCCAAACGTTGTAGCTGAAATATGACCAAACGCAGCACTAAGCTCGCTTTGCAATGCGCCAGGTATAATTCTCAACACAAACTCATAGCAGTAGAAGAAAGCTCCTACAGTACAAATTAATATGCCTAACAGGGCTTGTCTTCTACTAATTGATTCAATCATTTGTATTCGCATAAGTTTCTTTGAGGAAAAAAGTCAGGATAGCTGCGATTATTATTCCAAGCGGAATGATGGACAGCGCAAACTGATAGTCATCCGCTGTATAAAGCTGCTGCAATTTATCAAGCGATAAGGTATCGATATTAATTACGCCCGCATGTGAAGCAAAGCTCATATCCAATAGCTCACCCACCAGCGGCTGCAGGAACATGGCACCCAGCATAACAATCATGTTGGTCATCGCCATCGCCGTACCGGCTGCTTCAGTCGGACTTAATTCACGGCCTACTGCGAACACAATACATTGCGCGCTGTATAAAAGACCCAACATAAACATCAGGACACTGATGCTGCCCTCATTCAAGCCGGGGAAGTACAGCACAATCATCATAATGATGGCAGCACCTGTTGCTCCCACTAGCATTGGCAACTTGCGGCGTTTGATTTTATCAGAGATTAGACCCATGACCGGCGCACCGATTGTGAAACCTAAAAACAGCAGGGAATTAGCGAAGTCAGCCCCTTCCTGAGTGAGCCCATGGGCGTGTTTCAAATAGGGTATGCCCCAAAGTTCGGCAAAGACGGTGGTAGGCAAATAAACCAGGCAACCAAACAGACCATTAATCCAGATTTGGCGATTGCGCGCAATAATACCCAGGTCAATCATACTTTTACGGAAATTATCAACCGTTCCACTACGTCGCTGGTGACTCTTCTTATCTTTGATGCCGAACCATAGGACAAAGATCAACGCAATACCAACATAGGCGGTCAATTGCACGGTATACTTCCAGCCCATCTTAATGACCAGAATACCCAGAAGATTGTCGCCAATCATGGCACCAATCGTACCAAGCGCGGCGGCCATACCGGATACCATTGCCAGTTTATCCTCGGGCAGCCAGATAGTCGCCAGCTTTAAAACGCCAACGAAGGCAAATGCGGAGCCAAATCCAACCAGAAAGCGACCCGTTGCCGCTACCCAGAAGACATTGGTTCCTGCAAAAATAAAAGTCCCGACTACGCAGATAAAGCAAGCAATAGTAATGAGGAGACGTGGGCCGTATCGATCCAGCAGCACTCCGACAGGAATCTGTAATGGAACATAGGCATAATAGTAAAACGCAGATAACAAACCAAAGCCGCTGGCGGACAAATTAAAATGTTCGCGCAAAGCAGGTTCCATAACACTCGGTGAGATTCTTAAAAAATACTCATAGCTATAATAAATAGCACCAAGACCACAAATCAACCAGGCACTCAATAAATACCTTTTATCATTTTTACTACTCAAAATGAGCTCCTTAACGACGGTTAAGCACAAATTTCAAAAAGATGGATTAACGCTTTTTGATCTGACTAACGCCACTTGCTATTGCTGCTTTTGCCACAGCAGTGGACACTTGTTCTTTTAAGCGAGGATCGATAGGCTTGGGAATAATGTAATGAGGACCAAATTCCCAACATTGATCAAGCCCGGGATAGTTATCCTTCACTACTTGAGGTACAGGTTCATGCACCAGCTTCCGAATTGCTTCGACTGCCGCCACTTGCATGGCCTGATTAATACAGGTTGCTCTGACATCGAGAGCGCCACGAAAAATATAAGGGAAACATAAGACATTATTAACCTGATTAGGGTAATCACTTCGGCCGGTTGCAATGATGATATCATCGCGGATGGCATGCGCCACTTCAGGTAAAATCTCGGGAATTGGGTTGGATAAAGCAAAGATGACCGGTTTCGGAGCCATCAGGTTCAATAAATTACCGCTTAGTAAATCAGGTTTTGCAACACCGATAAATACGTCTGCGTCAACCAGGGCATCCGCCAGGGTTCTCGCTTCCGTTGTTCTGGCAAAGGCAAACTTATAGGCATTTAAGTCATCTCGCCCGGTATGGATTACGCCTTTTGTATCCAAAAGGGTCATATTTTCTTTATTAGCGCCTAAAGCAACTAATAATCGCATGGAAGCAATACCTGCAGCACCCGCACCAATACAGACAATACGCGCGTCTGCCAGTTTCTTGTTCTGAAGTTCCAGGGCATTCAATAAAGCAGCCGCTACTACAATCGCAGTACCATGCTGATCGTCATGAAATACGGGAATGGATAATTGTTCCACTAATGCTTGTTCAATTTCAAAGCACTCAGGGGCTTTGATATCTTCAAGATTAATACCGCCAAAAGTCGGCGCAATTCGTTTCGCAGTAGCAATAAAGGCCTGTGGATTTTCCGCGTCGATTTCAATATCAAACACATCGATATCAGCAAAACGCTTGAAGAGGACTGCCTTTCCTTCCATAACGGGCTTGCTGGCTAATGCGCCTACATCTCCCAATCCCAAAACAGCAGTGCCGTTGGTCATAACTGCAATTAAATTGCCTTTGGCTGTATATCTGAAAGCATTTTCCGGATCTTCTGCGATGGCCAGTACCGGCTCTGCGACTCCAGGCGTGTATGCTAAGGACAAATCCTCCTGAGAATTGGTCGGTTTGGTTACATAAACCCCAAGTTTTCCAGGAGTTGGAAATTCGTGATATTCCAATGCGCGTTGCTTTAAGACCTCTTTATCCAAAATTCTCACTCACTTTTCGGGAAATCGGAAAAAATCATATAGAAAAAGCAAGAGAA
This sequence comes from Legionella quinlivanii, assembly GCF_900461555.1. Lineage (NCBI taxonomy): Bacteria > Pseudomonadati > Pseudomonadota > Gammaproteobacteria > Legionellales > Legionellaceae > Legionella > Legionella quinlivanii. The sequence continues at coordinate 427,958 of NZ_UGOX01000001.1, read as the reverse complement.
AGAACAGTCATTCTGCAAAAAAAAGGCGCATAGTGTTGCGCCCCCTTATGGATCCTGTAATCTCCACGTTTCTCTTAAATATTCTCAGCCAATTATTGTTCACGTTTTTTATAACGATCCAGGAATTTCTGAACACGTCCTCCAGTATCAACCAGTTTTTGTTTACCAGTGTAAAAAGGATGGCAATAAGCACATACTTCAATATTTAAAGGCTTGCACAGTGTGGAACGAGTTTCAAAACTGTGGCCACAGCTACAGGTAACTTTAACTATTTCGTATTGGGGATGAATAGAAGTATTTGTATCACTACTCACTTTGGCATTCATATCACGACTCACTTTCATTACGGTATCGCCACCTGAACCTGAAAGTCAGGCACCATACCCAGTTATTTAAAGACTGTGCAGATTACCAGAAATACCCGCCCAAATCAATTTTAACGTATAGTATAGACCAAATTCAGAACGGCTTGAGAGAAATAATTGATAGAATACGGAATTAAATTTGTTCAATAATTAAACCGCCCTTGTCAAAATACAATCTCAATTTGCTTTAGCCTGATATTTTTGCCAAATCCTTTGCACAGGGCCACTGCTGTTTAACAATTCATCAGTACATCCCTCGGCAATAATCTTCCCCTGCTCGAGTAAAATAACGCGATCAAATTGCGGCAACAGATGCAGACGATGGAGAGTGACTACAAGCGTTGCCTCGCGGTATGTCTCGATAATACCCGAAAGAATTTGCTTTTCAGTGGGCAAATCGACACTTGAGGTTGGCTCATCCATTAGAATAAGAGAACTGAATCGAGCCGCAAATAGCCCTCTTGCCAGAGCCAGCCTTTGCTTCTGCCCTACCGATAAATTAAGCCCTCTTTCACGTATATCGGTTAACAAACCTTTCGGCAGTTTTTCAAGCACGGGTTTGAAGCAGGCCAGCTCAATTGCTTTGTCAATCACTTCCTGACTCGTCTCAATATCCATCGTGATATTAAATTCAATCGTGTTTTCAAAAATTTCCGGTTCCTGAGGGATTAAAGTAGTAATCGCGTGAAGCGGCTCCAGGGAATGAAAATTAACTCCGTCGATCATAAGCTCAACCGTTTGCGGCTGATATAAGCCTGACAATAAATGGAGCAGGGTACTTTTTCCCGCCCCGCTTGAACCGATTAATGCAATTTTATCGCCGCGTTTAATATTGATGCTGATAGGCTGTGCAGGCATATTTTTATTAAATTGGGAATGAGTGAATGTTAAATTTTTAATCGATAAACTATGCCATTGCTGAGCCAGCGCTTCTCCCGGTACCGGATGGGACAGAGCCTCAAGATCCTGAATAATCGGTTGAATACTCTTTACATCTGTATTCATACGAACCAGTTCGCTATAGTGCATACTCAGCCCATAAAACACTTCGGCCAGATCCCACTGATAACGAAAAATCATCACCACCGTTCCAATCAAAATACCATTAGTGGTTTGCAAATGATAAACGATATACGCAATTAGAATAATCGATTGAACCACGGTCAGAAGCATGCCCATAATGAACCACTTCAACTCGTTGACGACCGATTCCTTACTGAAAAATGGCCAGATGGCCATGAGGCGCTGTGAGAGGTTATTGCGTGTAAACTGAGCCAGTCGAAGTGTTAAAATAGTCGTAATATTACTGATATAGTCAAAAAGACCAGCGCCCACATGATTCTCCACCTCATTTTCTGATTCATAAAGCGGGATTAGTTTACGATCGAACATGACCACCATAAGTGCTGCGGTTAAACAAGCAAGAAAACTGAATATTCCGACAGCTAAGGAAAGCCAGAATAGAAAAGCAATTGATACCAGGAACTTGATAATCGTCTCAATATATATAAACTGCTCTTCTGCAAAGCGTCTAAGGGCTGTCGAGGCGCGATTTAATCGGGTGATAATATTTCCTGAATGATGATCCTGATGCCATTTCAGAGGTAATTCAGTGAGCTTTTCATAAATTTGCAACTGGAACGCCTGCTGTATACGGAGCGCCACCCGTCTCTCTACAACCCGCGCCGGGCCATGAAAAAGCCAGAACAAGGGAACTAGCAGTACTCCCATGATCAGCCAGTACAAGACTTCATGTAACCGCCCCGGCTCAAAATGTTGCAAAACATCAATAGTTTTTCCAAAGGCATAAGGACTTAAACTCATACAGGCCTGGGCAATAATATAGGCGATGTAATACCCGACAATAGCGCGTCGCCAGGCCTGGCCATGCGTCCAGACGGTTTTAAGCAGGTGAATATAGGGGTTTTGCATGTATGCTCTCCGCTGGGCGATTTGGATTGCTTCGCTGGCGCTCGCAAAGACGAATTTTTGCATAGATATTTTCATTTGCGCAACAACGCCTCTCCGCGCAGGCGGAAATCCATCACGATGTGGCACTGCGTCTGATGAAATAGATTCCCGCCTGCGCGGGAATGACACAGTTTGCACATAAGTAGAAGGTCTAATTTGTGGGATATTTCAGGTTATAGATTTTTACAATTATATTCCGGATGCATCTCAATAATATTTCTATAGATTTGCAAACTCAAATCTTTGATCCCATCCCCTTGCGGCGAAGAAGGATTGCCTTCACCCGCTTTGCTATTTAACGCGACGGCCACGGTCAGATTACTGCATTCACTCCATATGTAGGCCACACGGTATCCGAGAGTGCTGCCTTCGTAAGCCCAGAAACGGTTTTCAAGTTTTGGCTCATAAAAATATCCAACGCCTAAGCCAAATCCGTCTTTTTGTTGGGCATCGATATTTGCAATCTCTTTGCCGCCAGGAATAGAAACCACTGTTTTAAGTTCTCTCAGGGCTTTCTGACGATAATTTTCACTAAACATTTTGCCATTGTACAGCGCTTGTACCCAGTGAATTACATCGCTTATATCGGATACAATTGCACCGGCAGCTCCCGCCCAGGATAGATTATTTTTAGTGATATCAATTAATTTTTCTGTTTTCTCATCATATGTATATCCATGCGCCATCTGCGGTATTAATTTCTCTAAAAGCGCCTGGCCGTTTTCCCCAGCAGGATAGTAGCTGTTCATTAATAATAAAGGCGTTAACAAACGCTTTTGCAGTTGATCTGCAATCTTCGTATTGCTTACTTTTTCCACAATCATTCCCGCGAGGATATAATTGCTGTTGGAATAATCAAAATGAGTTTCGGAACGCGGAGCAATCGGTTTAGCGGGATCAGCATACTGTAACAATTCGGCATCTGACCATTGACGGGTCATGTTTTCTTCCATAATTTTATCGAATTGTTCATTAGCGCTATAATTCGGAATACCGCTGGTCATATTCAATAGATCTTTTATTTTGACATCCTTCCATTGTGGATATTGCGGCAACCATTTACCCACGGGATCTTCAATGGACAGTTTGCCCTCTCCCTCCAGTTGTAATAGCAGGGCGGCTATAAACGATTTGGTAATACTCCCAATTTCAAACAGGGTTTTTGCAGTTACTGGTTTATCAAATGGCGCCTGTCCTTCATTGCCTGCGTAAAAGCTCTGAATTGTACCTTCGAGAGAGCCCGTTTTCTGCGGCAGAAATACAGCCACAGCAATCCCGGTTAAATGCTCAACTTTCCCTCTTGTGGCAAGATAGTTATCCACCGTAGACTGGATTTTCTGATGAGCAAAATGGAGTGATTCGGTGCTGGCGGCACTCAAGGAAAACGATGATAAACTTAACAATGCAGAAACCAAAATCCCTTTCATAGCATTAATTCCTCTCAAATTTATATTGATACCCTTTTATAAGACGGGGCGCAAGCTCAGGAGCAATAATCCACTTCCTCTTTCGCCAGACTAAGTGCCTGGGTTCGCCACTTATCCAATAATCTGACATTCTCCAGACTTTCCTGAAGCGTTACTCGTTCCAGTAGTTTGGCAGAAGGCTCGATAACTAAGGTATTCATCGTATTAATCTGATAGGTATATGCAGACAATGGACTCGTCAACTTTATTTCCTGCGGCCTCTGTTCATTAGACCGATAAACGCGGAAAACCTGCTCCCCATTGTTCGGGAACCAGGGATTGCTAAGCATCTCCAGTCGTCCTTTGGTACCCCAGATAGCAAATTGCCAGCTCATATCCAGGTCATCAGAAACAGTGATGGTAGCCAGGGATTGATCGTCAAAACTTAAAATAGCTGATGAGCGAGTATCATTATGGGAATGATTCGCATTCTCTATTCCAATTGTTTTTAAATTGACTACATTAGCCGTTGATAAATAGCGAATCAGGGACAATGGATAACAACCAAGATTAAAAATTGCGCCACCTGCTACAGGATTGGCCAGATGAGCTATTTTGGCTGTGTAAACTGCCTGAAATAATTGAACGTGACCAATCAGGTTCTGCTGCAAAATGGATTTAATTTCCTGTATCAGCGGATGACAACGATACATAATGGCTTCCATGCACACCAAGCCTTTTATTTGCGCAGTGGCCATTATATCGAGCGTTTCTTCTTCATTGAGAGCCAGGGGTTTTTCACACAAGACATGCTTACCAGCCTCCAGGCTTTTGACTGCCCACTCTTTATGCAAATGATTCGGCAAGCCAATGTAGACCGCATCAATCTCAGGATCAGTCAGTAAATCAGCATAATGATTGTAGGGTTTGGAAATGGAAAATTCCTTGGCAAAGGCTTGAGACTTATCCGCGTCTCTCCCGGCTACCGCGATGACCTGTCCATTCCTTGATTCAGCAATCGCCGCTGCCATATGCTGAGAAATAGAACTTGTACCTAAAATTCCCCATTTAATTGTTTTCTGATCCATGAAAATTGACTCCTTATCAATCTAATCCCATTCAAAATATTCGTCGATTAACTTTTCGATCGTTGTTTTATCTTTCTTTACCAGTTTTTGCTGCGGTTGAGCAAAATTAAATGTTTGCAGGGCTTCATCCAGTGTGACAAACCTATAACCATGTTCCCGATACAGATTAATGATGTCGGGAAGCACATACGCATTTAAAATATTGGCATGAATTAATAAAATCTGTGCCTGATCTGTTTTATGGTTATAACGGTTATGTTCTTCGGCAAGCAAGGTCTGTTTCCAGATAAACTCCAGATAATCATATTTCACTTCTTCCAGGTAGGCTCTTCGGTCCTCCTGCGGCACCGATAAAAGCCGCTGGTTAAATATAAAGTCTTTGCTGTCAATGGTAATCGGAGCAATTTTATAATGCTTCGATGCGAGGTATTTCAATACCTTTTCCTTTTTTTTCTGTTTCCCCATCGCCAGATACGGATAGCGGAAATATTTAGGCTCTGTCAGCACCGGCGCCAATATCTTGTCCGCCTCCTCTATTTCCTGAATATACCTTTCAGTCTTTACCTTATTTAAATTAATGTGAGACATGGTGTGGTTACCCACTCCAAATCCCGCATCGCGAAATTTATGAAGCATCGGCCAGTTATCCTGTCGTACATTTCCAGCAATCACGAATCCTGTGACGGGAATCTCATTATCCTTAACAAGCTTGATAATCCGGTCTAAGTGGAAATTTTTATACTCGCCGACAAAAGGCAAATCATCGATGGTAATAGCTATTTGACGCTGCGTGTGCCCAGAGGAACTAAAAACCATTAAAATTATTAAAATCTGTAAAACTATTTTCATAAATACTATCGTTGATTGAACCGCCTTCGCGGAATGTCGTCAAGCCTTAAAGAAAATGCAGCGATCCTGTTTCCGGATAACCGGGACCTGCCATCGGTGCCATAAGGTTAAGGAATTTGTCATTCCCGCGGAGGCGGGAATCCATTCCTCAACTGGCATTATTGCTAGCTCAGAGCTGGATCCCCGCCTCCGCGGGGATGACAGTTTAATATAGCTTAATAGCAAGTCCCGTCCCGTAACGAGGCATGCCGCAAAAAAATAGCATTCCCCCTGTGCTGAAATAACAGGCATTAAGAGCAATCTCTTTTTCAGGGTTATGAAATGATAACAGCTAAGAAGCCATCAAACAAATTGAATACATGAGTTTTCAGAGCAAAGACGCTATTTAGTTTTCGCTTTGTACAATTTCCAATACTTTTTCTTGCGGCAAGACATTAAAAGCCTTACGGATTTGCTCGAGAGGTTGGTCCATTACTTCCCAATAATTCCAGTTATCAAACAAATCGATGTTCATCAGACTTCCTCTTTTTAAAGCAAGAAATTGCTCCTCCGGATTAAAATTACCGGTCATGCGTGGTACATCGATGGGAACGGTTTTAACGCCTAAATGGAACTGGCTAATAATAAACAATAAAATCCAGGGCCTGCCCACATTTCTAAATCCGGCGGTAAAAGAGGCCACTTTAAGCTCACCGGCTGGTGTCGTGTCGTAACCGCCCACTACATGTGCCATGTCATGATAGGTCATCATCACCGGAGTGCCATATTTTTCTCCCGGAAATATAAACTGGTGCTCATCATAAAATCGCCAGAACTCCTTCCCCAACGTACCATCAGTAAGTTCTTTTAATTCATGGTATTTTTTAGCGAGTTCGGCGTCCTGATAAAAACCCTTCATTCCGCCCACAATTTTATAAATCCCTTTGAACTTTTCTTTTTCCCAGGCTTTAGAGATTGTTTCACCAATATACATATGACGAACGACATCAAAAGCATAAAGAACTCGATGCTGGTTAGCAAGCTTTTGCAGTGCATCCACTAAACTGCTGTCGACCTGAAGCGCTTTTGTATAAGCTCGTACCAGAGCGACTTGCTCAGCTTTGGGCGCTCCATTTACTGTAGAGACCACCACCATTGCCTCGGCAAACTGCTTTCTCAAGGCTGGCTCAATAAGTTGTTGGGCCAGTTCTTCAGGTTCAACAGACGCGCCAAGCTCCTCTAAAGTGAACTGCGTATTGGTAATGAATTTTTGAGCAGCATCAAGGGTCCTGATTTGAAGCTCCGTTAACTCCTTAACCTCAGGATCCGCAAGCATTATCGCTCTGAGCACTCTTAGGCCGGATTTCGCTTGCTCAGCTGATGGTTTTAACAGACGCATTTCTGTCTCCCCAATCTCTTTAACTAAGTTATAGACTTATTTTAAACAAAAATCGATACGGTTCATCAGTTTACTTGCCAGTGAGTCAGACTGAAGCTAGGATGAAATGAATTCACCGATTTGTGAGAACAGGGTAAGGATATGCCACTCATTGAAACGCAGCATATTAATGCAAGCCATGAAGATTTTTCAGGCAATAACGGCATTGGCCGATACATTTTTCTGACTGGCTCTGATGAACGGGCACGAGAGCTCAGTGAGCAATTCGAAGGGGTGGTTGTCAGAAAACATCCCCGGCAGCACAATTTTTACATGGGAAAATTGCTCAACCAGGGCCAGGCCATTGATGTCGCCGCTATTTCGACAGGAATGGGAGGACCTAGCGCCGACATTATTATTAATGAGCTCATTATGCTCGGCGCTCGGCGGTTGCTGCGTATCGGCACTGCAGGATCATTGCAACCGGATACTATTCATGTGGGAGATATTGTTGTAGCCACTGCCGCGGTTCGTGATGATAAGGCGTCCTGGGATTATATTTATAGGGAATACCCGGCGATTGCATCCCTGGAATGTTTGATTGCCGCCCACCGTGCCGCAAGACTTCTGACTCATCAATTCCCTGTTCATTTCGGTATTGTCCATTCTAAAAGCTCCCTCTATGCGCGTGAGTTTCACTATTCATTCATGGAAGAGAATGATCAGTATATGAAAACCATGCATTTGGCGGGTATTCTGGCAACCGAGATGGAATGTGCGCAGTTATTCACCCTAAGTTCATTAATGAGTGCTAAATTAATTAGTACTGAAACCAATCCAATTCCAATTTTTTGCGGCTGTATTCTTGCTATTGTGGGGGATAAAACCTCATTTTCTGATGATAAACAAAAAATTAAACAAAGCATTGATTTTGCAATGAGTTTCGGATTGGAAACAGTGAAGGCCCTCTCTATTATTGATCAGGAAATACATCACGACTTTTAGCACCCGCTAAGCTCTTATTTGACCATTTCCCCAGACCAGCCATTTATAGCTGGTCAGAGCATTTAAGCCCATGGGTCCTCGGGCATGCAACTTCTGCGTACTGATGCCAATTTCAGCCCCCAGACCAAATTGTCCGCCATCAGTAAAAGCGGTAGACGTATTAACGTAAAGTGCTGCAGCATCAACCGCCTGAAGAAATTGATCTATTACATCTGCATCTTCGGCAATAATCGCCTCGCTATGACCTGAACTGTAACGATTGATATGTTCTATGGCCATTAACAGGGAATCCACTGTTTTAATCGACAGTTTATAATCTAAAAACTCCTGTCCGAAATCCCTCTCCTGCGCCATGTGAAGCAAGCGTTTTGGATAACAGGATTTTAAACTTTCAAAGCTTGGCGCATCCGCAAAAATTTCTACGTTCATTTTTGCCATTGCCGCAACAATTTGCGGAAGCTCTGCAAGCCGCTCAGCATGAATGATGAGTGTATCCAGCGCATTGCAGACACTGACGCGCCGGGTTTTCGCATTGTAAATAACCGGAACCGCCTTTTGCAAATCACCACTTTTGTCAAAATAGGTGTGAACAATTCCGGCACCAGTTTCAATAACCGGGATGCGCGCATGCTCTCTTACGAAGTCAATCAGAGCCTGACTGCCACGCGGGATACATACATCGATATAGTCATTGGCATTGAGCAGTGCCGGTAATACTTCCCGCTCATTAGGGAACAAATACACGACGTCTTCACTCACTTCATTTTCTCGCAGGACTCTCTTGATAATTGAAACCAGCATGCGGTTGGTATGCTCCGCCTCCTTCCCTCCTTTCAAAACACAGGCATTTCCAGACTTGAAACATAAGCCAAATACATCAATAGTGACGTTGGGCCTGGCTTCATAAATGACCGCCACCACTCCCAGGGGAACCGAGACTTTTTGAATTTTTAAGCCATTCGGCCGCTGTTTCTCTTCAAGTATCCGATGCAATGGGCTTGGAAAATCGGCCACCGCGATGACATCATCAGCCAGCGAATGGAGTCGTTCCTCAGTCAGTAATAATCGATCGTAACGCGGGTCTGAGGAGGGCATTTGCAGCAGATCCTTTTGATTTTCTGATAAAACCTTGGGAATTAATTGTCGTAAAGTGTTGGCTAATGAGTGCAGAATCGCATTGACGTTAGTTTCAGTTAAAGCCGAAAGTTTGCGGCTGGCCTGCCGCAGTTTTTTTAATTCAGCAATAATATTCTGCTGCATTTAAATCCCTCTCCCTACTTGTCTGGACGTGATTGCGGCATCCATGACAGTTTTCTAAAAAATATGTAAATGGTCATAATGAATAAATTCGGGTTTGTCCTTTTGGCCCAAAAACTCTTTCAATTTCCCCGCATCATAGCGGGCAATACCGATGCCGATTTTCATGTGTCCGAATAGAATTTCGACTAAATCGCCTTTCTTGAATTCACCAATACAACTTTCAATCCCTACAGGCAGCAAACTAATTACTCGGCGATTGTCTTTAAAAATCTCAAATAAGCCTTTATTAATGCATATCGCTCCATGCGATTTTTCCGCATTGTAAGCCATCCATCGTTTTATGTTGGACGCATTTTTTCGCGGTAAAATCCTGGTGCCGATAGTTTTGCCTGCCAGAATTTTTAAAAGAATATTTGGCTCATCCATACTGGCGATGTGGGTGGTGATGCCCAGTTTTGACATCTTGCGTGCAGTAGACAGCTTACCAGCCATTCCCCCTCGCCCCATCGTGCTTTTGAGACTGGAAACTTTCGGCCAATCATTGTCGTTTTTAATTTCAGGAATAAGACGCGCTTCAGGAATTTCCGGATGATGACTAAAAACACCGGCAATATTACTCAGAATAATCAATTTGTCAGCGTTTACCTGTGCCGCAATTAATCCCGCCAATTCATCATTATCGGTAAACATCAATTCCTGAATCGCTACACTGTCATTCTCATTAATAATGGGAATAATATTTCGGTGATTTAATAACTCTCTGATTAATCGAGCAATATTCAAATAATGCTGACGCGTCTGGAAATCTTGTTTGGTTAACAACAGCTGTGCTGTAAGTAGTTGATGTTTGCCAAAAAGAGAAGAATAGGTTTTCATCAGTTCAGGCTGACCAATCGACGCCAGCACCTGTTTCTCAGCAATGGAATGCCCGTATTGGCGAGCCAGATAATCCTTGCTTATTTTTCGCCCGGCTCCCACTGCTCCGGAACTGACCAGGATGACATGATTTCCCTGCTCCTGCAGTTGAATAATTTGCTCAACCAGATGCAGAATGACAGGCTCATTGGGCGTTCCATCACTTGTCAGAATGCTTTGTGTTCCAACCTTTACTACAATAATCATTTAAAATCCAGGAAGCAATAATACCTGTTATTGCATCTCATCAAATCGCTGCTTAACCGCGTCAAGATTGTTCACCGCCTGGAGAATGACATCGTTGAATTGTTCTAACTGCTCTTTATTCTGCTGCTGGAAGCTTTCTTTTGTCACACCTTCCTCCAACACCATCGAGACCAATCCTCTGATACTTTCCCGTGCCTTGTTAATTTCACTAAGAAGTGTTTGTAAGGGAAGCACCAGCGCTTCGCCCTCCGCTGTGACAGCAAGTTTTTGCTGAACTTCCGCGGCCATGTTCTCTAATTTACTATCGAGATTGACTATATTGAGCTGCGCGTCGCTTTCCATTAGATTTAAAAACAATTCGGGTTCCTGCTGATCATCGTTTACCATATCTGCTCCAGATTACCTAAGGATTGCTTCACTTGTCGAGTCTAAAATTAAATATTTATATTTTTTATTATATCGTAGATGAATTTCTTACTCTTCACAAATAATGCTATCATGCCCTTTTTTTAATCATTAAGAAAAATATGTTGCTTGATGGATTATTCATTATCGGTATTGGAATTGAAGCCATTACGGGGGCTCTCTCAGCAGGCCGCAAGAAAATGGATTTTTTTGGTGTAATTGTTATCGCCTGCATCACCGCCTTAGGCGGAGGCACGGTCAGAGACGTACTCTTTGACACCTATCCACTCACCTGGGTTACCCATCCTGAATACCTTCTTTTTACTGCAGCATGCGCGGTTGTGACCATCTTTATAGCAAATTCCTTGCTCAGAATTATGAAACTATTTCTAATCCTCGACGCTCTGGGATTATCCACTTTTGTAATTATTGGAACACAGAAAATTTTAGCCAGCGGTTTCCCACCCTTGGTCGCAGTCATTGGCGGCATGTTAACAGGAGTCAGCGGAGGGATGCTGCGGGATATTTTATGCAATGATATTCCACTGGTATTAAGAAAGGAACTCTATGCCATGATTGCACTGGCGGGTGGTTTGCTTTTTATTGCTCTGGAGCATTTTCAGGTGCCCGTCAATATCAATATCGTGACGACTTTTATAAGCATATTCACTGCCCGTTTACTGGCCATTTTTTATCACATCGAAATGCCAAAGTTTGAAATAATGGCGACAAGAAGAAAAGGGAACTAAGAGGCCGGGCTTGGCAGCCCATAGCCGTCAGGCTAAGAATATCAGATCCCCTCTCCACCGCGCGCAGCGTGGGGGAGAGGGTTAGGGTGAGGGGGCTATAAATAAGGTCGCGTAGCGATTCATTACTCATTGTTCTGTAGCTATGCTTTATTATCACAACAAAATGGAATCACTATCGTGATAAATTTTTTAACCCCCTCTCCCTACCCTCTCCCCCACGCTATGCGCGGTGGAGAGGGGATAACATTAATCCTTAGCCTGACGGCTATAGGCTTGACCGCTCATCTCCTATGATTACTCTTCACGCATACCAAGAATAATCACTTCTTCCACAGGCACGTCTGAGTGCCCCATTTTATTGCCTGTTTTTACCTTGGCAATTTCATCAACTACGTCCATGCCCTCTACCACTTCACCAAAAACACAGTAACCAAAACCCTGGGCATTTTCCGCTTTAAAATCAAGAAACCCATTATCGACCACATTAATGAAGAACTGTGCTGTGGCGGAGTGGGGATCCATTGTTCTTGCCATAGCGATAGTACCGCGCTTGTTAAGCTTCGCTGTTTTTGCTTCATTCTTGACCGGGCTGTTGGTCTTCTTTTGTTGCATATCAGCAGTTAATCCGCCACCCTGAATCATAAAGCCTGGGATAACGCGGTGAAAAATTGTATCGCTGTAAAAACCGCTGTTTACATAATTTTTGAAATTTTCCACCGTCTCAGGGGCTGTGTCTGCGTGTAACTGCAAGTGAATATCGCCCTTGGATGTGTTAATAATAATCATGAAATCTCCTGTTGAAATAGTTTTAATTGTGAGCTTCGTTAAGAATCAGATTTCGCATTTGCGTGCAAACTTCGTGCATGACATGCACATTATGAATGCTGGCCAGTGCGGTGAAAACATTGGATTTTTGTTTAAACAAATGATGCAGATAAGCTCGTGAATGCGTTTTGCAGGTATAGCAAAAGCAATCTTCCATGATTGGTGCCAGATCATTGGCAAAGCAGGATTTTTTGATTTGCAACCGATGATTATCATACTCGCTGGCAAAACGCAGCCAATGGCCATCTCTAACAATTTTACCAGAGTATAAGGCCCCATGTCTTGCATTCCTTGTGGGGGCTACGCAATCGAACATATCGATACCTTGAGCCACGACATCGAGTAAATCCTGGGGCGACATGCCCACCCCCATGGTATAGCGAGGTTTATTTTCAGGAAGATATTGTCTGACCCATTGGATAATCTCGACTGTTTTCTTCATGTCGAAGCCTACGGTCTCACCACCAATAGCGATCCCGTCCAAATCCATACTGGCTACAAACTTAGCACTTTCAGAGCGCAGTTCCTGGAATATGCCGCCTTGAATGATACCGAAAAGCGCCTGTCTGGCACCATAACGTGAAGCAGGATATTGCTGGTGATAATCAATGGACTGCAAAAGCCAGCGATGTGTTCTTTCCATAATATGGCGGACTTCTTCAAAGCTGGATGCGTCAGGTGTGCATTGATCAAAGGCCATGATGATATCTGCACCAATTATTTTCTGGGTTTCCAGAGACATTTCCGGTGTCATATGAATCAAACGAGAATCCCCCGGCAACTGAAAGTGAGCACCCTCTTCATCAATACGACAGATTTCCTTGTTTTTGGACAGGCTAAAAACCTGAAAGCCGCCGCTATCTGTCAGCATTGGCCCATGCCAACCCATAAACGGATGCATACCGCCGGCCTGTTCAATGACGTCCATACCCGGAGCACAAAGCATATGATAGGTATTTCCCCCTAAAATGATCTGACTGCCGGCTTCCTTCAGCTCTAAAGGCATCATATTATTAACGCCTGCGCGAGTGCCTACCGGCATGAATACAGGGCTTATAAATTCACCATGAGGAGTGGACACGCGAACAATCCGCGCATTGTTGCGGGAATATCTGGCAATTACTTCACAATTAAATGTTGACATGAAAATCTATCTAACCTGTTCTATCAATTCCCAATAGCGCATTTCAATGGAATAACACTATTACAATTTAAATTCCAATTTGCCGACATTATACGTCAATCGTTGGGAATTTATGCAAGCCTGATTTTATAATGACTTTTCATTCAGATAATAAATAATCATTGATCCAATAATAATGAATAAAAAATATAAAGCAGACCAGGCAGGCATTGATAGCCCCAGCCATTGCCAGTTCACCTCAGCACAATCACCCGATCCCCAAAACAGGGCGTGCATCACATCTTTCAGTGGGAAATATTTCACCATCACATCAAGCCCGGGCAAACAGGCTGGAACCTGATCAGCAGGCAAAGATTGAAGCCATAATTGCCGGCCTGCGAAAAAAAGTCCGGCTCCGGCAAATACAATCTGCAGCAATTGCATTTTTTGCACTCGCAAAATGGCCTTGATAAATAACATAGCAATACCGATGCAAACTATAATGAGCACGCAAATCCGCTGCATAATACAAAGCGGACAAGGCTCCATACCTTTTATATATTGAAAGTACAACGAGGCGCCAAAAACCAGCAGACTAATTAATACCAATACATATTGCAGCCGTTTAGGATTTATAAGCGTCATGATGGCGGCAACATATATTGGATGGCATCTTTCAAATCCTGCTCTGTACAGGACTGGCAGGTGCCCTTGGGCGGCATTGCATTAATACCTTTGGTAGCAGAAGCGGTTAAGCCGTCAATCCCTTTGCTTAAACGCGGTTTCCAATCGGCGGCGTCATGCAGTTTGGGAGCCCCGGCAACCCCTGCCTGATGACATACTGAGCAAAATTGTTCAAACGTCTCCTGGCCTGGCTTTTTCGCAACCGCTTTTTCTACCGCAGGAGCCGTTTTCTGAGTTGAGGCACTCCCCGCATCCTCCTCAATATCCACACTGCCTACCGGCTTAATCCGGTCCTCAATCTGCTGACGATCGAAATCCTCGAGGGCCCAGCTTATTGGGCAAACCGTGAATAATAATATCCACAACACATAAGGCATGCTGATTCCTTTTATACTTAACTTCCAAAATGATAACGCCATATGCCAATGATTTCCAGTTAGGAAACAAGTGAAACTGCTGATTAAACCCTTTTCATGTCAGGCATTTTTTATAATAATTACCCCCTCATTAGCACAGATAAGATTAAATTTGATACAATCTCATCATTAACGCGTTATTGTACATTTAGGTTAGCAGTCATGAAGTCATACTTAGTCGCAGCATTTTACAAATTTGTTTCTATACCCAACCATGAAACCCTAAGAGAACCTTTGTTGAATAAAATGGTAGAGCATGGGATTAAAGGGACAATCATTCTGGCCCACGAAGGCATCAATGGTACTTTCGCAGGATTGGAGAATGAGGTAGATGCATTCATTGAACATTTGAGAAGCTATTCCGGCTTTGCTGATCTTCAGTTTAAAAAAAGCTATGATGAGACTAATCCCTTCGACAAATCCAAAGTTAAACTACGCAAGGAAATTGTATCCTTTGGAATTGACGATATCGATGCGGCCACTCAGGCGGGTATTTATGTAAAACCTGAGGAATGGAATCAGCTGATTCAGGATCCAGAGGTGCTTACTATTGATACGCGAAATGACTATGAAGTCAGTCTTGGCAGTTTTAAAGGCGCAATTAATCCAAAGACCTTAAACTTCAGAGATTTTCCTGAATACGTGCAAAATAATCTGATGCAGGACAAGCACAAAAAAATAGCCATGTTTTGTACTGGCGGTATCCGTTGTGAAAAATCAACCGCTTATCTTAAGAAGCTGGGCTTCGAACAGGTTTATCATCTGGAAGGCGGCATCCTCAATTATCTTGAAACTATCCAGGAAAATTCCTTATGGGAAGGCAGTTGCTTCGTGTTTGACAATCGCGTTGCTGTCAATGCAAACCTCGAACCTTTGGAAGAAGGCACCGTAGATCTCGAATGGAAAAATAAATGCCGGCAACAGGCATTGGAAGGGGAAGAGTAATTTTACATTTTTTTCGACATCCTCCTGAAGGATTTCCACAAACTTAACTACTTATTCCCGCCAATCCCGCTTAACGCGGGACGAAGATAAGAACACAAAAACTGTCTTTGCGAGCGTTAGCGAAGCAATCCAGCTCCTTACTTTGTTCAAGTTCCGATTTGGATTGCTTCACTTTGTTCGCAAAGACAACAAGTTAGTTGCCTGGTTCTTTTACCCAACAATACTGCGCGGGACTGACATCTATACCCACCGAGTTCTTAATATTTCTTTAAGGAAATCTCTCTAAACTTAGCCTACTTCCATGCTTTGAGGTGTCTC
Organism: Legionella quinlivanii; assembly: GCF_900461555.1. NCBI lineage: Bacteria > Pseudomonadati > Pseudomonadota > Gammaproteobacteria > Legionellales > Legionellaceae > Legionella > Legionella quinlivanii. The sequence continues at coordinate 412,070 of NZ_UGOX01000001.1, read as the reverse complement.
ATGTATTCTGATTCTTTTCCTAAACTTCGCCAAAAGTATAATTTCGATAATTTTGAAGAAATCTTTGAGGCACTCGAAACCCATTTTCATGGGCTTTTCAACCTCCCGGTTTTGGAAGTGGAAATAAAGCATAAACGAAAAGGAAGTTATACAGAATTTTTTGACAAAATCATCTCTCAGCTCAACTCCAGAAAACTGTTTACTATTGGCGAGGTCAGCCAAAAAATTTCAGAAATTCTTCAAACAGATCAATCGGTAAGAAAATGTTTTCTGGAAAAAATGATTTTTGTGCCTCCTTTTGAAGGAAACGCCTCTCTTCAACCAGGCTTTTTGGAGAAAACCGCGACAGGACAACTTAAACCAGCCGAACCAGTCACCTACCTGGATATGCTGCGCCTGACTGAACACATAAAACACCGAGCTGCTCACAAAGGCAGGCATTTTGAGTTCAGTGTATTCAATCTTTTGAATATTCAGTCCGAAAACGCACAATCAATCAAATCCCGCAATGATGCGCTCGTTGTCAATTTTAATCGCGATCCCAAAGGCCTGGCTAAATGGGGCGTTGTTGATCTGCGTAATAAAATGAATCCTACGATTTATTGTGAAACCCCTCTTCTCGAGGAAGAAAAGAAAGAGCTTGAAAAACGACTCACCATTGAATTCCAGGAAGTGAGTGCGAGAAAAGCAATTAATCTCATTTCAACGGGCTACACGGCAATTGCATGGCTGGATCAAAATATCAGTAAGACCTGGCTTTTTGATGTATCCTCAGATTTTAATTTTTTATTAGGATGCTATGTATTTGCCCAGTTTCGTGGAGATGATGACGAAAAAGGCGTGCAATACAGCTGTTATGAACAGGAATATGAGCACTTTTGTACTGAAGAATTTAAGAGATTAAATAAAACGCTTCAAAGAGAAATTCCTGAAGGAAAATGGCAGGGCTACCTCCCCATAAAATTAGCGGCCATTTCCGCATTACCCAATGTCGCTGGAAAACCTATCACTCCTAACAGTCTGGTGGATGTCATTCGCATTTTTGGCGAAAATCAATATGAGAGAAATGTATTTGATGCGCATTGGAAGCCTGCCTATCGCTCAAATATCCCGGGTCTTGTGCCTGCAATGACTCGATTTGGCTATCCTCCTGTTCTCAGAATTGAAAACGAATTGACTACCTTGGTTGTACCTGACCACATTGATCAATCCTCTTTTCAGCATGAACATGCAAAAGCTTGTCGCCAAACTGAAACCAATAGCGCCTTTTTTAATTATATGGCGCTGGAAAAAAGCTCTCAGATTATTCCTCAAAGAGATATCGCCACTGCGATGGTTCTCAATACCTTTCGCGGCCAGTCGAAGCAGCCAAAACTTAAAATTCACCTGCCCGCGAAGTTTAATCTGAATCTGGAAGAATCATTACTTATCAAAAAACAAGTGCAGGATAATGCACACCTCACTGAGTTGCTAATTAATGAAGCGAATCACTCACTGAGACAACTGCGAGATGAGCTATTACCAGTTCTTGGCCGTAACCGCTGGCTTAAGGAATCCGGATACTTACCCCCAATGGTCGACAACTACTGGCAACGGGTCGCCCGTTTCTGGTTACTGCATCTGAATGAAGCAGATGATCTGGCTGCCAATAAAAACGAGCATAAAATATTCAAGCAATGCATTGAAGACATGGGCGTCAAAGGATTATCCGAAGTACTGTCTTTTTTGAGAGATTCAGATCTCAGTGAAAATCTGCTAAGCATCTATGGCCGCAACCGCCCTTTATTCTATCTCTCCTGCCAGCAGCATGAAGTCAGGGAATATCTTGTTTTATTATCGGATCATTTACGTAATGGTTATTCTTTTCCCTTTAATCAAATCAGTGCAGCCTACCAGCCAGGCAATGACAAAGCCTATATTGCCTTGCTTGAGCACATTAATGAAAAAGATAGTTTTGAACAAATTAATCTGGCTGAATGTCTGCGTTATAAACGTGAATTCGCAATCTTTCTGAGTGAATTGGCGAGAGCCGCCCAGAGAGGCCGCTGGACTGGACTGATAGTCATTCCCGAACTTGAAGGGGAAGAAACGACTACTGAAGAATATCGTGAGTTGCGTGCCCTTTATCGTCAATTGAACAATGTGATCCTTAACAATCGACACTTGAAACAGGGAGCAATGCTTTCATTGCAGATCAAAGAGGTCAGCCGCTTCGATCACGCCAAATCAGACCATGCCTCCACAGAACCCAAAGCCCTCCACCCAACAGCTGAATCAATTAAGCTGCACTTTGACGAGGCAGATAAAGGCCCCTGGCCTTTGCAGCGGGGCAGCGGTGTGCAACTGCAAATGCAACAACAGCAGGAAATTCAGCAAAATCGTCAGATACAACAAGAGCAACAACGGATGGGGCTTCAGGTAGTTGAAGAAGTGATTACTGCTGAACTGGTCACCTATGACAATATCGACCGCTTACTGGGGAAATATTATCAGGACTACATCGCAGAAAATCCATGTGATGTTAAACGTTATGCCCCACTTGGTACAGCTGATGAAACGCCTCTGCAAGCGTTTTTCCATACCTGGATTAATGCAGAGCCAGGAGTCAAAGCCCCGCATGTAATATCGGCCATGACCCTCGATGCGGCAAAGGTAATGCTGCGTCATCATATGCGCCTTTCTTCGGGTCCCAAAACAAACAACACTCCGAAAGGTCTCTACACTCAGCGCTCCAAAGATGGCCAGTTGATTCTCTGTTACAACATTGAAATGGGCTATGTCTGCGGGGTTCCAACACCGCTGACAGTTGACTTGCAAGTGACTAAACCTGTTCAGGAGTTTTGGGAAGGCGACTTTCGTCAATTCAACATTGACCATTATCTTGAGCACAGGCCCAAGTTGGAAACTGCCGACGATTTTCAGCCTCTCGTTCTTTTTGAAGTATTGCAACCGGAAAAAGATTATTCCGAAGAATGGAAAACCTTTTCGAGAAAAAATCCTGATATAGCAGCGATGGTGAAAGACGTTCCTCGTGTGCTTCGACACTGGCAGGTGTTCATTCAAGCCTGGCAATACGGTGGGCGTGAGGCTATCAATGCATTTTTCAAACTGAAAGAGCAGGATCTGCTGCTACAACTTCCCCGCGCCTGTGACATTCTACTTTCCCGTCAACCCGAGTTGGCTGATTGGACCAAAATGTGGGCTAAACGCGGGCAGGCGGATATCAGCACCCTCCGAGCGCTTGGCCAGGTTTATTATCGTAATGGCGAGGAAACGCTAGGGTTACTGATTGCCAAGTTTCGCCAAATTGAAAACCAGTTAGGCATACAGTTTTTCGATGCGTTTCAATCTGAGGTATTAAGTAAAGCTGAAAACTATAACTTCTATATTAGTCCTGCTTTCTTCAGTGCCATTGACAGCATGATTGAGCATTTGGCTCCTGCCAGAGCCCAGCCGCACAGAGAAGCCTGGCTAGGCTTTTGCAGTAAACATTTAAATCATGTGCCTGCTGAACACACTGAAGTACTATGGAAAGCCTTTGATTATCTGGTCAAAGAACTCGCTAAAATGGATCTTTCTTTATCTGGCGATGAGTTTTCAGAGCTTGAACCGCGAAATATGCTGGTCGAAGTCGATCGGATACTCGACTCCCTGCGCAGTCTTCCTGCCCAGGAGGAGAAAACGCGCTTTTTAAAATCGCTGCATAAAATGGATTTAACGCATGGCGGCGTGCACTATGCTATTCAGCAAGAACACTTCAAATATTTTGATGAGGAACTTGCATTATCTCATTTTAAACATGGCAAGCCCACTTACGCTCCGGAGTTATCTTCAATCTTCAGCTGGACTTCAAATGAAGCGGCCTTGAATATTCGCAGAACATTAGCGTCACGCGCACAATTCAGCCATGAAGATTACAGTCTGATTAGTGAAAAACTCGCCAACAATGATTTACTATCGCGCCATCAGCTGCTCTGGCTTCTCTATACTCAATATGACGCGCGTCAGATGCCTGCCATAGTTGATCGAGTGCAAAGCCTTCCCGTTCCATTAGTGACCAGTATTGCCAGCCATTTACATGAGGCTATTTTTCGTTTGGGCCATGCTCAACTCAGCATTACACTCAATACTTTGGATGCAGCCAAGGATATTTTACAAACTCGGCGGGGACAGGCTTTACTCGCAGCTTACCCTCATGGAAATTTCCTGGAAGCGCTGGATTTATTGATGGAAGGCGGCAATCAGTTAAAAATGCCGGATTTCCTTAACCTTTTTGAAATTAAACTTGCCTTTAAAGTCAGTCATCCTCAATTCCTGCAACTGGCGGCCTACAAAGCGGCTACCTTATTTGGCGCATTTACCGAAAAGCAATTACGAGATTTTATACAAGCGACAGACGGTTTAACTTTAGCTGTAATGAATGAGTTGGATTTGTTACTAAACCATTTATTCTCCGTTAATTTTAATCAGGGTAATCCCCAGGCATTGCATCAGCCGAAAAACTGGGACGATTTTCTCAGAACTATCGGAGAAATGAACAATAAACCGGTCAACCGCACAGCGATCCGCAAGCAGTTTATTAGCAGACTTTCTGATCAAAACATTGTATTCAAATATTCGCGTTCAGGAGAATTTCGCAATCTTGTTGAAGAAGAGCGCCCTGCAAAACTAGGCCTGTTTGTCGACCATCAACATCGTTTGTGGACTTTTCTTAAAAACCATATTGTTATTCCCACCCAAGGTGATGCCGCAGAGGCTTTACAACCCCTGCTTGCTTTTTTTACCAGCTTACAGCTTAACCGCACCTATTTAAATGAGGTGGAGCCACTGCTGGCCATTCTTGAAAAAACGGCGAAAGATCAGGTATGGAGCGCCAGTTACTTCAGTAAGATTCTGGATGTATTAAAACCTGAAGATGAACAGCTCCCTTTTCCATTGGATATGTTGCAAGTTATTCTTGCCGACGAGCTATTGAAAGCAAAACCTATTGATAATACAGAAAAAGATTTCCCACAGGACTTGGTTATCCCTTTAAAAGGCATTCTGAAGAACACCGTTTTCAGCAGATCCCAGCAAACCGCGCTATGCCAGTTAGCATTGCATGAATACCAGTACGCGCGCACAACCAGCCTGCTGACTGAGGCCATTAATCTTTTATCCTCCGAGCAGCATGCAGCCAGTCGCGACTCGGCTTTGCAAATATTGAATAGCAGTCTCAATAAAGTGAGCATGGAAAATCGTTTTGCCAAACTACGGCAATTATTGAACCATCCTATGCCCAGCCCTTCTGTAAAAGAGACCTGGCACAAATCTACAGCCCTCTGGTTAAAGGCAATCGCCGCAGATCCTCGTGAAGAGAACCTTTTCAATCAGGTCATGGCGAAACTGGGTGATGAACGAAGTGCAGAGCGTGCCCTGGTATTCCACATTATCGCCTGGAGCTGCCTGCAACCCGGTTTGCGCGACAAGGAAGCCTATGAATATGAACTGGATCGCAAAGCCCCTAAACTCATAGAGCGCTTAAGCCGATTGTCCCTAGATGAACTGACCGCACTGGCGGCTACTTATCCCAAGCAGCCATCACCAGGTGCGGATGATTTAATACGTTTGCTCAAACGAGCCGCTACCAGCCATGACTTTAAAAAGGAATTATCCGGCTTTCTTAAAAATCCTCATCCAGAAATACGGCCAGACTATAGTCATGTGCCTAAAACGCGCGCAGCGGATTTGCGGCGCATGTTTACTTCAACCCGGGTTACTGACGGGAAGGTAAATCGTCCTTTGACCGCAACGGAAATTGCAAGAATCAGCCTGATGTTTGCTGAATTGAAGCGGCTGGAAACCGGTGAGGCCTTTGTCGAAGGTTGCAACAAAGCGATTGCAGATCTGGGCCGGGATGAATTAGCTGAAGCATTTCATCGCCTGTGTAAAAGCCCTGCGAGCGATAGCCGGCAGGTGCAAATCTGGGCGCTGGAATTTCACGCCCTTGGCTTAACTACCCGGAAATATCCGCATATGGCTCAGCAATTCGCCTTGATTGCCAATGATGTGGCCGTCACCGCATCCAGTCGGGTGCTGCGTCTGGGCACTGGTGAAGGAAAAAGCCATTTCGTGGCCATGCGCGCCGCCAAAAAAGCGGCTCAAGGTCAAACTGCCACCGTCTTTACCGCCAAACGCAGTTTGGCTGAGCGGGATTTGGAAGATTATCAGGCCTTTTATGACTACTTAAATATAAGCACTTCGACAATTACTCCCAAATCGAGTCGGGAAAGTTATACCGGGGCCCAGGTTCATTATACCACACTGGGAGATCTATCCCTGTTCCTTGATGAACAAAGCTTCCAGGGTCAACCGATTGACATTGATCCTGATAAATCGGAAGGCTTGGGCGATGAATTCGATGACACCTATTTTGGTCAAGGCCGAAAAATGGCATTTAACTATGCCCGCCCTACTGGACGTACTCCTAAACAAATGATTTGGTTTTACCGGGCATTAAATGATTTCTATGAAGCGAATAAAGACCGCTTTAAGATAGAAGAAATCACCAGGGAAAGTGTTGAGGCATTATTAGAATTTCTGATTGAAAAAGCGCAGGATGATGAGGAGAAAACCAAATACCTGGTTTTACTGGCGCGTGACGGCTTACAATTGGTCAGCTGGATCCAATCTGCCCATGAAGCCATGTCACTGCAACGAGGCGAAAAATATTCAGTCCTGGAAGACAATGTGCCGATAGGCGGTGCTTCTTATCTCTTAAAAGAAATTGTTCCTCTTACAACTAACAATCATAAAGCGACCGGCTCTACCTTTAGCGCAGGAGTTCATCAGTTAGTAGCAACGAACCTCAACGAGGAAGCCAAAAAACAGAATGAGGCTCAAAACTATCATGTGCTTCCAGAAAGTCATATCATCAGTTCACAAGTTGCCGCTACACTGATACCCCGCTTATGGAAACGCTGGGAAGGCTTCACGGCGACAATTTCCACTTCACAAGCGCAGGCACTGAATAAGGAACATGGAACGCAGGTATTGCATGTATCAACCAATCAAAGCGATTTGCGATACTGGCATAATGCCAAATTTTATCGAAATCAGGAGCAGCGGATTGAGGCTATGCTGCAACAGCTTAAGCTTTGCATGGCAGAAAATAAATCAGTGCTTTTTGCTTGTAAAAACGATAAGAAGGTTCTTGAAATCCAAACCATTCTTAGCGAGCGATTAAGCAAGGAAGAATTGGAAAACCTCCTTTTTTATACCAATGAAGATAAAGAAACCAGCAGCGAAGTCCTTGCAAAAAAACAAAGGATGGAAGAATGGAAGGGGGGTAAAAAGCAAAAAGGGATCGCTCTGGTAGCATCAGGTTTTGGACGCGGTGATAACGTCGGCGTTGAAGCCGTATTTATTTTCGATACCGGTGATGTCAATGATTTATTACAAACCGGTGGTCGTACCGCTCGAAACGGCGAAGAAGGACAAGTGTTTCAGTTTTATCTCGAAGACGAGTTACAACAGGAACGCGAGCAATTATTGCGAATTATTGAGACCACACCAGGGCTCGAACACGACAAGATCAAAGCGAGTTTACAGGAAGTTCCTGGTAATTCTGAAAATGAAAAACTGTTTGAGCAGGTTATGCTTTTGCGTGAATATGTATTTAGCTTGCAAAATGCAGCCACTCAAGGTTTTCGTACCGGGATCGCTCAATTTTCCGCTTGGGGAATGCGCCTGATTTCAACCTTCCTTGATCCGGGACAAGCCTCCGAATTTACCAGCATGCTGACTCGCCATCTCAATAGTCTTGAGAAAAAATGGCTGAGTATTTCCGCCTTGAATCACTTAACTTCTTTAGAAAAGGTTCGCCTTATCGAAGAGCGAATTGCTGAAGCGGCGAAGGATTTACAGGCGAATTATGAGGAGTTAATGGGCAAAGTGAACAGCACTCCCTTCAACTTCACACCGGCTGCGGAAATGACTTTGCTAATTCAGCTGGAGCAATTCCAGCCCGCTGACAAGAGTACCTATAACATGGCTAATCTGGGTGCAATCCTCTCGGCCCTGCCTCTTGGCACAAAGAGCCATGAGCTTCTGGACAGCATTCCCGAACAGCTGGCAACCCTGGCAACTCAAGCGGACATTTTAGAAAGTTTCACTCATGACGCCCAGGAATTCTTGAGTATTGAGCAGTTCAGTGAACAATTGAAAATCCGTGTACAGCAAATAACCAAGGCCTCACCTATACATGGCCAAATCAAAGCTGGCGGCATGCTTACTCCCAATGCGGATGATATTTTAAAAGCGGTGTCATCCGAAATCCGCCAGTCATTTATACGCTCCAGTGGAAAATTACACCCCTCGCTACAACAGATACTGAGCCAGTGGATGACAGGCCCGGGTCTTCTGGAAGATAAAGACCGGGTAAGCCAGATCCTGCCTCTGCTCAATTATTTGGGGCAGTTTTCAGAATATGAACAACTACGCTGGGCTAAGCACTATTTGGAAAATATTGATAATCTGCTTCATGATACTCCGATGGCAGAGATGTCACGCCGCTTTTCCGGTAGAGCAATGAGTTATGAAGACAATGAAAGCCTCTGGCACTTGGCCCATAGCTTCCCCAATGATGAAGGAAAATTGTTTACTCAACTGAAAGAAGCGACCCAAAATAACTATGTTCAGCGCATTCGAATGCTCCGTCGCTGTGAAGACTTGATGAGTCAGCTGCCTGAAGAAGATCGCGAATTATTTCTGCAGCAGTTTGCCAAGGTCATGCAACAATTTTCTGAAGGCATTAATTGGGATTCCTTCGACAGCCTGGTGAAGAAAACCGAGCGTTGGTGGAATCTTAATGGAGGTCATTATCGGTCCGAACTGCGAGCGATGTGGACTGCTCTTGCCGAAGGCATGACAGAATCCGCACTTCCAGTGATTGGCAGTCTGCTGACCGAGCAAGGAAAAGGCTGGTATCAGGGATTGCAACTTGCGGTGATCTCACCCGAAATGACTGCCAATTTGCAAGTTTCTCACTTGAAGGTATTAAACCAGTTGTGGGTAAGCAAATACCATTTCTCTCCAGAACAACAGAAACAATCGGCTAGTGTGATAAATCAGATGCTGAGCACCTGGAAATCGGAAGCAAATGCCAGAGAACAGGCGGGGCCGATGCTTAAGAGCTACCAGCAATTCCTGGAGGCCGCAGAGCAGCAAGGCAATACCGAATTAGGCAATGCCTCGCTCTGGTATTTATCCAGCCTGCAAAAAATGCCCTCTATCCGGCAAGAGTTGGAGCGCTTTGTTCTCAGGCCGCCATTTAAACTGCAGGATTTGCAGGCGCAGTTTGAGAAACACTCCTTTGACGAAGCTGGAATCGAGATTTTACTTCACAAAGCAAATGAGCAATTGATGAGTCTCGAAGACTTTAGCCTATGCTGTCAATCTTTGGCTGAAATCCGCTGGTCTAAACAAGGAGAAACTAAAGAAAAGCTAAGACAAGATCTGCGAACCTATACTCAATTTTTGCAATCCGCGAAAGTTCAGGGTCATTCCAATTTGGCCGAAGGTTCGCAGTGGTATCTGTCAATGCTTGAAAAAATGCCATTATCTAGTCAAGAGTTAATACGCTTTACGAATAATCCTCCTTTCAGCCTGGAAACATTACAGCAAATCCTTGCACAGCATTCATTTACTGATGCGGGCATAAGACATCTGTTGCTCTTGGCTAATCAACAACATATGACTGCCGAGCTGTTCAATACTTATTGCCTGATCCTTGGCTCTGCCAACTGGTCATTACAGCAGGAATCCAGCGAGCAACTCAAAGAGTTCTTGCAGGGATTAGACCAATTCCTGCAAAGAGCAAGGCATGAAAGACATAGTGATTTGGTAAAAGGCGCTCAATGGTTTGTCTCCCTATTTTATAAAATGCCTGCTTTGAGTAAAGAATTACAAGCGCATGCAGCCCATTGTTTATTCAGCCTCGAAGATTGGCAAACCGCAATGGGAGATCTCTCAGTAACCCAGACGGATATCAGCGCCCTCTTGAGGGTCGCTCGTTTATTAAATCAAAATCTCAACGAATTCTCGGCTTGCTGTCAATCAATAAACAGCATCAGAAAAATTGTTGAAGAAAACGCTCTTCTCAACCTTGCCGATAAAAAAGCCTTTGATCAGAGCTTAAAATTATTACCTGCCAGTTCTTTAGCAATTTTGCTTAAAGTATGGAGCGGCTTCCAGGTTAATATACTGGCCAATCCAGCCAGTCTGATGCAATCGCTGCGTTATGCTGAAAACAGAAACATTAAAGACAGGGAATTAGAGCCTCTTTTAACGGCATTATTTATGGCAGTGGGCAGCGAACCTAAATCCAGCCCGCAGGAATTGGCTTACATTTTTGAAGGAATTGATCGTTTTCAACAAAACAACTCCGCCGAAATTGGAAAACTGAATGCTATTCAGCAAAGCACCAATAAACTGCCGCAAGAACAGTATTTGCACGATAATCTGGCGGTCTATCTGAGCGATACTCCCGATGCGCATCAAGACGCAGTAAAGGATATGGCTGAGTGGTTTTACAAAAAAGCTTCTGATTGCCGCGGTGACGTGGAGCTGATGAAAGAAAATATTCGACAGGAAAGCTGGTATCGATTTGATAACAAAACTGTCAATCAGACCCGTAACCGCGTGATGTGGCTGCATATGTTAAATCATCAGGCCTTTGTCAATGCTAAACAGGATGACACCCGCCGCATTAATTGGTCCGACAAGAAAAATGAACTGCTTTTGGAAGATGGCCTTAAACACTATACTCAGGAAAGCAGGCGAATTTTAGCGCAGAAGCCCTCGAGCAACTTGCGTCTGGTGCGCGACCTGAGCATAGTTCAACAGCAAGGCTTATTCCAGATAGCCAATGAATTAGCAATTATCGGCAAACCCAATCTTGATTTAAATGCTCTTCATGGCGAAAAAGAGAGTAAGGCTTTGTTAACTGATCTCGAAAAGAACCTGACTCGGCTGGGCCAACAATACAAAGGGGCCTGGTTTAAATCGGAAGCGCGTAATCAACAAATCAATTCTTTACTAGTGAGACTTAATAATAAAGAAGCAGCAAGTCCCAATCGCTATATTGAACTTCTGAATGTTCTTCGTGAAACCCGAAATAACATACTCGATGACGATATCCAGAAAAATCAGGCACGAAGCGGGCGTAAACTCAATCAAAGTGGCCACAGCCGCTTGTTAAGTACCATCAACCAGATGGAAGATCAGATTGTACGACACTGGGTACAGGATACAACCGTGCTACAGGATTTTCAGGCTTATGAAACCCGTTGCAAAGAAGACATCATGGAGTTAACAGCTAGACTTGAGACGATGGCTAAAGATTATCTCGATGATATTTTTTCAAGAAACAGCTTTATGGACAGAACCTTTTGGAAAACAGCCAATCAAAAGGAAAATCTCAATGTATCAAACCTTAAGAACAAACTTAATCAATTTATCCGAACCCATGAAGGGAACTTAAATGATATGGGCGGGGAAGAATTAGCCGGCTTAATTCAAATAGTAAAAGAAGAGAAGTTTTCTGGCCATTTGCAAACTATAGGTCAGGAAATATTAAGCCGGGCTGAATCTTTAAGCGCCTATCTCATACAAAGAAAAGAACAGCCACACCCGGCTCAGGAACTGGATAGAGGTTACGCTGGTTAAGGTTAGGCAGAAATACAACTAACTATCTATATGCCCGTCCTTGCGAGACAAGGGCAGGCATTACTTGACTGGTTGCTTGAAAAATCTTGGCGTTATATCTGTCTCTTAGTTTCGCAGCGCGCTCGGTCCCTGACTTGCCTCTTCACCCTCATAAATCATCACCTCATCAGTTGCAAACTCAGCCCCTTTGGCTGGCGGAGGTACATCTTTTCCAGACAAATGGTATTTTTCGGCCACTTTTTGTTTAATCGATAACTGCTCTGGGGTTAATACGTAATTTCCCTTAAAAAAGAGGGCTCTGGTTTCTCTGGTAAATAATGAGTCAGCTGTCGCCATGTCTAAAGAGTAATAACGAGGATCGCGCGGGTTACTGGATGGCTCTTTGGTGCTTTCTGTAAATTGCGCTCCTTTAGAGAATAATTGAGGTGCAATATCTTCGTTAAGAGTTTTTAAGGCATAAAAGGGGGGCGTTTTTCCTTTAGCATTACCCACATTCACCAGCCCCTTATTTTGCTCCAGACAAGCAGTTGCCAATGCCAGGTTTTCCGCTTTTTCAGTCTCATTCAGGCTGCTTCGTCTGGCTGTGATATGTAATGCAGTATCCCCTGCTTTAATACAGCCCATGCGATCTTTTCCGTCATTGACTTTTTGAGTTTCAGTAATTGAACTGAATGAGCTGATACTAGAATACGTTTCTATTCTAACGCTTGGATAAACAGGGGTTTGGGCCTTTGCCCCCGATTTAATAAGCAAGGTTGCAGTGGGGACATGATTATTGAGCAACGCCTGTTTTATAGCAAGCTCACCTGCATGTCCGGTAAAATCAGCACCTCCTGCTTTCAGTTTTTCAAGCATTGCATTATCGCCATTCTGAGCGGCATAGACGATAGCTGCAAATCCTGATGCGTCTGCGATATCCGGATTGGCTCCATGACTTAACAAAAGCTCTGCTTTGTCCAATTGTTTCTGGATAACCGCCTGAATTAAAGCCGTTTTTCCTGAATGATTTTTTGCATCCATTAAAGTGTGATTGATCTCCCGCCTCTTATCCTCAGCCTCAGGGTTAACTATGGATAAAATAGTCGATAATTGGGAAGCAGTGATCTTCGTATTGTTTGCAGCAGCATGAAGCACTGTCTCCTTTTTCCCCGTTAATTTTTCCAGATGAAGACCTTTTAGCAGACTACTAAGCTCCTCATCCGTCAAGCTGCCAGCCTCTTTGTGACTTACAGCCAAAAATGCGGCGGTTTCTCCCCGTTCATTCTGCAAATTCCTGTTATATTCGTATCGCATCAACTCCCGCAAAATACCTAAATCGTCTCGGTGTAGAGCATAGTGCACAGGAGTACTTAATCCCGGAAAAGTATGGACTCCTTTTGTTGCAAAAGAAGAGGCTTTTATAGTAGCCTGATTAGTATTTGCACTATTTGCCAAAAGCATCTTGACATTGGCCAGACTGCCTGCGGCAACCGCATAATGCAAGGGAGTTTCACCCTGGATGTTTAATGCGTTTAAGGTTTCTTTGCTCCAGATCAAAACATTTAAATCCACATCAGCCGCAGTTGCCGCAAAGTGAATCGGCAATTCTCCCCGTTTATTCGCTATTGTCACGGAGGCCTTATTATTGACCAGGATCTTGGTAGTTTCGTAATGATGCCCGCGCGCTGCAATAAGTAATGCAGTATCCCCAAGCTCTGTCTTAGCATCAATAAAGGCCGCGTCCTTTAGCAGCTCATCCATAAGTTTACTATTCCCCACCCTCGCTGCGCGATGAAGTGCATTTTCTCCTTTGGGATTTTTATCATTAACAGACGTGACTGCAGCTTGCGGAGCCGCAGGTGCTTTCCGAAACATACTAAACATAGATATCCTTAACTATAAAATTTCATTATCTTTTGAAATAGTTGGAATGGCAATGAGGAAAGGACAATAAGCCAATTCACTTTGTTCTTTTGAATCGATAGGCGGACATTATTTTCAAAAATGGGAATATTATTAATTTCCTTTTCATTAGGCTGTGCTGTATAAGGGCGTACTTAGGCATTTTCGATGCGAAAATGTGCTTGTAAATGCGTTTCCCCTAATTTGACAAGCAGCCAATGCTCTGCCAATCTTATTTCTAATAAATTCTATGGCTTTAAAAATACCAACCTCAAAGGGAATTATCATGACCAAAGTCCATGCCTATGCAACCAGCGAAAAATCCAGTCAACTTTCTCCTTTTGAATATGATTTAGGTGAAATTGGTGCAGATCAAGTTGATATTAAAGTAGAATCATGCGGCATTTGCCATTCAGATTTGGCTATGATTGATAATGAATGGGGGTTCAGTAATTATCCGATTGTTCCTGGTCATGAAGTCATAGGCACGGTTAAGGCTGTCGGAGAGCATGTTAAAAATTTGAAAATCGGACAGCGGGTAGGCCTGGGTTGGTTTAGTGGAAGCTGCATGCATTGCCATCGTTGTCTCAGCGGTAATCATAATCTTTGTGGAACCGCAGAACAAACGATAATCGGGCGACACGGTGGATTTGCAGATACAGTGCGTTGTAACTCAGAATGGGCAATCGCATTACCCGATACGATTGACGCTAAAAATGCCGGTCCATTATTCTGCGGTGGAATTACTGTATTCAATCCTATTGTGCAATTTGAAGTCTCCCCTACTCATCGCGTAGGCGTTATTGGTATTGGCGGGTTAGGTCATTTAGCATTACAGTTTCTTAACAAATGGGGATGTGAAGTTACAGCCTTTTCCTCTTCCCCTGGCAAAGAAGCAGAAGCCAGAGAAATGGGCGCGCATCATGTCGTTAATTCAAAAGATCCAAAAGCAATTGAAGCACTTGCAGGACAGCTTGACTTTATTATGAACACCACTAATGCTAATCTGGATTGGTCAGCCTACATTAATGCGCTTGCTCCACATGGACGCTTTCATACAGTGGGTGTAACCTCTGCGCCTATTCCTGCACAATCAATGCAACTGATTATGGCTCAGCGCAGTATCTCAGGCTCACCTCTCGGCAGCCCCGCTACCATTGAAGACATGCTGCAATTCTGCGCACGACACAACATCATGCCCATGACTGAACACTTTGCAATGAAAGACGTAAATAAAGCCCTGGATCATCTACGCTCAGGTAAAGCACGATATCGTATTGTTTTGGATAATTAGGACCTGTTGACCTCTGGCCGATTATTAGCTGTTCGGCCTTTGAATTATTGTCCTGGGTACAGGAGTAGCTCATCACTTGCTATCAGAACAGTATACAAAGATTGGAAAAATGAGGTAATGAAGCAACTTTCCATGAACGAGAAGCCGATAATCTATCACCCTATGAAAAATGCCACCATTCTTGCAGATAGTTAACAAATTCCCGTTCATACATGATTTCAAGCAGATCTTTCGATTTTATTGCTTTCATCAGAAACATGCTGCGAAGAGGTTTGACAAATTTCAGGCGCCACTTGATTCCAATCTTTAATCTCCAGCGCTATTCGTATGGACGCCACCAATCTTTGTCATAGGTAATTTTCATAACATAATCCATTGACTCGAAGGGCAAATTGTTCAAATCCAATCGATAATCTCTGTTTTCGGTAAATGCGCTGCTAACTTGCCCTCTATAACGCTCCAGGCTATGCTGAAATTTTTTCGGCTGCCATTTGAATTTTGTAGTTTTCGCCTGCAAAAACTGCACAAAAATATCCAATATTCTGAACTCCGGATTACATTCCTCAAGCCAGAGAATTTGTCTGTCATCATGCACTTCATTAAAAATATACTGTCCTTCATTATCGCGGATAAAGCTGAAAGAGCCATAAACCAAGCCTAATCTTGACATCAGCAAACGTAATTTCTTTTGTAACTCTGCAGGGGCTTCATAAGGCTCAGCGTCAACTCGCCCTTGCGCAATAGTCTGCCAGCTTAACGCCGCCTCTTCAGGAGAGCGATCTACAAGTTTCGCGGCAACCATAAAATCGCCGTAGCAATTGACTACAATTTCATAATCCTTTTTAACTTCCATCTGATAAATCCCGGGATTCAATTGCAAAACCTTATTCTGAGGTAATCCCAAAAATCGGACTTGTGATGGATTAGTCATTTTGATTTGTTTTTCTTCATGCCAGCAAGAGGTAGTCAAGGGCTTATAAATGACTCCGGTCTTATCTTCGTTGTGAATAACAAAATGGCGAATCTCCAAAGGATCATTGGAGCATAAGGTGTAAGGTACCAACAGCCCGCATTCCTGAGCTAATTTCAATTGTAATAATTTGGAACGTGCTCGATTAGAGGCTTCTTTACTATTCACCCACCAGGCATCGTCATTCAAATTTTCAAACAAAGAATCATAAAATAAGGCATTTTCTTTGAGAGTGAATTCATAATCATCCGCATGCAAAGCCTCCCGCGGAATGAATGTTCTAATTCCGCGCCACCATACCACATCATAGTGATTATTGAGGACCGACTCATAGGAATCCGAACAACGCCACTCATATTCCCCTTTTTTGATATACACTGAATTAGTCTGGCGAGTGGGATAATCTGCAGGATAGAGCAATCTCACCTCATGATTAATACGCTCAAGAGCAAACTTCACGAATAAGGTATGGGTATCATTCAAATCGGTAGGAATTAAAAACTTCATTACTTCTTCCTTAAAGCTATTTGTGACAAATGTTCTTATATAAAATAAAAATGACTGGAGGGAGGAAAAATCATAGTCAACATCTTCTTCTGATTATCCCTGACCCGAGCTTCCAACAAATGACGAAAACTACGCCGATCACAACGCCGAGCCACCTTCATCAACGCTTCATCATCAATCGTTAAAGCCAACTGGTACGCCAAAACACGCTCTGGTTGATCATCCATATTTGCTCCTTATTAAATACGTTTTGAATAAATTTGAATAACATTATTCAAATTGACATAATTTACAAGTATGCAATACTACTTGTCAATCGCAATAGAATAAATTTATTAAATAATTCATGAAAGAAAATGACCTAATTACTAATCTGACTCATTTAATGCGTATTCATGGGAATTTGACGGTTAGTGAGTTAGCCAGATTAACTCAAATACCTCAACCAACCATTCACCACATTTTAGCGGGCTCAACAAAAAAGCCACGAAAGAAAGCATTATCGGCCATAGCTAATTATTTCTCCATTACTCAAGAGGAGCTATTAGGCTTTACGCCAATGACAATAAAAATATCAGAGGAATTAAAATCTGATTTAAAGATACAAACTGTTCCGATCATAGATTGGGAATTATTAAAATCATGGCCCTCATGTTTTTCTGAAGAAGATGAAACATTATGGATTAACCAACATGTCTCACAAGGCTCGTTTGCTCTGATTATGAATAACAGCTCAATGGAGCCATTGTTTCCTTTAAACTCCTTTTTAATATTTGATGTAGCAAAAATCCCAAAAGATAGAGATTTTGTAATTGTTTATAGAAAGGGAAGCGATCAAATTCTGTTTAATAGACTATTTATTGAGCAACAGAACAATTTCATCAAAATGCAAGAAACTAGTGAAAACATGAGCTTGGTTAAGCTTGACAATAAAGATGATAAGATTATTGGAATATTGATAGAGGTAAGAATCCAGTATTAAATCAACCTAACCTCCTTCATTTCTAAAACAAATGGATTAAAATTGGTGTGAATATCGTAATGATCTACATTTTCAATTTTTTTTAAATATTTAACTAAAATCCAAGATGGGAAGACCATAATTAGTGCACAACAAAATTTCCAAAAAAAACCGCATAACATCATCCAAAATAAATCACTTCCTTTAATAACTCCAGAGTAATTAAGTAAATCAACAATTACTGTTAATATAGCTTGACCAAAAACTGTTGATAATAAACTTCTTAAAAGATAAAGCCGCCCCTTTAAGTGAATTTTCCATTTCGCTAAGATGTAAATATTTGCGAATTCACCAACGAATAACCCAAGAAGCCCTGAACAAACATATCTCAGCGTTGGATCAAAAACAATTTTATAAGCATCCACTTCGGTTAAAAACTCAGGAGCAGGCAAATGAGAAACGCCGATAACAATCAGTGAGAACAAAACCTCGGAAATGATTCCAATCCAAATGAATAACCGTGGATAAGTATACCCATAAACCTCACCCACAATATCACATATGCAAAAAGTAAATGGAAAGATAAAAATTCCCCCTGGCTCAAGCATAGGGCCAATCTGAGTAATTCTACTAGCCAGACAGACAGTGGCGAGTAAGGCTGTAAGATACAGTCCCAAGAGGAGTAGTGGATACTTATATTGCCTTTTAGAACTTAATTTATCTAAGAGCATGCTTTGCAAATTATTTCTCCAAATGAGCTTTTGTATTTTTATAGTCTTTTACAGTGTCAGATACTCCTGCCATATATCCTACTCGGTTAGCATCAATTGGATTAAGCTTAGAAATCAGATCTTTATCCTTAGAAATTTCTGTAGGGGTTCCTGTGATAGTTTCCCTTCCATTTTTTGATTTTAATTCAAGCATATACCCTTCCACCTCATCCCTCATTTGTTGGGTGATAATCGTGTAGTCTGGTTTCAATCTTTCAACGGTGGCTATATAAGTTAAAGTGCGAACTGTTTTTTTGTCTAAACACTCAATAAAATTGTTATCAACAACTATGTCGCTAATATTTTTTTCAATTATATGCCTTTGAGATAGTTTAATGACTGCTTTTGTATATTTAGTTTTACTACACTCATACAAATCAACAATTTCAAATTGAGGTTTATCAGCACGTTCACTAAAAAATTCTTTAATAGTAAGAACGATAATATTCCACCAGGCTAATGTACTACTCAACATGGACTTTTCCTTGCTCCTATAATTCCTACACTCTCTTTACCATATTCTGATAATATCAAGTCATCTGGAAATTGCTCCTTCCTGTTAATGTAAGTTGAATAATCTAAAATTAAATCTGCTCGCCCTAATGTTCGCTCAAGAACTTCTTTAGTCATCCAATGCACAAAAGATGGCAAGGAGCTTACTCTACCACTGCATTCATAATCGGCCGGATTAGTAATTTCCCCAGGCCATTCGATATTATCCTTTAATCTTTTCTCATACTCAGACAAAAAGCTCTGCCAATTTTTCAAATATGGAGTTTCACAAGTAATATATAACTTTCCACCCGGCTTTAATAATTTGGCCGCAAATGAAACCGCCTTATCTATTTTTTCTCCTTTAAAAAAATGTAAGACTCGACTAATTAATATTGCATCGAAATAGTTCTTGGGTAGGCTGAATAATTCATCTGGAAAATCACCTGGTATTAATATGAACTCAGAAGCATCTCCAGAGGCAGTGATGCCTTCTTTTGTCTGGTTTAGATGAAGTTGCTTAACTACAGCAAGATTTTCTGCAGAAATATCATTGCAAAAAACTTTAACACCCTTTGAACCCGCTAAAAGTGATGCAGCTCCAAAACCAGCTCCAATTTCCAATACAGCTCCATTGTTTTGATAGCATTGTCCAGCATGTAAAAGGAATTGCTCTGAAATAATGTCACAGGGTTTTACAACAAAACCGCCCTGCGGATTATGGGTTTTGATAAAAGCTTCGTTTGACTGTAAAAGCTGTGGTATAGCGATTTCAAATATTGAATTAGGTTTTACCAACACCTGATTTATATGATCTATGATATATAAGGGGGAGGCTTTGAGAGCCTCTAAATTGACAAGTGTTGAACCTCCTGACCTGAGAGAGTTGCAAACTTGATTAATCTGAGAGCTAAATGTAAGAAGAAACGGGACTGTTGGCGTTCCATAATGATTAGACCATCTCATCATTCTAAGATTTTTTAATTGTTCAGGAGAAAATAAAGTCCAAGAATGTTTATATAATCCCTCCAGTAAAATAGTAAGACTTGTCATTTTTTCAATGGAACTAGTCAAATTACAGTCCAGAATCCGATTAATTGAATCCATTAAAAGATTGTACTTATTCTGATGATAGGCTGATATGATTTCTTCTATAATGTATTTTAACTCATACAATGTCATGAACTACATCCATTTACTACAGCTAGCGCAATCATAAATTCAAAGAAATGAATTTTCAACAAACACGAGAAAAATAATCCCGGGCCGAGATATTTAGATCGTATTTTTTTCAATCTTTATGCTAATCATATATTCTTTCATCATTTTTTAATGCAATTAAAGCAACCCGTTCTTAGTTACTATTTTTCATTCTTTTACTGAAGTGAGCATCAATTTATATTAAAAATAATTTTATATGAGACAACCCTGTGCAGGATGTTTGCGATAAACTTTAATCGCACTTCAGCAAGTACAATCTAGCAAGGCTGATCAAATCTTTCTAATAATGCTAACTTCAATTTATCATAATACTCAAAGTTTTCGCTCATATAGATTTTTTTCTTATTTTGAAGTTTAATCAATAAATGATTCTTGTCCTGCATAAACAGATTTGAGTCTTCCGTGAAAAACCTAGTATTTTTTACTTCCTGGATTGAGATAATTTCGGAAAAAAAATACTTTTTAGTACATCCCGAAAAAAATCTAATTTTTATTGAGTTATTATCAATGCTCACATTCTGTGCCGTTTTAGTTGCAAGAAATATTGTGCGCATACTTAGTACAACAAAAGCCATCGCCAATAGAATACCCAAAATAATCACAATACGTTCAACAGCATTCAAGCTGCTATTAGAAAAGCATACGATTCCGCAAAAAAAGACGAGAATAAAAAATACACAAGAGGGGAGGGCCAGCCAAATTTGTCTTCCTTTTGAACCATAAATATGGTCAACAAAGTTTAATTCCTGATTGTCTAGTTTCAACCTCTGATTAATTTTTTTACCTAAAATAGCTTTCAGCTCACTGTATCCATCTACGTTATCCCCTATGTAAACTTTCGATTTAGTCTTGAATAATAATTCTATGTGTTCACCGCCAACCTTAAAAATAGGTGATTCTGTAAAGAACCAATTATTTTTTAAATAGGTTACGTCCAATAGTGTATCAATGTGGAATCGGTCCTTCCTTCCCAAAAATGATCTTAGACAGAGGTAATCTCCGTCTACTATTATTTCTTGGACACTTTTCAAAGCGAATAACAATGTACAGCTCACTCGGAAAAGGAACCAAGAAACCATTGAACCACCTATCAAATGAACCAAGGCGTCTTGGGCTTCAGAAATGTGTAGTAATGCATCAATGCATATTGTCATTAAAAAAAGAATAAAAAACAATGCAGGAAAAAACATCCATATCAAGAAGCCTTTTGGTCCTAGACTTACATCAACAAACTTAAGATTTTGTTTGGTAAATTTTGTCATAGAGCTCTTCCCCTATTTTTATGGATGGCGTTTCAGTTTGAAATCTCAGCATTGCCGCTGTAATTGCAGGCATGCCCCAAGTCCAAGCAGCCCCTAGGCTTGTAAAAGTAGCGTTTATGAAAACTTTTCCTAAACTTACAGGTTTCCCAGTCTTATACCAATCAACTCCTTGATTAGCGTAGCTTATGCTCCCACCTGCAAGAAAATTAATTTTAGCGGCAGTTGCTCTACTAGGATTTACTTTGCACCCGACAATCATTCCCGCAAATGTTGCCAGTATAGCCGTTTGTATGGGATGCTCATCCCCCGTTGACACAGCTGCACCATAAGAACTCCCACCAGCTATAGCTGCATTTGCTGAGTGTCTTATGATAGTTGCTTTATATGTTGAAATCACTTTTCCAGCCTTAGTTTTACTCAAAAACTTAACTGTTTTGATGAGTGGTTTGGCGAGGGGAATTAGGGATAGAAGGGCCATACTGCCGTTCATTTCCTGGAGACTTACCATGTCTCGGCCGGTATAAAACTCCATGCCTCCTTTAATTTGGCCTACTACGGGTATGAGATCAATTCCAAACGAGCCGACATCTTCGAGCCAGCTGGGGGTATTGTCAATCGGTTCTGGTTTCAGATCTCTTAATATGTCATAGAAGTGGGATCTGACGTTGTATTCTTTTTCAAGGTCATTTAAACCTTGGGTTAAGCTGTTGTATCTATCCATTACTGAGTTCTTTCCATAATTGTATAGATCCGTGAGGGTGTTTCTTAAGTCTAATTCGTTGCTTGTTGCCAAGGATAAAGGATCTGTCGGGGGAAGGATAGATTGGGCGGTTGAATTTTCGTTGAGGTTCAGAACAATACTCTCGTCATTGTCGAGATAGAGGGATTCGATGCTGTCTTCCGGGCTTGAGCTGGAATTGTCGGTGTCTGGCTCATTAGTTTCAGAATCTTGAATTGCTGATTTCATAATGCCCTGACCTATGCTATCTCCCAGATTGTCTTCCAGTATCTGCAAAGTGTTGATGCTTTGGCCGGTTAGAAGGGCGTGGCTGCCTTGATTTAGTAATGAATTAAGCTGAGTATTAATCATTTCAGTTTTATCGATTGCTCTTAAGGCATTACTGACTCTTCCCCCTGCCTCTCCTCCCATCAGACCTGCTGTTACACCACTGGCGGCCAGTCTTTGCCAGTCGAAATGCTTTTGCTGGTTGGCAGCGAGTGTTATTCCCTGGCTGAGTGCATTTTGACTCATCATTTCTGCTGCAGAAGAAAAATTGAATAGAGTAGGCGACTTGTCGTTTAAAAAGCCTAGAGCATCTTTTGCAAATCCATCTATTTTCATGCCGCGCATTAAACCGGCACTTGCCATAGTGGCTAATGCGGTGGTCAATGCAGCACCCCAATGCATTCCTTCTTGTAAGCCGGCCATACTGGCAACACCCTGGCTGGCCATATTGCCAATAAAACCGGCACTTAAGCTTGCTCCTAAACTAATACCTAGAGAAGATCCGCCCCACAGAGTGGATAATCCCAATTTAAAGATACCCCCCAAGCCGTTAATCGCAAGGGCAGAAGGAGCAAGGATACTCGCAGCTGCTGCTGCAGCCAAAACGGTAATAATGGTACCGACTACTGCAGTCAGTACTTTGCCGAGCAATTTATGATGCTTTCGTTGAACAGGGGATGAGTCCGTTGATAGCGGTTTGGGCATGGGTGCAGTCGCACTGGTGTTGCCTATAAAATAATCTTCTCTGAGCACGTTGTTCGTATCGGAGCTATTATGCTGATTTGAGAAAACAGGAGGCAAAACCAGCCGCTGTCCTGTATGCATTTGTGAAGAACTTCCCGCCCTCTCCTCACGACTGGTGATGCCATTGGCATCTGCAATTAAATACCATAAGCTGCTATCGCCATAGACCTGCAGGGCGATTGACTCCAAAGTATCCCCTGCACTGACGGTGTAGCTTCCTAAATTATCCTGCGGGCTATTGGGGCTTATTGCATCATTCGGCTCGTTTCGGGATTGCATGGATTCCGCAGTCGTTCTGCCGTTCTGAAAAAAGACGTTGAAATTGCCATGACCGACGCTGGGATTCCATATCCATGGGTTGGTTTTTTGTGAAGGATGGGCGCTGCCTTCCGGAGTAAAACCGCCGTAGACTGTCAACGTTTGCTTGCCGGTGGCGGCATCCAGTTTTATATCCGCAATATGTTTCCCATTCACACTGAGATAGCTGGTTTTACCGGCTTGATCCTCTCGCGAGCGGATGCCGTCCACAGCGCTGCTGGAATAATGCGCGCTGTTGGTGCCGCTGGAGTCGGGCTGTTGATCAATCGCGTCTTGTAATTGACCATTCACATCATAAATTCGCATGCTCAAACCATAGGTTGAGGCCTGATAGTCAATACTCAATGTAGCGTAATCTTCTGAGCGGCGATAATCATCCCACCAGGCAAAACGATATTCATGCGTCAGTGTATATCCCGCGTTTTGCCCTTGTTTTTCCACCCGCAGCCTTTCCGCCGTCAGATTTTCTGCAACATCGTAGTAAAACGTGTTTTGGCTCACCAGATGCTCAAGATTTCCTACCGGGCGGGTGGTAGTTACATAATCCAAAAAGCCGTTTTTATAACTTGAGCGATTAATCTGAGCGACATTTCCCCTCGCATCAAAGAGACGCTCCTCTATGACCTGCCCCGCCTGATTATACTTTCGTGACTCCAGGGTTATATTATCTTTCTGCGTCCACTCCAGTTGATTATTCTTATTGTACCCATATAAATAATGATGAAGGATCTCTTCCTCATATTTATCCGCCCCGGTTAAATTACCAGCGGCATCATAAGCAAGAAGACTTCCCTGATCTTTATCAATTTGTATATTGCCATCGAGCAATTTTCCTTTACTGACTTTAACGCGGTTGTTTTCATCATAACTGTAGTATTCATCACTACTGGCTTTTTCATATCCGCCATAGTTTGCGGTGATAAGACTATGCCTTAAATTACTCGCCGCATCGTATTGATAATCGATTGATAACAGACTTTTATCCTGCTGCGGGAAACGGCTATCCACATCATCGGGATGGGCTCGCCTGACAGAGGTTAATCGTCCGAGACTGTCATATTCATAGTGATCAGACTCAAGCAGCCAGCCGTCTTTTCCAGGATTGATGCGAGAACTTTGTTTGCTGCTGACATTTCCCTCATTGTCATACTGATAATTCAGCACCTCGCCGCGTGTGTTATCCACGTATTGTCTAAGACTGCCATCGCCCTGGTAATGATAGTCTATTGAGCGCCCAGAGCCTGATTCTGAAAGCAGCAAACCGTTTCGGTTATATCGATAAATGGTCTGATGCTGGCCAAGATCAGTGTGCGAAACCAGTCGTCCATCCTGATAGCTCCAGCTTTGTACATGGCCTAACTCATCCGTTTCGGCAAGTTTATGACCGGCATCGTCATAAACCATTGATCGCCAATATCCAAAAGTATTTCGCTTGCCGATTAAATTTCCCAACTCATCGTACACAAACAGAGAAGTATTGTTTTCACCATCTATTTGCTGCAGAAGCTGGCCAGCCTCATCGTAGAAATATTGCTGTTTACTAGCCGAGGTCTGAATGCCGGTCAAACGATTTGCTTTGTCGTAAAGATAAACCGTAGAACCGCCCAACTCATTGATGCTTTCTTTCAGCCGGCCTAAAATATCATAGTATTTCTGCCTCAGCCCACCTTTCGCATCTCGCTCCTGTATTACATTCCCTGAGGCATCCAATACTTTTGTTACCGTATGTCCATTAGCATCCGTAAAACCTATTAATCGACCCAGGCGGTCGTAGGCATACAACAGCCGAGGATTGATTAATCGGCCGACACCATGTTCATCATAAGCCATTACCTGGGGAAGCTCCTGTTCAGTGATCTGGTTTAAGCCGTTATACTGATAGTTTGTTTCATAGCCATTGGCATTACGATGGCTCAACACATTTCCCCAGCGATCATAGCTGTACGTCTGATTGATTGTTTTCAGATGGACACTATCGTTAATCGTCAGTGGATTTTCTGTCGACTCGCGGCTTTGCGCCAGCAAATTGCCCAGATTGTCATAGAGATTATTCTGACGCTGAAGATCGAACTCCCAGGATTCCGTTTGAAAAGATCGCGCAGTTTCAAATTGTTTATCCGACAGATCCACGCCATCTTCCCCGGCAGCCGGACGAAAGGCATTAGTAGAGGTTATGATTTGCGTGACTTTGTCGCTCAAATCATAGATGAACAATTGATAATAGCCCTCGGAGTTAGAGCGCCATAAACGCCCCGCCTGATCGTAGTCATAATGGATATTAAGTTGTCCATTAATTCCCTTATGAGCCACTTCGCCGAACACATTATATTGGCTATCCTCACAGGCCCAGTCGCCATTGGCTTTTCGAGTAGCCGCTCGCAGCAAATGACCGCCGGCATCATAAAAATAACGCTTGTCTATAAGCCGCTGGCTTCCGTCAATCTGGGAAAGTAGCTCCCAGGCACGGGCCATGTTGCCTTGTTCGTCATAACTATAAAATTTGAAATGTCCCATCGCATCCTGCTGCAGGAGCAATTGATCATTGCTGTCATAAAAATCAAGCGTGTGAAGGTCATTGGCTGATGCTGCCGGAAGAATAAATCCCTCTCTGTCGAGTGTAGCTCCATTCGCATATTGAATAGTTTCTATGAGATGCCCAAGGCCATCGTAGGTATACGATACGGCAGCGCGCCCAGACTGTGTTTGCGGGCCCATTTTGGCTTTTAACTGTCCAAGCGCATCATAGCTGAAATAACTGCTCTGCCCCTCGGCATCGGTCATTTTTACCAGGTTACCCATGCCGTCGTATTCGTAGGAATTAACAATATCAGCGGTTAAATTCACTAGTTGTCCATTGCTATTCAATTGCTGATAAGTCACCTGACGCTGTATTTTTTTCTGAACCCTTCCCAAAGCATCGTATTGATAAAGAAACACTCGATCCAGACTGGCGCTTGCAGGTGGTTTAACATCAAAGTCATCAAAGCAGCTGGCTCGCTCGGCGTACTCGGTTTGCTGGCTTAATTCACCAAAGGCATTGTATTGATACTGGGTTAAATAATTTTCAGCATTAAGTTCTCCAGTGAGCAATCCATCTTTATCATAGTATCGACGGCTGGAAGCATAGACTCCCTCATGCAGCAAGACATCGGTCCTGATGACTTCTCCGAAGGCATTGTATTGATAACGAGTTGTGGGTGTAGAGAACTCATAACTGCGGCTGGACGCGTTGAATGAACGCATGCTGTCTTTTTCTGTTTTAATTAGCCGATTCAGTCGATCGTATTGATAAAACTCGTGACGATCCAGGCCATTGGTTTTACGGGCATCGGCAAGCTCTGCGCCGTTTACCTCACTACCGGCCTTGAGGTAAATACCGGTGGCGTAACTGGTTTTTCCAGCTAGCTGGCCCAAATCATTGTATTCATACTCCGTTAAAGCGCCCAGCTGATTCAGTGAAAACCGTAAATGCCCCTCGCGATCATAGGTAAAATATTGCCAGTTACCGGCCCGATCAGACTGCGCCTCGACCTCACCGAAAGCATTGTATCGAAATAGTTCCTTCAGCGTTTTCTTTATTTCCTGCCGGTTCATTGAGGCGCTTAAGTCGGCATTATTGACGGCAACATCAGGATAACTGATTTGTATACAATGATTGTTTGCATCAAAAGTATATTCACGAATTTGGCAGAGTCCTTCTGCATCCTTGACCGTTTTAATCATATTTCCGAAGTTATCATACAGGTTTCTAGTAATGATCGAACGACGTTGCGATTGATAACCCAAGGCGATATCAACTTCGGGGGATATGGTAGTAATTAATTGATTGGACGCATCATAATCATAACGCCAGATCGCTTTATTCGCTTCTGTTTTGGAGATGAGATTGCCATTCACATCATAGTCATACACTGTCTGCTGATGTTCGGCATCTGTTTTATTCGTCAGGCGCCCATTGCTGTCATATTGATAAGCAGTGGTTCTTCCCAAGATGTTTTGCAGCGCCAACGCTAAGCTCTCCTCAGAGTATTCTGATAGATTGAACCTGACGGCATAACTGGTTTCAGAGACAATATTTCCAACTGCATCATATTGCCGGCCAATCACACGTCCTTCGGCGCTGATTCGATAGATTTCCCGTCCAGCCGCGTCAAACACCGAACGAGTAATGCGATCATGACTATCTGATTTAAGCGCAGACAACCAGTTTTCATCAGATGCGCTTACTGGTATTGCAAAACCCTGCGTGGCAATAAGATTACCCAGGCGATCATATTGATATTTAACGGCAAAGCCTTCGGCATTTAACTCAGCAAGCAATCGGCCTGCCTGATCATAGCTATAACGGCTGGTTTGATCAGACTGCAGATTTCTGGATATCGACTTTTCAATCTCAGCCTGATTGAATTGAGTTAAATCGAAGAGAAAGCGGTTGGCAAATCGGGTTTTGGAAACCACTTCGCCAGCTTGATTATATCTAAACTCAGTTAGATGGTGTTCGTCATCCAGCTGATAACGCAGGCGGTTTAAACTGTCATAGGCCAGATGCTGTACCCGGCCGGCTTCCGTTTTTCCAAAAACCGGAATGATACCGTTCTTTAAATCCTCAAGTGATGCCGGTTTTGCATAGCGTATTATTCGAGTGACATTGCCTTGCACATCATAGGTGTATGCAGTGGCATAACCCATTGGATCAAAGCTTAATAGCACATGTCCATCGGAATCAAATTGCTTGAAACTGTAGCGATCCGCGCTACTGCTTTTAAGCAGCAGTTTCATGTCATTTTCTGTAGCCACTGCATTTAGGCGCACTTCATTGGCATATTGAATAGTGCAAATATTGCGGCCATGCAAATCATATTTAAACTCAGTAACACAGCCCCGCGCATCAATCTGGAACCGGCATTCATCCATGGCATCATAGATCCAATACCGGGTATTGCCCCGAGGATCAGTTTCACTGCAGAGATTGCCCTTGGCGTCATAGGTATATTGCGTCACCAGGGACAGGCCTTCAGGATCAATTATTTTCTGGGTACAGCGTCCTAAAGCATCCCATTTATAGGCAGTAACCTGGTTTTTGCCGCCGGGATTAAGAACTATTTGTCTTGTCAGCTGATTCTTATTGTCATATTCATACTCTGTAATTAAATTCAATCCCGATGGATTAATACAACTGCGAATACAATTTCCAGCACTGTCGTAGCTGAACTGTTTAACAATCTGATCAGGGCCAATAACCTCCAGTTGACGACCTACTCCATCAAAATGATACTGCGTGGTGAGGTTCAAACCCTCAGGATCGATGGTTTTAATCAATACTCTTCCCGCCGCATCATAAGTGTATTGGGTAATACGGCCGTCTTTTGATTCCTTGATTAATTGCCCGGCGCGGTCATAAGTATAAAAAGACTGAAGACCCAATGGTTCATTTTTTCCGATTAATTGCCCATTCACATCGTATGTGAAAGAGGTAACCGCACCATTGAAGTCAGTGAAGCTAATCTTGTCGCCAAAGGCATTAAATTCTGTCTTGACTTCCCTGCCTTTATCCGGCTGTCTGATGGTCACACTGTTGTTGCTGTCATCATATTCATAAATGGTCCGCAGCTGATCAAACTCATACACTACTCTTGCAAACGCGTCATAGCGTATGGTTTTCTCTTTACCTTTCGCATTGATGACAGCAGTACATTCCCCTCGCTGGTTGTATTTGTAACTGGTCTTATTTTGATTGGCGTCAACTGCAATCATCAGTCGTCCAAAACGATCGTAACTCCAGGATTGCGGCTGAAAAATTCCTGTGGCACTGTCCTGCTGCAAAACCAGAAGCCCCCGCTTATCATAGAAATAATTGATTGTGAGTGGGGATTTTCCCTGGGCATCCTGAGTCAGTTGCTCCACTTCGCCAAAAGCATTGTAGCGGGTCGCTGTTTCCAGGCGAGAACCTTTACAGGTTCTGATGACTTGCCCGAGATGGTTGTATTCATACTCGGTTACTTCATCTGCGGGATCTTTGTGCAGTGTCAGGTAATCGTGTAAATTGCCAGCATTCATTTCAGGAGACAGGTTTTTAAAATGTTTGCTGTATTGAATGTAACGGGTCAGATTCCCAAAGTCATCGTATTGCTGTTCCCTGATTTCCCCATCGGCATTGAGAATAAAGACCAGCCGACCCTGCTCATCATAAACATAGCGTTCTGTTTGCCCAAGCGCATTGGTTTTAGTCAGTAAGGAATCATTATTACTGTAACTATAATGGATAGCATGCTGCTGCCAAATAGCGGCAATTTCCTCTTTTGAAAGCGCGATATTGCGCAATAACTGTTCGCCTTCTGCACTGAGGTTTGCTATCAGTCGGCCGCGTTCATCGTATTGATAGCGTGCACCGCGGCTTTGCTCCCGGAAACGATCGAAAGCTCTTTTTTCGAGCATTAAGCCGCTATTGTCGTAGAAGTAATTCAAGGTCAAACCACCTGACTGATTTTCCTCGATTAATAACTGCCTTTCGTCATAGCGATAACTGGTTATCCTGTCTTTGGAATGACAGTTGGGTTTTTGATCGTCCCAGGCTTTGTCCAAACACAAACGCAATGGCTTTGATAAAGCGGTAAAATATTGTCTTTTTTGGATCAACATACCCGCGTTATTGTAGTAATAGCTGGTGGCAAACCCTTCGCCATCAATATCCGCTTCCTTTAAACCAGCCGAATTATAAAATGAGTAATTAACAATATCTTTGTCAGAAGCAGCCGGCTCAATCTCCCCCCATGATTTCAGATCGCCAGGGATTGCCTTATTGTAAAATTTACGGACTTCAATACAGTTTCCCAAGCGATCATACTGATAGCCGATTGCCGCTCCCTCAGCATTAATTTCGGCCTGCAAACGCCCGGCAATATCATAATAGTAACGGTAGTGCCGGTCATTAGCATTTTCAGCCGGGGTTATCGTTCCCGATTTTATGGCATCAAACAAATTAGTTATTGCTATACGCTCTGCATAGGCGATTTTTTCAGTCAATTGGCCTTGTGCATCGTATCGATAACCAATAATTGCCCCTGTGGCATCGACCTGATAAGCAATTTGATTGTATTGATTATAAAACGTCCAGTTGTAGCGATCTTTACTTGAGTGAGTTGGACGAATTAGTTCCAGATCAAGACCGCCAAGCTGCTGTTCATCTACTTTTTGGGCGTATTCAATGGACTGAATCAGTCGGCCCTCGGCATCGTAGCGGTATTCCTTCAGATGACCCTTGTTATCGACTTTGGCGCAAAGCAACCCTGCCTTGTCATACAAATACCAACTTTTCCGTCCCTCCCAGTCGGTTTCTGAAATCAGACGTCCTGCACTATCATACTCAAACCGCTCTACTCCGAAATCACGGTTATTGTTACCCAGCTGCTGCTTTGACAACAGAAGCCCGCTTCGATCATAAAGATAAAGGGTCTTCAAGCCCCTGCTGTCCGTTTGAATTATTCGTTGATGACTGTCGTCATATTCATATTGATTGATAACACCCAAATTATCTCTGGTACAGGTGAGCCGACCCAAATCATCATAAAAAAAATAGGTTTTGTTATCACCCCATTCAGTGGGCACTGTTTTTTCAATCAAACGTCCGCGCGCATCATATTGATAGTAAGTTCTTAACGCGTTTTGCTCCAAACCGTTTCCCGCAGCGTCCACTGATTGATAGTGGATTTCCTGCTGCAGTTGTCCGCGCCAGTCATACTGATATGCGACCAGACTGATTTGCGCGGCAGGCTGGCGTTTGCTCCAGGACTCCAGATCACTTAAGCTGGGTTGTCCTGAATCCGAAGGACTTAAATCAAAAGCTGATTTTAAATAGACGCGGCGATTGAGGCATGCCCCTGCCTCGTTATAGCGATATTCAGTAACCGTTCCATTATCAGAAATTGCAAAGCGCAAATGCCCCTTTGAATCATAGATATAATGGGCTGCCGCTGTTTGCCCAGGATGATTATTTCCATTAAACACGGAAGATTTGCTTTCAGACAAGAGGCGATGTTCGGCGTCAAAGGTTCTTTGAATGATCTGACCATCAGGTTCCTCAGTACGTATACAGTCTCCGGCTTCATTATAAATAAAATTCCATACCAGTCCGCCTTTCACAATGCGACTGAGATAATTGCCCTGGTATTGATAACTGATTGTATTATTGTCCGGACCTCTGATTTCTGTGAGACGATCCTTATCATCAAATGAATAGCACCAGGTTTCCCCTAATTGATTGCTTACTCTTGTGCAGCCCGGCTCATAATTAAATTGAGTTATCCTGCCCTCTCCATCAGACATACTGCTTATCCGGTTCTGCTCGTCATAGCTGAAATGCAGCGCACAGCCATCGCTCTGGCGGATTGATTCGATGAGATCGGAATCATCCTGGTAATCGTAAGCTACCCACGAACTCTTGCCATCGTCCTGATCCTGGATAACTAATCGAAGACGGCCAGAATCGTCATAGTTATAGTGGAGGTGATGGACAAGTAAACCCTGATCATAAAAGCTGATATCCTGCAGCAAGCCCTGCTGGAATTGCCAATGGATATTTTGCTGGCCAGTGCAATCAAACACATCGCTTAGCTGGCCATCCTTATACACATAATTCAAGCGATGCCCATCCCGGTCGCTCCAGGCTGTCAGCAAGCCTTCTGGATTGTATTCGCAATTGACTGCCGATGCGCCTTGAGAATATGACCATCCACTGCCCGTCCATTGTATCCTTTCAATACCACCGTCCTCTGGCAGATAGGACTTGCTCGCCGAATCAAAAACAAAGCGGCTGTAATGGCCATCCTCACCGATTCGGGTCAGACTCGCCCCCGCACTGTTGGGCTCGCCATCGATAATCAGATGAGTTTGGGTATTAAACAGCCAGCGATCTGCTTTTTTTCCTTGAGCGTTATAGGTTGAAAATAAGTTGAAACCGATTCCCTGATTCGCCAGGAAACCATCGGATTGTTTTAGTATCAGATTGCCATTGGCTGCATTGATATACAACGAGAGGCCATTCTGACCAAAAATAGCGTTACCCTGGGGGCCGTAAGCACCTAATTGGCTGAAAGAGGAGCCTTGAAGGCCCAAGCCTGTACCTGTAAAAATCTGCGACATTTCTCTTCCTTTTGTCTACAAATTGTTTGTGATGTAAGATTTGCCTTCCAGACTTATCGGACATCACCAGCATCAGAATACCAAACCGTTAAAAAGGACTGGATTTTCCAAACTGAGCTAACAATACAGGGAGGTACTATTTTTTATAAACGAAGAGATGAAATTGAATAGAAAAACGTGATAAAGAGGACTTGCAAAGCTCATGATTGTTCCTAATTTCCATAAACATATCCGGTAACCAACGGCATGATAATGAAAGTATTTTTGGAAATCAATTCTGAAAAAATGTCCAATAAGGATATAAAATATCACTGTGCACATGGCAGCTATTTAGTGATTATTTTAAGCGCAGA
This sequence comes from Legionella quinlivanii, assembly GCF_900461555.1. Classification (NCBI taxonomy): domain Bacteria; kingdom Pseudomonadati; phylum Pseudomonadota; class Gammaproteobacteria; order Legionellales; family Legionellaceae; genus Legionella; species Legionella quinlivanii. The sequence goes on along the minus strand of NZ_UGOX01000001.1, from coordinate 379,447 downwards.
TTTAGCCGATTTAAGGTAATTCCGGAGGTTTATTTCCAGGAAGTATTCGGGTTATATTTTTTTCCTCTGAACTCCAGAATGTCACATTGATGACAGAGGATATTTCACTTGCCTTGGCATTGACCACTTCTTCTGATTCCTCCATCACTGGTTCAGCAGCCTCTTTAGAATCATCCGTTAAAGTATCATCATCTGAAGGCGAGAAAAAACTCAGAATGAATCCATCGTTAACATCCTGATTATCACGCAGAAAATCAGCCTCCTGTTGGATAGCACTTTGCTCCTGCACGGCATATTCTGCTTCAGAGAGAAGCAATTGCTTCTTGATAATATCCCCAATGTGATCTGCGGTGTAATGCGAAGCCTGATAGCCGCCGTGACCATCGTAAATACCAGACATCCCGCAAAAAGAGGCGTATTTACCGCTATGTTTAACAATTTGAACAGACACGGATATATTATCTCGTGAACCCCGGGCAAGCGCTTGCCGGGTCAGATAGCTGGCAATTTCTATTGGATGGCATCGTCCCGGTTTACCTTTGTTCAAAGCAGTTAAGCAAGAATGCAATAATTTTTCATGGCTCCTTTGTGTGTCTTTTTTTGCAGCATCGGTAAATCCATCACAGCTGCTAATAAGATGTACACTGTATTCCTTGGGAATATCACCCATGTAGGTAATCATTAGATCAGGATCGGGAATGATCCCTTTAACGTCCTTATCGCCAAAAGCTCGCGAGATAGCTAGCCGGCCCTGTACCCGTCCTTCGTCACCTTCAATAGATGAGCCGGCTGCGTAGATCCTGTCTCGCTCAGACTGCAACTCCGGTTTATGCACGCGTTGGTTAAGCCTGCTAACACCAACAAGCTCGCCGTGTTCATCATAGATAGCGACAAAAACTGCCGCATCAGCGACTAAAGCGCTAATCAGATATTCCTGGTTAAAAATGGTGGTTACAGCGGTAGTGCCGCTTTGATCGATTACGTTTAAAATTTCCGAGTTAATCAGACGATAAGACGTCCATAAGCGTTGAGCTATTTGAAGCGGTGTCAGATCTTCAAATATAGATGGCTCGTAAACTTCCCAGGCTAAAGCATCTTCCTGCTCTTTTCTACGCCCCTTTATTTCGTCAAATCCAAAGCCATAGAGTATACTTTCACCTTGGCTATTGGTTACAGGCCTTGAAACAATCCTTTTTTTATCCAAGTCATGCATTTAGCTATCTCAGTGTCCGTTATTTAATATATTATACCAAATTTTAACCATTCAATATTCGCGAAATATAAAATATTTCCAAATGCATGAGGCGGTAAGATTTAGGCATTGATATACTTCAGAATACGCTTCCAATGTTCGGTTCATCTATGAAAGAAATCGTTCTGGCCACTGCCAACCAAGGAAAAATTAAAGAAATCGAGGCTATCCTTTCACCCATTCAGTGCTTAAGCATGGCTGATTTTGAAATTGAAAGCCCTGAGGAAAACGGTTTAAGCTTTATTGAAAACGCCTTGATAAAAGCTCGTCATACCAGCGCACAATCAGGCAAAGCAGCGCTGGCGGATGATTCAGGTCTTGTAGTTCCAGCACTCAATGGCGCTCCAGGAATTTATTCCTCCCGCTATGCGGGAGAAGACGCAACGGATGGGGATAATATCCAGCAACTTTTGCACAATATGAAGGATTTAAAGGAAGAGCAACGGCATGCCTATTTCTTTTGCGCCATTGCTATCCTTCGCTTCGCAGACGATCCCGTACCTCTTTTAGCTTATGGCAAAATAGAGGGGCAGATCATTTTTGAGCCCAGAGGAAACAAGGGGTTTGGTTATGATCCAATATTTTATATTCCAGATCAACACTGCACCGCCGCTGAATTGTCGCCTGAAATTAAAAACAGAATCAGCCATCGGGCACGCGCCTTATCTCAGCTTCGGGATCAGCTGAAGGAGTTATTATGATTACCAGCATCCAATCATTCAATGAACTTTCCACTCAGGATTTATATGACATTCTGCAATTGAGAAATGCTATATTTATAGTGGAGCAACAATGTCCCTATCAGGATCTCGACTATAAAGATCAGCAAGCCTTACACCTGTGTATCCGCGAAGAAGATACTTTATTAGCCTATGCGCGAATTCTTCCCGACTATGAAGCCGATACCTTAAGTTTTGGCCGTATTGTTACTGCCACAGTAGCGCGAGGCCAGGGATTGGGTAAACAATTGCTGAGCAATGTCATGGATTATCTGCAAACTCATTTTGCCGGCAAAATGGTTCATATTCATGCCCAGTTTTATTTAAAACGCTTTTATGAATCTTATGGATTTTGGAGTGAGGGAGAACCTTTCGATGAGGATGGAATCCCGCATATTTTAATGGTCAGATCACTATGAATGATGATGAACTATTTGAGAAAGCTTACTCGCTTCATTATGGGGGACAATTGCCGCAAGCGATTACCCTCTATGAGCAGCTGCTCAATACCAATCCACGGAATGAACGCGCCCTGCAGTATTTAGGCTTAGCCTATGCACAGCTGGGCGATATGGCCAATGCGGTACTTTTCATGAAGCAATCCCTGCAATTAAAACCTGATAATCCGGTGCTTCTCAATAATCTGGGCAATGCCTATAAAAATATACATGATTTTGATCAAGCCATTTCCCATTACAAGGAAGCACTTCATTATAATAAAGAATATGCCCAGGCCCACTGTAATCTGGCAGGTGTCTATGCGATTCAGGGGAATTATTTTCAGGCGCTGGAGCATTATCGCCAGGCCGTTCATGCCGAGCCTGATTTTATACTGGCTCATTTTAATTTAGGCTTGTTATTACTAAAAAATAATCAGCTAACCCCTGCAAAAATTCAATTTAAAAATGTCCTGGCATTAGATCCTTCTCATGTTGAGGCGCAATTTTACCTGGGAGTACTGGAGCTCGAAGCCAATCGACTGAAAGAAGCAGAACATGCTTTTCAAACTGTTTTACAGGAAAATGAAAATCATGTGCAGGCGCTGACTAATTTAGGGGTGGTCGCATTGAAGCAGAATAATGGACAGTTAGCGGTTGATTATTTCACGCGTGCACTGACTATTGATAATGATCACATTGAAGCACGCAATAATCTTGCCGCCACATTTATTCATCATGACCGCTTTGAAAATGCATTAATGCATTATGATGTTTTGCTGCAACAGTTTCCTGATAACAGTGAATATTTATACAACTCTGGCGTTGCGCAAATGGCTTTGGGTCATTTAAACGAGGCCATTGCTCATTTTGATAAAATTCTCGAAACAGATCCTCGTCACTTTGCTGCTCTCAATAATCTCGCCGCTATTTATCTTCGTCTTGAAGACAAAGAACGGGCCAAAAAATTACTGCAGCAGGCCTTGCTTGCCAAGCCCGACGATAAATCAAGCCGGCATATGTTGAATGCCTTGATGAATAATCAACAAGCGGAAACATCGCCGGAATATGCGGCCAATTTATTCAATAATTATGCGCTTTATTACGATCAGCACCTGAAGGATTATCTTGGCTATTCCTTACCAGAACGAATTCGAAAATTCCTGAAAGAGACCAATACACAGATTGTTGAACGAGTATTGGATTTGGGCTGTGGAACCGGACTTTCCGGGGCCAGTATTCGTTCAGTTTGCCAGGAACTTATCGGCGTGGATATCGCTGCAAAAATGCTCGCTCAGGCGCGGGATAAAGGGATTTATGATCAGTTGATTGAAGATGAAATTATTCATTTTCTAAAAAAAGATACCGCCTCCTATGATTTGATTATTGCAGCGGATGTACTGCCTTATTTCGGCGATCTTTCGGAATTGTTCGGGCTGATTAGCCAGCATTTACTGGCAGGAGCTTATTTCATTTTCAATACAGAAATAAGCTTCGAATCGCCCTGGCAATTACAGGTGAGCGCACGTTTTAGCCACCATCTGGACTATTTAAAGCAATTAGCCTCAAGATCTCATTTTCGCTGGATCAAACAAGAAGAAATAGCCAGCAGAAAGCAGGACGGTAAACCACTGTTGACCCGTCTGGTTATTCTTCAAAAAGAGGAGAGTACAAACTAACCTGGTCACGTAAAGATATTGTAAAATTCTACGGCTCCTCTGAAGTTGCATTGGCTTTTTAAATATAATTTCAAACATTGCCCATTAATTTCATTCAGGATGCCCTATGCCAGAAGCCCAACAAAAGACGACAGCTAACCTGAGCGAAAACGCCTCAAGCTCCTCCATTACCATGATTTTACAACGATTCAGGAAAAGTGAAGAAGATAAAGAAGCGGCTGCGGAGTCAGCCAAAGTACGCTGCAAGACCTGTTTTAAAGAAATTGCGCCAACTCCCCGTTGTTTTGGCCATGGCGGAGGCGGTGGTGGTGGCGGTGGGGCTGAAGAGTCATCAGAGAATGCCAGCAGCCAAAGCCTTGAGTTATCCCTGACAAACTTATCTCCCTTAGCCGATGATGAAGATTTCCTGGTTGAGTTTAATCCAATAGAGAATATCGACGAATCTGAATCAGATGACGAATTATTTGATCCCGAGATCATTGCTGAGTTGATCGAGCAAGGCTTATTGCTGGTCAATAATGATCCTGAATCGATGACGCTGACTATCAAGCTGCAATGCGACCCGGATACTCTATCTGAAAAGCAAAGAAACGAATTAAAAAAATTTATGGTCGCAATTGTTAAAGAGTTCAATTCATTTAAAAATCAACAGCATTTGGGCGGCGATTGCATCCATCTGGTTGAAGACACGAAGAAAAATATACTCTCCCTGCGTATCAATCTCCCTACTCGTTCTTTATACGATGCATTTATTCAGCAGTTGGCGAACAATCTCTTACCGACCCCGAGACCGGCAGCAATCAATGAGAAGTCGCGCGAGGAAAAGAAGGGGTTAGTTTCATCGCCATTGGCAATGGAACCCAAGCCTGATTTGAAGAACAACGATCTTGAGCAAGGCGAAGAACGGGCAGAGGAGAAGCTGACAAACTTTAATCCCTCACCTTTTTCAATCGACTGTAAGCCCTGGTAATCCAGGATTTACAGCCGCTAAAGAGCATAGCTTTCTACATCCCCCTACGTACCGCGCTTTATGCGCGATCCAGGTAATGCCTCTGATGGCAAAAGCATTTTAAAATTCACTACCCTTGTTATGGATACCCCGCATAAAGCGGGGTACATAGGCTCTTAGGGGTACGTAGAAGCGAGGAGCTGACTCTGTTTTCAGAGATGTGTTGATACCTGGGCCTTAAGAGGGGGTAATGGTGCTTGAACTGCTGGCAGTATGCTCTTCCTTCACTATCTTCCTCTGTTTGCGAAGAGTCTGTAAAGGGCTTCCCCTATGCACATCGATCTCAATTTCAATATCCTCGGGTTCCCTTTTAGCACCCACTCCCAATTTTGCAGTCATCTTTTTATAAGAGCCTGAGGCAGCATCCTCTTTATTGGCCGCCTTCCATAACTCACGGTAAAATTGACAATTTCCTATTAACTCATCATGGGTTCCCTCAGCTATGACCCTTCCGCCGTCGATTACAATAATCCGATCGGCAAAGTCTCTGGCTTCGCTTAATTCGTGTGTAATCATCAAAGCCGCATAGGGCTTGAAATATTGCTTAAAGGCTTCCATCACTTTTCTTGCTGAGGTAGCATCCAGGGCGGATGTAATTTCATCCAGGAGAAAAATACCGTCCCTATTTTTCATTAAGCCGCGAAGGATAGCAATCTTTTGTTGCTCGCCACCTGATAAGCCCTGCCCCTGGTCACCCACATCCGTATCCAGTTTACTGGATAGGCGATTTAAAAGCTCATCAATACCCAATAATTCTGCCAGCTTAAAGATTACAGTATCCACATCTTCCACCGGCGCCTGAGCACCAAACAGGATGTTCTCTCTGACTGATCCTTTAAATAATCCCGGCTTTTGAGAAAATAACGTGATGAAAGCCTGACGCTCTCTGAGGCTTATACCATCGACATCCTGCCCATTAATAAAAATAGAACCTCCACTTGGTGTAGAATGGCCAAATAACAAATTGAAAAGGGTACTTTTACCCCCTCCACTGGCACTAACAACCGCAACCCACTCTCCCTTTTGGATCCTGGTTGAAATCCCTCTTAATATTTTGCGCTCTTGCTCATTATCCTCACTTTGGGGATATCTGAAGCGAATGTCTTTAAACTCAATGGCGGGATGCTCATTTTCAGTTAAGTCCATTTTTACATCAGGATGTTTGTCTATTATCTGTTTGCTGTTATCTATAAATTGACTATAGACCGTTTGTAAGTCTGGCATTAAAGACAATAGACGTGTGAAAGCCGCTCCAAAATCGGGGGCCATTTGGCATAATTGATTCAGATAGCCGAGGATGAAGATAAAGCTTTGAGGGCTAAGCGCTCCTTCTCTTAGTTGATAGGCAGCATAAACAGCACCCAGGAGCATACCTGTTCTCGAGATTGTGGTATATCCCTGGCTGGTTCTATGCTTTATTTTGTCCATTTTAACTAATGTTTCACCGAAGTTTTTATTTACCCCTGAAACTAGCGCTCTCGTGGCAGCTTTCTTATCAAAATTGTCTATTATTCCCTTGTTGGCCAGCGCGCCAAGAAATGATTCCCATACTTTATTATTTTTCTGTATATATTCTGATTTTGCCTCGACTATAGTATTCACCCTGGTTGCAGCAAACAGCCCACAGGCAGTAAAAATGGACACGGCACTGATTCCCAAAGCAGCAGAGTGGGTCAATACTGCCATTAGCGCGCTCCCCAAAATAGCGATATCAGCGGCACTGAGCGTTTCGCCGAATAAGGCTTCGATCAGCTCCTCAATACCCATACTTTTTTGAATAAGCTGTATCTGAGGATATGACCCGAGCCGAATACTCTCTTCAAGAGTAAGTCCTACCTGTCTTTCAGTTGCTTCGGTGACCACTCGTTCAAAGGTATCGGCACGGGGCCCTGTGAGAAGTATTTGCGCCTGTGTTTTTGCAAGTCCTCCTAAAGCATAGATGCAGGTAAGTGCTGCAACAAGGGACTCAACTGAGTACTCAACACCCATTATTTCAATTGATTTTTCATCCGTGAACGATGCTTCGGCAATTTTGGCGAACAAAAAAGAACTGGAACCATTTGCAAGCGCCTGAATCAGATTCATGACTTGCGCAAGGCTTATGTCCGGAAGATTTTTTCCAGTACAAATATAAGAAATGAAATAGGAAAATGCACTCCAGAGTGATGCCTTTTTTTCTGGTCCGGGCGCAGACTTTGCTCCATCCAGAATAGGATTGGATTCTCCTGCACCCTCAACTTGAGGCGGCTTATTTTTCTCTAAATTATTTTCAATGTCGTCATCCAGTTCATCAATGAGATTAGAGCGGCCGCCCAGCTTATTAACAAACGATTTGACCCATTGCACAATTCGCATACGCACTCCTGACTTGCCTCCCTGTCTCCGGGAATGACATTATAATGACCTGTGTGAGCAGCAATAGTACCTTGCCACAATGGATTTGTAAAAAAATTCGGCATTACTTGCAACTGGCTCCATTCCATGAATTATCCTTCCTCATTGAAATAAGGAATATCGAGCCCACAAGGACCAGACAGAAGCGTAGAAGATCAACTCGGTTATCCATGATTCGCTGCGGCTAATTTCGGACTATACTTCGTTTAAACAATAAGGACAGGACAGTTATGAAAGGTTTTTTCGGACCAGCGAGCTGGGAAACACGCCTTCGACAATTGCAGATCAATCCTGATGAAATCAATGAACGTGATCTGGAAACAATTATTAATTATTTTCGCAGAAATATTAAAAGTGATTTACAACCCCAACAGACTATCACCGCGCTTAAACATTTGTATGAAAGTTATGAGCGAATAAAAAACAAAAATGCTTTGGATGAAACCCTTGATTTCGACTCATCCCTGATAGTATTCAGCTATGCCGCCAAAAATGGGATGGACCGATTTCTGATGCAGGCCTGGCCGCACAGTAATAACGAGGTCAAAAAAAAATGCCTGGAACATGTGAATAGCTTTAATAATTCAGCGCTGCATCTGGCTTCAATCAATGGTCATCCGCGGGTTATACGGTTTCTGCTGCAACTGAATATGTCAGGCACGCAAGCGAATATGGCAGGTAAACTGCCTATCATGCTGGCTTTACAATGCCACAATATAGCTATGCGAAAAGAGTGTTACCGAGAGTTATTCCATACCTTGCCCGAAATTGATAAGCGATTAGATGCCGCAGGTGAAAATATCCTGTTTTATTTGCTGCGAGCCCAAATGGAAGATGAAGCATTGGAGGCGCTCCAGCGAAGTCCGTCGGCATTACAAACAATCAATGGAGAAGGCGAATCATTGCTGCATCTGGCCCTGTTATTTGGATTAAAAAAAATATATCAGCCCTTGTTAAGAAATAAGGCGATGATTGAGCATCGAACGCTCCACAATCAAACTATTCTGCATTATGCCGTGGCAGGAGGTTATGTCGAAGCAGTCAGGGCGGTATTGGCAGGTAATTTCGATTTAGTTAATAAGCAAGACAGGAAATTCAATACCGCTCTTCATTTAGCTGCCGTGCAAAGCAATGGAAAACTAATTGAATTACTTCTTGAATATGGAGCAAGAACCGATCTATGCAATGAGCATAATCAGCTGGCGGCCGATCTTGCACCCCATGACTATCAACAGTTGTTACAAAACAGAACACCCGGGATGAGTATTCATTAATAGCAAACATGAATCCGTATTCTACACTGTAGTTAAGGGAATGAATCGGAGTATGTATGCTCACACCAATCCAAACGTCCGGTAAACAGGCTGAAATAAATACACTGAACTCGCTTATCCGTTTGTATGATCAAAAAAAATCAGACAGGCGGGAACAGGCTATGCTTCTGGCGCAAATACATACTTTATCTGAAACAGTTTTTATAGAGATGCAAACGAAACATGATCCCAATTTTGTGGACAAAGATATCGATAATTATCTCAACTGGTATTCAAATAACCTGGTGATGCAGGAACTCTCAACGTTTGAAACTAGCGTTTTCCCTGGAACTTCTGGCGAGAAGAGCGTTCTGGAATTGGCGAAGCATCCTATACCTCTTCCTACAGTTAAAGAGTGGACGAAGCAAACAACGCCCCGGAATTTTTTAGCTGCAAGGAATGAATTATATGAAAAAATAGACCCCTTACTGCTGGCGGTTCATCAGCAACGTACAGGGCAGCATGAGAGTGAGCAAGCGAAGATCAGTTACTACAATGCCCTTGAACAACTGAAAAGTCATCTACTGCTTCAGCTAAACCACCCTACTGAAACCACTAGAAAGCCAGTTGCCCAGCATCGGCTGCGTACTTTATTGAGTGCCGTTCTTTTTGAAATGAACTATATTTTTGAAACCCTGGAAGATAAAAAAACTGAACTTGAGCATCAGAGGCATGTGGCAGCCGAACTATTGGGCTCCCGCTCTCCCAAGAATGGAGCACTGCTGGAGCTATCAAAACAATTATCCAGCAACCAAATGGATATTATACCTGGTTTTGAGACTAGGCGATTGGGGCCTCAAGGGGGCGGCAATAACAAAAACTGGGTGACCACCAATCTGGAAACAGGGCAATCTTATTTAATCCGCATGGCTGACGGGAATGATTACAAACCCGGAGTGATTAACCAACTACGCCGGGATCCAGAGATTTGCAAGTTTCTTACACAGGATTACTTACGCGCGGTCACGCCTTTATCAGCAATGGGAAACAATAATCTGATCACCGTATCTGAGTTTTGCCAGAATGGCGATATTTTACGTTATCAATCCCAAAAAGCCAAAGCGGAACCCGAGCTTTCAGCGAGCATGGCTTTACAAAGAACGCTGGAAGTTGCAGAGTTTGTTGCTCTATTGGCGAGGAAAGGCTATGGCCATCCGGACATCAAGGCAGAAAATTTTCTGGTCAATGACCAATTGCAACTGGCGGTTTCTGACATAAAGTTTATTCGTCCTTTGAAAGTAGATGGGACATTGGAAAAATATCAGGAAGTAAATACTACTTATTCTTTTGCCGCACCCGAATATCTTGGGAATCTATCAAGCAATGTGCATATAAACATGGATAAATTTTCCAGCTATCAGCTGGCAGTCATGTTATACGACTTGCTGACCATGCAGCAAGGCGATGACAAGTTGTCCTGGGCCTCAAAACTGCAGCTTGCAGGCTGTGACGCAACTGTCAGCAATACAGCGGATGCTCTTGATTTTTCAGCTGAAATATTCCAAACCGCGCAAGGTAAAGCGGCCAGAGAGCTTATTCAAATGAGCTTGCAGGCCAACCCGGAAGTACGACCCGGAGTTGATGATTTTATGAGTCGCTTAAAGCAGATTTCTCTTGTTCAACAGTCACAAAACGCAGACGATTTGCCGGCAGTAATGAAACCGACCACAGCGCCGGCCAGTTTGAGTATGAAAGAAAATTTGAACCACTTAAAAAATCAGGCTGCTGAGCAAGGCCTCTCATACGGGCACTCAAATAAAACCATGTAATATTTCAGGGTGAAAGCGTATGATCATAAGCCTTTTCGCCGTGCTCAATGATATCTACTCCTTGAATTTCTTCCTCGGGGGTTGATCGGATGTTAATCAGCCTTTTTAAAGTAAAAAGAATTAATGCCGTGCCAAGTATTGAGATGACAATCGCAACAATGACTGCTATCAACTGGTAGACTATCAGCATAGTGTTTCCCGCCAGCAAACCGTTCTTACCAGCGGAGTTCATAGTTACCGTGGCAAATACGCCTGTCAAAACAGAACCAATTACACCCGAGATGCCATGACAGACAAAAACATCCGCCGCATCATCGACCTTTTCGAAACGATTGAGGAAATCCAGGCAAAACTGCGCAATGATTGCCGTAATACTGCCAATAACGATGGCCCCCATAGGGGTAACGAAGCCTGATGCAGGCGTGACAGCCACGAGGCCAATCACCGCGGCAGCCGATGCACCCACTGCAGAAGGCCTTTTTCCGCGCGCCCATAATAGCAACGTCCAGGTAGTAACCGCGGAGCTTGCAGCCAGCATTGTGGTAATGGCTGCGCAAATAGCTAAATCATTGGCAGCGGAGGCAGAGCCTGCGTTAAATCCAAACCAGCCAAACCATAACATTGAAGCACCAAGAACCACAAAAGGGATATTATGAGGGCGATTTTTTTGCTGCGATAGACCTATTCTTGGCCCAAGAATAATAGCGGCAATCAATGCAGAAAATCCGGCACTGATATGAACTACAATCCCTCCGGCAAAATCGATGGCGCCTATCTGGGCTAACCACCCATTAACACCCCAAACCCAGTGCGCCAAGGGAATATAAACAAGAATGGTCCAAAAAAGCACAAATAAAATGTAGCTGCTGAATTTCATCCGCCCCACCAGCGCACCGGAAATAATGGCCGGAGAAACGACTGCGAACATCATTTGAAATAACATAAACAGCGGGATGGGAATAGGCAGACTCTTATTTTCCGCAGAAAATAAACCCGCGAGCCCCAGGTAATCAAAATTTCCCAGCCATTGACTACTCCCGCCATAAACTAAAGAATACCCAAAAACCGCCCAGATAAGCGGGATGATTGCCAGACAAATAAAACTCATTTTGATTGTATTCAAAGTGTTTCGTACTGGACTTAAACCAGAGTAAAAAAAGGCAAGGCCAGGCGTCATCAACATTACCAGAGCACAGGATATTAGCATCCAGGCTATATTTCCATGATCCATAATATATCCTTATTCATGAAGACTTACTGTCTATTCTAATCTGGCTTACTAGACTCCTGGACCCCTCGGACAAGCCGACGTTGTTGCGTAATAGAACCAGGCAATTAAGCTGTTGTCTTTGCGAACGGAGTGAAGCAACCAGTTCAAACCTTAAGCAGGGCTATGAGCTGGATTGCTTCGCTGATGCTCGCAAAGACTGCCTTTTAGACAGCTATTTTATTTAAGCAACGACGCCGGTTTATCCGCAGAATCCAGTTATCTTGATGCGCTCTACGAATAAACAACAATTAAAAAGGTAACTCCAATCCCGGATTAATCTGATTAATCTGTTTACGAAACAGCGTTTTAATTAGTTCCAGAGCATTTTCATCCTCCGCCTCGAATCTTGCAATCAGACAAGGGGTGGTATTGGAAGCTCTTAATAAACCCCATCCATTTGAAAACTCCACTCGTAGGCCATCGATTCCTATAACGCGCCCTTTCGGAAATTCTGCTTTCTTTTCAAACTCCTGCATAAACAGAAATTTGTCTTTTTCTGCCATTGGGATTTTAATTTCCGGCGTATTGACACTTATCGGGATTTGCGCAAACTGCTGACTGGGACTTAGCGGGCTTTGACTTAAGAGCTCCAGCAAGCGGCAGGCGCTGTATAAAGCATCATCAAAGCCAAACCAGCGATCTTTGAAGAACAAATGCCCGCTCATCTCGCCAGCCAGAATAGCCCCTTTTTCTTCCATCACTGACTTAACGATTGAATGGCCAGTCGGACACATTTGCGCCACACCGTCACCCTGTTCGATAATCCGGGTTAAAAACGAAGAACATTTCACATCAAAAACGATGGTCGCATTTTTCGTTTTCTTCAATAGATCGCGAGCGTAAAACATCATCAGACGATCGGGCCAGATCATTTCCCCTGTTTCGGTAATTACCCCCAGACGATCCGCATCCCCATCAAAGGCCAGCCCAATATCAGCCTGATGCTTTCTGATCGTATCCTTTAACTCTGTTAAATTTTCTTCAATAGTGGGATCGGGGTGATGATTGGGAAAATGGCCATCTACCTCACAATGCAGAGGAATCACCTCACAACCCAGGCGTTCCAAAACTTTGGGGACAAGCGGGCCTGCGATACCATTGCCACAATCCACAACTATTTTGAATGGCCGAGCGACATGCACATTTGAAACAACCAGATCGGCATAGGCATCCAGAATATTCAGGAAAGAGCTTTTCCCCTGTCCCTCTATGTATTGGCCATTCTGGATGATTTGGTATAAATCCATGATTTCAGATTTGGTCAGCGTTTTACCCGCCAGGACCATTTTAATCCCATTATATTCGGCTGGATTATGACTTGCAGTCACAATGAGGCCCGAATCCGCTTGCGGCAGATGAGTGGCATAGTACAGCACAGGGCTGGATACCGCCCCGAGTTCAATCACATCGATTCCGCTGCCAAGCAGACCGCATTTTAATGCTTCTGCCAGACGCTCACTGGTCAGGCGTCCATCACGAGCAAGAAAAATACTGCTGCGATTCAAAGCTTTCATGCGTACGCTGAGTGCTTTTCCAATGCTATAAAAAGCATCCTCATTAAAATTTTCATCAATCACGCCGCGAATATCGTAAGCACGAAATACCAGCGGGCTTACTTCTTTTTCAACATAAGGCATCAGCCTCTCCCTGAGCTGCCAAAACCGCCCTCACCGCGTGGGGTTTCGATAAAAGCATCCACCAATTTAAACTGGCACTGAACAACTGGCAAGAAAACCAATTGTGCAATACGTTCGCCAGGATTCACAGTAAAATGCTCCTGATTACGGTTCCAGCAAGAAATTTTTAATTCCCCCTGATAATCAGAATCAATAAGCCCTACGAGATTACCCAGCACAATACCGTGTTTATGTCCTAAACCAGAACGAGGCAGAATAACAGCTGCCAATTGCGGATTTGCGATGTAAATAGCCAGGCCGGTTGGCAAAAGAACCGTCTCACCGCCAGCAATTTGCATAGGTTCATCGATACAGACCCGTAAATCAAGACCAGCAGACCCTTCAGTGGCATACGATGGCAACGGGATACTGTTCCCAAGACGGGGATCCAGGATTTTAAGTTGAATTGCGTGTTCCATCAGTTATCTCCAGAAACTTCAGATGAGGCGACATTTTGAAGAGTTGAAGCCAGTATTGCAATAAGATCAGCAGCCAATCGCTGTTTATTATTCAAGGGCAAATGGATTTCTTCTTTTTGCGAGATAACCACTACTTCATTTTCCAGACGATCAAACCCTAAGCCGTTCCCCACCTGATTTGCCACAATTAAGTCAAGTTGCTTATTTTTCAGCTTTTGCCTGGCGTTTTCGATCAGGTTATTAGTTTCAGCGGCAAAGCCCATCACCAACCCCGCCTTTTTAGACTGCGCAACACGGCTTAAAATATCCGGATTAAGCTCTAATTCAATAACTGGCTTTTGGCCCTGCTGCTTCTTGATTTTTTGCGAAGCCGCAGTTACAGGGGAATAATCAGCCACTGCAGCGCATCCAATAAATAAAGTTCCTGGTTTTAAATGCTCCATTACCTTGTCAAACATTTCTTTGGCAGAAATGACCCGATGGCATTCGATATTGGATGGACGCGGCAAATCAGTAGGTCCGCTGATCAATACGACCTGAGCTCCTGCCATGCAGGCCGCTTCAGCCAGCGCATAGCCCATACGTCCAGAACTGTGATTACTGATGTATCGTACCGGATCCAGGGCTTCCCGGGTGGGACCCGCGGTGATAAGGACATGTTGCCCTGCCAGGAGCCGGCGAACTTTCAGCAGGCGTAAACTGCTGATTACAGCCGTTGCCTCTGCCATTCTTCCCGGGCCAAACTCTCCACAGGCCTGCTCTCCTTCATCGGGTCCGACAAAAACCACGCCACGCTGCCTCAACAGCTCGCAGTTATCACGAGTCGCCGGATGATCCCACATACTGTGATTCATTGCCGGGCATACAAGGACAGGAATATTGGCCACCAGATACAGCGTCGAAAGTAAATCATCAGCCAGCCCCTGAGCCATCCTGGCCAAACAATTCGCGGTCGCCGGTGCAATGACTAAATAATCGGCCCAACGTGCCAATTCAATGTGTCCCATTGAACGTTCAGCTTGTGGATCGAATAAATCCATGCGTACTTCTTTGCCGCTTAGGGCTTGAAAGGTCATGGGAGAAATAAATTCTGTGGCGGCTCTGGTCATCACCACCTGCACCTCTGCACCCAGTCGGGTCAGTTCACGAACTAAATAAGCAGATTTATAGGCGGCAATACCCCCGCAAACACCTAACAGTATTTTTTTATCTTCAAAATCTTGCATGCTTGAACAGTTTTGATAAGAATAATCCCCGATCAAAACACAAACCTCGCTATAAAGGAATAAGAATGACAAATTTGTTTAACGCGCAATCCCTGGATTTGCGCGAAAAACTGGCAACTATTGGCGCCGAAAAGCTGTCTGATACGGAGTTGCTTGCAATTTTTATCAGCTCTGGTAACGGCAAACGCTCTTGTCTGCAGTTAGCTCAGGATTTACTTAAAACATTTGGTGATTTGCGTGCGATTCTTAATGCAGATATACAAGGGTTCAAGTGCATTCCAGGTCTTGGGCAGGTGAAATACCTGCAGCTACAGGCGGCGCGTGAGATTTGCCTGCGCAGCGAATTTATCACGTTGAAAAAAGACCAGCAGCTTGGCAATACAGAGCAAACTTATCGCTATATCAAACGTCAGTTACGCGACAAGAAAAATGAGATTTTTGCAGTTTTATTTCTGGATAGTCAGTACCGGGTTATCTGCTATGAAGAATTATTTCGCGGCACTATCAATGCGGCTACTGTTCACCCGCGACCCCTGGTGGAGCGCGCACTCAAACTGAATGCTGCCGCGGTCATCATTGCCCATAATCACCCTTCAGGATTATGTGAAGCAAGCCAGCAAGACTATCGGGTTACCGAATGCCTGAGTCAGGCGCTTAAGCTGATTGATGTTCAGCTGCTCGATCATCTGGTGATTGGTGATAATGAAGTGTTCTCCATTCTGGAGCAGAGAAAACAGGCTTGTCATTAGCCTAAAAACCGGGCTTTTGTCAAATTCAAAACCAATTTGCTATAATTTATAACATGGTTATTTTCTATCTAAAGCGACTATGGATAATTTATCACGAGAGGGAATATTGGAGTTATCGGAAGACAATCCGGTAGGGCTCATTTATTCACCAACTGAATTACATCAATACCTGGTTGAGTTAATTGCAAACCATAAGACAGATTATTTGCACAAGGGAGCTGACCTGGCTTCATTCTCAACGCTGGATGATGCAATGCGGGAAGCCAGAAAGCGGGGGGCCAAATCTTTTTTTCTTTGTCTGGATAATACTCACGATGAATGCGGTTCTGAATGTCTGCAAAGTTATTTCAACTACCTGCCCGTTTATCCTCATTAATCTTGATTATTTCCGGAAGAGTTTGTAGAGTCTGTTCTATCGAACTGCTAACAGGAACTATTGATGCGGACCTATTTATTTCTAATGTTATCTATCTTGTCTTTCCTGGTCAAAGCAGACACTATTGATCATTATATCAACATTTCAAATAATATCCCGCAGATGGAAATGAAAGCCGACGCCCAATCCCAGGCCTGGGCACGCTCAGCCCGGAATGTTCTGATTATCACTGCAGAAAGTATTGCCGAAACACTGACTCAGGCTAATGATTTAGCAAAAAGTCAGGGACGTCAGTTATTCTGCCTGCCCGAAGGAAAAAAACTGGATGCAATGACGATGAATAACATCATTGTTCAAACCTATAACAGTATCTCAAGTCAGGAAAGCGACAAAAGTAAAATGACCGTGTCTCAGGTCGCCTGGCTTGGTGTAATGAAAAGTTTTCCCTGCCAGGGGAATGCAGCCGCTCCAGCTGCTTCATCCAATTCAGCTCCAGGAAAAACAGCGCGCATGCAACATATGAGTTCAGTTTTGGGCTTGCCTTCCTAAACTGATTTCAATTCTTATATAAGATTCTGCCAAAATTCTCTCTCCCTCTGGGAGAGAGTTAGAGAGAGGGATTTAAAATCAACCCTCACCCTAGCCCTCTCCCTGCTTGGAAGAGGGGATTTTTTCTAATAGCCTGAACCTAGGCACTAAACTCTTCAAAGGCTTCAAGCGCTTCTGCCGCATACATTAAAGAAGGCCCGCCGCCCATATAAATAGCCATCGCTAAAGTTTCCATCAACTCTTCACGCGAAGTTTGCAATTTAACCAGGGCTTGTGAATGGAACCCGATACAACCAGGGCAATGATTGGCGACGGCCAGAGCCATTGCGATGAGCTCTTTCGTTTTTTTATCCAGCGCGCCGTCTTTGGTAGCAGCCTGAGCTAAAGAAGAAAATCCGGCCATAACGTCAGGCATTTCCTTGCGCATTTTTGCGAGTTGAGTGCTGATTCCTTTAGTTACGTCATTAAATTTTGACACAAAATTCTCCTGTTAAATGATTACCCTTCTGATTTATATCATGGGCAGCAACCCGTCGACAAATACAGCTTGCTGAAAAGCTATAAAAAGAGAAAATTGCGATGCTGCCAGCAGGCTAGTGAAGCCCGCTGTTCGCCGTAAACGTTTTGGAATGCAAGTCGACGCATCCCTGTTGATAGGCAATTGAATAATTGTTTTTCAGAAAACCGACATGCGAATTTAACAACTCGCCTAACCTGCCGCTTGAAGCAAAAATCGCCCGATCAACTACTTTCTCGTTCACTTTCTGCGCAGTCACCAGCATTTTAGCCATCAATTTTGCCCGCGTCTGCTCAGGGAGTTCTTTTTGCTTGAGTCGGGTTAAGTTGGTGAGTAATGTTTCAGCAATATTCAGCTTTTCATGCATAAGATTATAATGAACCATATATCGGGGACTGAAAAAGCGAAACTGATTTTTTTTATAATTCTTCAAATCAGACTGCATACCTTGAATATAACCTTTTAAAGCATCTTCCAGTTGCCCGGCTGAAGATAATAATCTGGACTGAGGTTCTCCATGCTCACCAATCAGACTTCCCCGACTTTTAGTTCCGGGTTTCGGATTTAAAAGAAGATAATTTAACTCCTGCACATCCGAACTGGTTTGCAGGCGTTCGGCGAGACTCTTACAAAGAGCGTAATATTTCTTTAGATTATCATTAGTCGTGCCTTTCGGTGGAACGGCGGAGGATAATAATTGTTTTAAGCCCTTTAAATCATTCAGGCTGGCCCGCTCAATGATACTAACTGATAATTTGTTCGCAATATGCAGCTCTTTATCTGAAAGACTTTGCTGTAATTCCACCATTCTTAAAATGATACTTCGCAGCACCTCTTTGGTGATAAAAGGCTCAGCGACTTCAGGATGGCTTAACTTATTTAGCCAGGAATGGGTCAGTCGATCCTCACTCAATAAATTATTCAGCACAATTTCCCAATTTGCACGGCTTTGTTTGGTAGTACAGCGCTTATACCCTGACATGATTTGCAGCAGGCGTTTTGGCTCTTCCCTGATCAAGGGATGAGATAAAAGGGCCACAAAATCTTCAAGGATAAATTGATTAAGGTAGGTTAACGATTGACGGAAACTGGCTGAAAATTTAATGGCTTTCTCGAGATACTCATTTTTTTCAAGTAACTGCTTGCGGTTATGGGTGGACAGCACGGGCTGAGCGTCCCTCCATTGCGCTTTAAAATTATTTTCTATCCGATTAAGCGCGGCATGAAGCCTCGCTCTGGGGATTTGTGATTTTGCAAGCTTAGGCGAGGTTTTTTTACACTGAATACCTTGCTGAGATAATGCTTTTAGCAGGCGGTCAACATTACAGTCTTCCCAGCGAATGCCAGACGTAAGCCTTGATTCATCCAGGCTGCCATTATCCGCATGATGAACTAAAAGGGTCTGCTCTGGATTGTGGGGCAGGGCCATGGCCTCCATCACACTAACTCCGCCGCCCCGCTGAATGACCAAATTACTTCGGGTCAGTAATGGCGTTAAACTAATATCATCCTGATTTGTTGATACAGGAATGATGCGATTACTCAAATGCGGATAACGCGCCCCGATTTCATCTATTTCTTTTTTAAATTTATGACCACCCAGGACAAAGATTTTCTCGTAGCCATTTGTTAAAAGGGTTTCAATGTATTTAACTGTGTCATTACCCGCCTGGCTGCCGAGAAGAATAGTCGCTATCTGCTCGTCGGCAGCGACAGAATAATCTGATTCGCTATCATCCGGATTTTTGAGACTTATTTTGCAAGGCTCATGAAAATATCGACTGTAATCCAGGTCAGGATTTTTAAATCCCGGGCGAACCATCGGATTGTCCTTCGCAGGCACATCATAAATGCCGGCAAAATGCTCTCCCTTGGGGAAATGAAAACGAATTATATCGTCCGTCATTCCAACGCCATACAAACGCATTTGCTGCTGCTGCTTTTTATTCAGGCGCGTCAGGGGATTAAAAAAATGAACCGCTCCCTCTGTAGGTAAATCAGTAAAATATTGCTGAATTACTAGCTGGTTGTAGCTCTTGTAATACTGCTTAGTCCATTCGTTATATTCTATCACCGCATCACAAAGTGCCGGCAACCCCATTGCCTGCGTGCTTATTATTTCAGTGTAAGGCTCTCCTTTAATTGCTGCCGCTTTTAAATCAGCTAATAATCGTTCCTTAACTGTAGAATAATTTTGATCATCGTTGCTTTTTTGTAAGTCGATTAGTTTTTTAAGCTCAGTAACCGCATCCTCACGCTGTAATATGTTCCATATCCCTGCACTTTCATATCCGGCATCATAATAATCCAGCAGCATATCGCGATAGTATCGATTGAGCTTCTTTTCAGCATCGTTTAAACGCTTGGTTTCATCCTCCAAGCTTTCCTTGGAGGGAATAATGGGAATAGGCGTGAGCGCGCTGATTTTTTTTAGCAGAGGAGATATTCGATAATCATATAGCAGCCCCTGGCCTCTGAGGATCAAATCGCGAGACGGGTTGTTGCCTTTGTGTTCCAGTAATACTGGCTCATACTCGGGAAACTCAAAATCAATTCCCGCTTTAGCATATTCTTTTTCTAAATACTTATGAATCCCTTTAATCGCTGAGATGTGTCCACCGCCGCCGCTGCAACCTAACAGATAAGGTCGTCTCTTGCCTTCACGCTCAAGGCTGATATAGCTAGCCCTAACAACACTCATTCAATACTCCTAAATTTTGAGCAAGGATTCTGACGCATTTTTATGTTCCTAGTTTATACGCCTAGTATTATCTAAACATTAACTGAGTAACATTTTTCTATTAGTTTGTAAATGAACAAATTGGAGTAATTGTTTCTACAACTGTATCATTCGTTAGCAGAAAGAAACGTTCCTGGCTTTCACGAATGAATAAGTCTGTAAACATTCTCAATTGGACACCTGGGAGAGCACTTGACTAGCGGTAATTAAACATCCATTTACCAATTCAAAAAAAGATTCATGGCTAACACATTGGCTTGGAAATTATTCGTATTCACACGTCTGATGTATTGATTCAGGTAACCGATCTCCGTTGTGAGCGCGGAGTTTAGCTTGTAATTAAAACCAATAAAAAAGCGGTTCTGATCAAAACCACGATTGTTCAGCCCATTGAAATTATTCAAATGCCAGAACACCTCTTCGGTGCTGGCAAGATTAAGTTTTGCCGTGGGTACCAGAGGGACCATCAGTTTAAAATACTGTCGGTAACGATAAGCGGTATTATCACTGGGTTCCAGATAACGCTCTTCAAGGCGGCAACGTATTGAAAAACTAAGCTCCTGGAATTTCTTCGTCCAAAATAGCTGTTGCCAGATACGGTTCTCATGAAACGGGTGTCTCGTTAAAGGTTCTTCCGTGTACACCCAGGCATATCCAAGCCAGAGAGTGGTCTCCTGATTTACCGCATAGCCCAGGCCAGTCCTTAGCAAGGTTTGCGTTGCCCGCTCCACATTATCCCCTGCGCGCTCTTGCGCTTCCAGCCAGAGTTTAAACGGTTCAAGTTGTCCTTTGCCTAAAGATCCCATGCCAAGCACTGTCAGCCAGCTTTGAAAATCCTTGACTGTATCCGCCGCAAAAGCAGCTTCTGCACTCAGACAGATACAAAGTACACTTTTTAAAATAAAACCTGCAAATTTACGCATAGTACTGATCTATTTAAAAATTTCTTGAAGAAAATTTTTCATGGCTTGCATGGATCGTTTGGCCGCTATCGGATTATAAATTGTTCCCAAATCAGGATCATGAGCGTCCGGGTTTGTGAACGCATGTTTGGTCAAACCATACTGATGAACTTGCCAGTCAACCTTTGCTTCCGTCATTTCCTGACAAAAATCATTAAGCTGTTGCGGGGGCACCATTGGATCGTCATAGCCGTGCAGAGCAAGAACTTTAGCCTGAATCTTTTGATTGGGAATGTGTTTTGGTTTATCGAGTAATCCGTGAAAACTGACCACACCAGCCAGTTCCGCACCGCTACGAGCCAAATCCAGCACACATAAACCACCAAAGCAGAAACCAATCGCTGCAACCCGGGCACTATCCACCTCAGACATCGCTATCACTGCATCAAAACCCGCGCGGATACGATCACGCAACAAACGGCGGTCCCCCGCCAATGGCTGCATCAAAGCGATTTTTTCATCGGTCGTGTAGCCAATACGTCCATGCCCATACATATCCAGGGCAAAACCAACATAGCCTAACTCTTTCGCCAGCATCTCCGCTTTATGGCAGGCAAATTCGTTTCGCCCGCTCCAGTCATGAGCAATAATCACCGCAGGACGAGGCTGGTCAATGGAATCATCATAAGCAAGAAAACCATGTAACTCCTGTTCACCATGATGATAGAGATAATTTGAGCTGTGCATGAAATTTTCCTTTGAAGCATTAGGTATTGCTAAAGTCTAAATTGAGACTGGCTAAAAGTCCAATCCCATTCTTAAGATAATCCTATGAATTTGAAATAAAAATAACCTCATAGTTCTCATAATTCCCAGCAAACAACGATTTGAGACAGACCCTTGGAGTTTTCAACTATCAATCGGTTTGGCTAGTCATAAAACAAAGTGCTAAACTTTAAATTAGAGAATTAGAATGATAAAAAAAGACGTCTTATATCATCTGAATGAATTAACCTGCTAGCGGAAAATCTCGGTTCCGCGCGCTAATTAAACGTTAATTACTGACAGGACAGTGATCATGATAGTCAATACTTTAACTGAAGTGAAAGATTTCTTACAAGCACAGTTCTGCTATCATTTTTTTATTACCCCCTTACCTCTGCCGCTCGAGAAAGAATACCGGGATTTTGCAGCTCGTGCCTGTGAGTTTGTAGCTTCTAAACGAACCGCCGTGATACAGAGAGACAAACCCCGCCATCATGTAATACATCGCTTTGAGCAGCCACGCAATCCGCAAGCGAAAAAAGTATTGGTAACCCATGGCTGGATGTCCAGAGCGGCCTATATGGTTCGAGTAATTCGGGCGCTCCATCAGCAGGGTTATGATGTCTATGCAATTGATTTTCCTGCGCATGGCGAAGCCCGCGGATGGCAGTTAACCTGGCTGGATGCGGTAAGTATTTTAAAAGAAACGCTTAATGAGTTAGGGCCTTTTTATGCGGTATTGGGGCACTCCTTTGGCGGATCCATGTTGCTAAACACTTTAAATCTGGCGCATCAATTACCCGAATGGGAAATAGAACACATGCCTGACAAGGCCATTCTCATTGCCTCACCCACCCAGATGAGAACGCCAGTAAGTAAATTAGCAAGACGTTTGGGGTTAAACGGCTCTGCTTTTTTGCAATTGCGAAATGTAATTCGGCAAAACTCCAAAACCAGCATTGATCATTTAAATTATCGGCGAATGATTAACAGCTGTGAAATTCCTATTTTATGTATTCATGGGAAAGAAGATGACTCGGTTAGTCCTCAGGAGTCTATTATTTTTTGTCGCAGATATCCCTTTGCAAGCCTGACTTTACTGCCTGGAGTGGATCACGTGGGCGTTTTGATTGATTCGCGAGTGGAAACACGGGTTATCCAATATCTCGAATCAGATTAAATAAGAACCCATGTTAATCCAGGGTTTGCCTGTATCGCTTAAATGCAATAAGCAGAATAACCACAGTAAAAATCATAATAGGGATCGTTTCGCGCCATACATCCAGGAAACCATTGCCCTTGAGTAATATCCCCCGAACAATGATCAGATAATGCGTCAGGGGTAAAGCGCTCCCTACCCATTGCGCCCAAACAGGCATGCCACGGAAAGGGAACATAAATCCGGATAAGAGGATGGAAGGCAGAAAGAAAAACATGGCACTTTGTACTGCCTGCAACTGGTTGGTAGCAACAGTAGAAAAGGTCAGACCCATTGCAAGATTTGCAGCAATAAATGGCAAACTTAAGAAAAGAAGAAGAAAGATATTTCCTTCCATTGGCACATGGAATAAAAACCTGGCCATCAATAAAATCAATAAAGCCTGGACGTAACCGACTATAATATAGGGCAGCAGTTTACCGACCATCACTTCCAGCGGCTTTAAGGGGGTTGCGAGCAGATTTTCCATTGTACCCCTTTCATACTCACGGGTAATTACAAGAGCCGTTACAATGACCATTGTCATTGTTAAAACAACACCTAAAAGTCCCGGCACAATATTATAGGCGGTAATCGCCAAAGGGTTGTATATGGTATGAACAAGAGGTTCATAGGGGGGGCCCTGATCAGCTAATGCTTCCAGAGGCCCTTTAAGCTCTTCAGTTAATGCCAGAGAAGCCATCTGCGTGAATACATCCACAGCGCGGCTGGTCGCCGCAGGATCAGTCGCGTCCGCTTCCAGTAGAACCCCAGGTTTGAGCCCTTTGACCAATTGTTCCGAGAAATCAGGAGGAAAATTCACTACGAATTGCACTTCCCCTCTTTTAATCAGCCGCCGTGCTTCTTCTTCTGAAGAAGATGGACTGATAAACTGAAAATAGGTTGAGTTTTGCATACTCAGAAGAATACGCCGTGTAAACTGGGAAGGTTCGGGATTGACAACGGCCGTAGGCAGATGACGGGGATTAGTGTTAATCGCATAACCAAACAAAATCAATTGCATAAGAGGAATGGCCAGAATCATTCCGAACGTAGCCTTATCGCGCCTCATTTCAATGAATTCTTTGACCATAATACCCAGCAAACGAGAAAACCCCTGATGAATCAATCGCTGCCTCCTTTTGATTTTTTAACCAGACTGATAAAAGCGTCTTCCAGTGTGGAGTCTATTGGCTGCCATTTTACCCTATGGCGTTCGGCAAGCTTCTGCAATTCGGTTTCAATCTCTTTTGCCTGATACCCGCTTACATGAATTTGATTGCCAAACAAAGCCGCCTGCATCACTCCTTTCATTTCTTTGGCTTCCTGTAATAAGCTGGTCGTTACATCACCCGTGATCTTCCAGGTTAGCAACTGTGTAGATGCAATGACTTCACTCACCGTTCCAGTAATCAGCAAATCGCCATAGGCCAGATATGCCAGACGAGTACAGCGCTCGGCTTCATCCATATAATGTGTTGAAACTAAGGTGGTTATGCCTTGCTGGCTTAGTGAGTGAATTTTATCCCAGAATTCGCGGCGTGCCAAAGGATCGACTCCGGCTGTAGGTTCATCGAGTAGCAGTAATTCCGGCTCATGCAAGAGACAGGCTGCCAAGGCTACACGCTGTTTCCAGCCCCCCGACAATTCACCGGTTAACTGCTTTCGCCGGTGAGTAAGCCCTAAGTCCTCTAAGGCCCTTTCAACCCGTTGTTTTCGATTATCCAGATTATAAACACGAGCGACAAAATTAAGATTTTCTTCGATACTCAGATCAGTGTAATAACTGAATTTCTGAGTCATATAGCCAACATGCTCTTTGATTTTGGCCGACTCGCGTAAAATATCATAGCCAAGACAAGTTCCGCTGCCAGAATCCGGTGTTAGCAGCCCGCAAAGCATACGGATGGTTGTGGTCTTCCCACTGCCATTAGGGCCAAGAAAGCCGAACACTTCTCCCTTTTTAACATACATATCGACACCGTTGACCACCACTTTGCCATTGAAACTTTTGCATAAATCATGGACGTCAATAATGGCTTCAACAGTCATGGTATAAACACCGTCACCGGCTGACCCGGCTTAAATTTATTAAACTCCCGCAGATCGGCCTTGATTCGGAAAACAAGCTTATCGGTGTTCTCTCGGCTATATACCAGAGGGGGGATATACTGAGCTTCTGGTGATATATAGCTAATCAGGGCGTTTGCAGGTGTCTCGCAGCCATCACAGAGAAATTCAATTTGCTGCCCTACTTTCAGCTTAGCCAGCAGTTCGACTGGAACAAAAAATTCAATGCGAACATTGGCAGGCGTTAACAGGGATAGAACCGCTTTCTGGCTGCCTACAAACTCACCCTCGCGATAATAGGTATCAAAAATTAAACCATCCGCTGGCGCATACAACCGCTTTTGCTCCAGCTGCCATTTGGCAACTGACAATCTTTCTGCGAATGAAGCAATCTGGGCTTTTTGCGCATTGATCTGCTCTTCTCGACTCCCAAGTCTCGCCAGCCGAAGATTGGATTCATATTGCTCTTTCAGCTTGACCTGCTCCTGATAGACAGCAACTGCCTCATCAAGGACATCCTTTGATGCCGCCTGCTTGCGATATAATTCCTGATAGCGTCTGACTCGCACCTCAGCCAGTTTAATCTGCGCTTCGGTTTGTTCAATTTGAGCCTGAATAGCCGCTATTTCAGGCTTTCGTCGTGGATTTTCCAAATCCTTTAATAGATTTTTTGCTTGCTGTAAATCGGCTTCAAACTGTTTAATTTGCAGGAATTCAGGATTTTTATCCAGCTGGAAAAGTAGATCACCTTTTTTCACCATTTGTCCGCGCTGCACAGCAAGAGTCTCCAGAATCCCCGAATAAGGCGATGCCAGATAAATATTTTCACCTTCCACATAACCTTGTATCTGGCGTTCTTGTGATTGACGGCAAGCTATCAAACTACTTATTGTCAATAAAATCAGGAAAAATTTCCGCATAAATGATTTGATAAAAAAATGATAGCTTTATAGTGACCTGAATTTTTTATTTGAGCAAATTCTATTTATACTAAAATACTTAAATTGAGTTTAACAAAAAGGCGCATAGATGATGAATTTTGATTTAATCGTTATTGGTGGGGGCAGCGGTGGGATAGCCAGTGCGGTTCGAGCTGCAAAACACGGGGCGAAAGTCGCCGTTATCGAACAGCAGCATCTTGGAGGAACCTGTGTTAATTTGGGTTGTGTCCCTAAAAAAATAATGTTTAATGCTTCAAGCATCGCCGAAATCATGGAAAAAGCCCCTGAATATGGTTTTGAGCCCTGCTCAGTTAAACTGGATTGGTCAACATTAATCGCCAGACGGACAGCTTACATTGAGCGGCTTCGTGAAAATTATCTTGCACGCTTCAGGCAATTTAATATTACCAGGCTTAATGGACATGGGCGCTTTGTCGGATCAGATCAGGTTGAGGTAAACGGGAAGATTTATCAGGCACCGCATATAATTATTGCTACCGGAGGTCAGCCCTCCATGCCGGCTGATCTTGAGGGAATTGAACTCGCGATCAGCTCGGATGGTTTTTTTGCCCTGGAAAAACTTCCTCAGAAAGTAGCGGTCATTGGCAGTGGATATATTGGAGTTGAACTCGCAGGAGTACTCAATGCTCTAGGCTCTGAAACCCATCTGTTTTTACGAGGTAAAGCTCCCCTTAGCCGATTCGATTCCATGCTGGGGGAAACGCTTATGGAGATAATGCTAAAAGATGGTTTACAGGTACATACGAATCATCGTGCCCGAAAAATTGAGTTACAAACCGATGGCAGACGAAGTATCCACTGCCAGAGCGGTTCTGTTCTCAGAGATTTTGATGTCGTCATCGCAGCCGTTGGCCGTTCTCCCCGTACAGATCAGCTGAATCTGGATGAGATTGGGGTTAAACGAGATCCGCGAGGGCTTATTGAAGTCGATAAATTTCAGCAAACCAATATTAAAGGTATTTACGCTATTGGAGATGTCATCGATGAGCCTGCGCTTACACCAGTTGCCATCGCTGCCGGCAGAAGACTGAGTGATCGTCTTTTTGGAGGCCAGCCTGAAGCCTTTCTCGATTACAGCAATATATGTTCAGTTGTCTTCAGTCACCCCCCGATAGGCAGTGTGGGCATGAGTGAAGAGGAAGCGGTCGCAAAATATGGAACAGAGCAAATTAAAACCTATCAAACCCGATTTAATCCGATGTTTGACGCGTTTAGCGAGAATAAAAAGCCCACCGTCATGAAATTAGTTACCTTGGGTAAAGAAGAAAAGATCATTGGCTTACATATGATTGGTTACTATGCCGATGAGATACTGCAAGGATTTGGCGTTGCTGTAAAAATGGGGGCTACCAAAAAAGATTTCGACAACACAGTCGCAATCCACCCTACAAGCGCCGAAGAATTGGTAACTATGGTTTAGGTACGAGAGTAACCTGATGAATTTAAGAGTATTTAATAACATTTCCCCCACTCTGGGGGAGCGAGTATACATTGATCCGGCGGCCTCTGTAATCGGCGATGTAAATATTGGCAATGACAGTTCTGTCTGGCCAATGGCGGTGATCCGGGGCGATGTGAACTCCATTGAAATCGGCCATTCATGCAGTATTCAGGATGGTGCTGTTTTACATGTAACGCATGATGGCCCATTTACTGCCGGAGGCAGGAAGCTAATACTGGAAAATGGGATTACCGTAGGCCATCAAGCCGTTCTGCATGCCTGTCATATAGAAGATTACTGTCTGATTGGTATGGGAGCATTAATACTGGACGCTGTTCATGTAGAGCACCATGTTATGATTGCCGCAGGCAGTGTGGTAACGCCGGGAAAACGTCTTTTATCAGGCTTCTTATATCTTGGCAATCCTGCGCGACAAATTCGCCCACTAACCAGTCAGGAGATTGAGCAACTGGAGTATTCAGCAAGACATTATGTAAAATTGAAAGATAAGTATTTAGAAAAATCTTCAAATTGAGTTTATGCCCAGTAATAGCTAACTGAATTCCAGCAGAAACTGGGCATTCCTGATAAGTGTATTGTTTTTACTTCTTGGATTGCTGTTTCTGTCTCTTCAAGCCCGCTTTCTCAGCTCTCGCTTGTTGCTGCTGGGTATACTGAGCACCAGACAACCTCCCTCCTGATAAACTCTCCAGCTCGTTATCCGATATTTCATTAGCTGCACTATTTCCACTTTTGTCAGCCGGTTTACTCTTTTTAGCCATAATTAACTCCTGGTGAATAGGCCTATTCTCAGCATAGTTCTGGTAAATATTAATGCAAATAATTACTGCTTTCTTTATCTACAAAAAGCAATTCGTCTTTAAAAATCATCAGCAGAACGGACTAAAATTGATGAATACAGCTGATTCAGAACACTATATTATTGCGGGAGACACATGTATTGCCCGGTGAGAAAAAAGAAAATTTAAATACATATAGTTGGTTTATATTGAAGAATCTATCCATAAATATTTGGGAGACCTGATTTGCCCTCAGCTCAACTCTCACTGCCATTAAGTTAAGCTCAATTGTATATTAAGCTGGCCTCCCTGCGGGGCATTGTCTTAATTGCAGCGGTCATGGTGGTTGGGATGGTTTTTTCAGGCAAAAAAAAAGCGACCCGAAGGCCGCTTTGCAATAAAGCCCTGGCGATGACCTACTTTCACATGGAGAAACTCCACACTATCATCGGCGCGAGTCTGTTTCACTTCTGAGTTCGAGATGGGATCAGGTGGTTCCAGACTGCTATAGTCGCCAGGAAAACGGGTTGACCGTGGGACACAGCTTCGTCTTGGCGAAGCCGGCCTCGGCCGGTAAAGAGTCGAAATACAATCGAGATAATAATCTCTGCACACAGTCATTCATTTGTTTGTTGTCCCATACAACCCAAGACAACTCAGGTTATATGGTCAAGACAATCAGCCAATTAGTACGAGTTAGCTTCACACATTACTGCGCTTCCACACCTCGCCTATCAACGTCGTAGTCTTCAACGGGCTTCATGGGAAAACTCATCTTGAGGGAGGCTTCCCGCTTAGATGCTTTCAGCGGTTATCCCGTCCGAACTTAGCTACCCGGCAATGCGACTGGCGTCACAACCGGTACACCAGAGGTTCGTCCACTCCGGTCCTCTCGTACTAGGAGCAGCTCCTCTCAATTTTCCTACGCCCACGGCAGATAGGGACCGAACTGTCTCACGACGTTCTAAACCCAGCTCGCGTACCACTTTAAATGGCGAACAGCCATACCCTTGGGACCTGCTTCAGCCCCAGGATGTGATGAGCCGACATCGAGGTGCCAAACACCGCCGTCGATATGAACTCTTGGGCGGTATCAGCCTGTTATCCCCGGAGTACCTTTTATCCGTTGAGCGATGGCCCTTCCATACAGAACCACCGGATCACTAAGACCAACTTTCGTTCCTGCTCGACACGTCCGTCTCGCAGTCAAGCACC
>NZ_UGOX01000001.1:240000-345000 GCF_900461555.1 Legionella quinlivanii | reverse complement strand
TTCTCTGCTTTTTTTGTTAATCTTCGGAATTGAACAATGGTGGCTTCATTGGTCCCCACGCGACGATAGATTATGAACCCCGTCAGGCCCGGAAGGGAGCAGCGGTAGTAATTGATTCGGGCGCCGAGGTGTGGCTTCTGAAGCTGCCGCCATATTACTAAAGAATGTCTATGAGTTATCTTGCGCTGGCGCGTAAATGGCGGCCACGTTCTTTCTCGCAACTGGTTGGCCAAGAACATATTAATAAAGCCATTAGCAAATCACTGGCCCAGCAACGTATTCATCATGCCTATCTTTTCACTGGAACCCGCGGCGTGGGGAAAACCAGTATCGCGCGCTTAATGGCCAAAGCACTTAATTGTGAACTAGGTGTCAGTGCCGAACCCTGCCTTTCCTGTGATACATGCCTCGCCATTGAGCAGGGCCGGTTTATCGATTTGATTGAAATCGACGGCGCCTCAAAAACACGTGTTGAAGACACTCGTGAACTTCTGGAAAATGTACAATATGCGACAACGACAGGCCGCTACAAGATCTATTTGATCGACGAAGTTCATATGCTTTCGCAGCATAGTTTTAATGCCTTACTCAAGACACTGGAAGAACCCCCTGCACATGTCAAGTTTTTGTTAGCGACCACCGATCCGCAGAAGCTGCCTGCAACTGTTCTATCCCGTTGCTTACAATTCAATCTTAAACCATTGCAGCCTGCGGTTATCATTAGTCAGATGGAACTTATTCTTAAAGAAGAAAACTACAGTTTTGAACATCAGGCTCTTGAGATTATTGCGCGAGCGGCTAAAGGCAGCATGCGGGATGCACTTAGTATACTTGACCAGGCTATTGCGACTGCTGATAATCATTTGACCGCTGAAATTGTGAAAAGCCTTTTAGGACATACAAAACAAGATTATGCCCTGCTGCTGCTGCAAGCTTTGCTTGCTGAAGATGCGGGAAGCATTATTAAAATAAGCCGCCAGATTGCTGCCGAAGGGGGGCATTTTATTTTTGTTCTTGAAGAACTGATCAATCATCTTCACCAGATTTCGGTCAGCCAGGCGTTATCTGGTTCTCATCCTTTGCTTGATTTTCCAGTTGAGACGCAAAGCCTGTCAAAGCAAATAACACCAGCAGATGTGCAATTGTTTTATCAGATTGCCCTTAAAGGCATTGATGAGATTCATTTGGCTCCCAGCCTTTTAATCGGTTTTGAAATGACACTGCTCCGCATGCTTAGTTTCAAGCCGGTTACCTCCCCTGTCATTCCTCCGCTTACAGGTGAGCAATTAGAGTCAGCTCCCCTTTCCAGAACACCAGAACCGCTTAAGGCTTTTGCCCAAGCAGAGGAAATTTCCCGGGATGAGCCAGGACCATCTGAAGATATTGCAATTCCCCCGCAGGAAATTGTCATGCATTTAGAAGAAACACCCGTTAAGGCCATGCCTTTACCTTCAGAGGCTCAGGAGGTTGCAATTAATACAGCTCCGACTCTCGTCGAGGAAAACTGGGCGCAAATTATACCCCAGTTAAAATTGAGCGGACTAGCCCTGACTGCAGTAGAAAATGCTGAATTTATTAAACGCAGCGACAAGGATATTTTTTTGCAAGTCGCCAAGGGACACCACTCCCTGTTTTCGCCCGGGATTACACAACGAATAGAACAAACTCTGTCTGCATTTTATAAAACCAATATCCGTATTAATCTGAGTGTTCAGGAAACCATACAAAGTTCACCCGCGCAGGTTAAACAAATAGAGCAAACAAAAAACATGCAGGAAGCAGAAAAACACTTAGAGGAAGACCCTTTTTTACAACAGTTAATTCAGGAGTTTTCCGGAGAGATCGTCAAAAATTCTATTGTACCTAACAAAGATACATTATAATTAGTTAATCAACTTGAATGAGGTAGCTACACATGGATATTAATCAAAATCTTGGCAATCTAATGAAAGAAGCCCAAAAAATGCAGCAAAAAATGCAGGAAGCACAACAAAAATTGAATTTGCTGACCGTTAGCGGCGAATCTGGCGGCGGCTTGGTGCGTATTAAAATGAAAGGCAACCATGATGCGGTCGAAGTAAAAATTAATCCTTCCCTGCTTGATGAAGAAGTTAGCATGCTGGAAGATTTAATTGCAGCAGCTATTAATGATGCCAATCGTAAAGTTGAAAAAGCATCTAAAGAAGAAATCAGCCAACTGACTGCCGGACTGAATATTCCAACCGATTTCATGAAAGAAAAAGACAAGGAATAATAAGTTTTATGAATGCGTTGACCAGGCTAGTTGAGGCACTGCGCTGTTTACCAGGGGTGGGTCCAAAATCCGCCCAGCGCATGGTTTTTCACCTGCTGCAACACCAGCGTCAACGCGGCCTGCATCTTGCTGCCTGTCTGGAGCAAGCCATGCAGCAAATCAGGCATTGCGAACGTTGTAACAATTATACAGAAACCGAATTATGTTCATTATGCCGTGATAATGGCCGTGAGCACACTGTCTTATGTGTCGTTGAAACACCTGCTGATGTGGCTGCAATCGAACAGAGCAGAGTGTTTAAAGGAAAATATTTTGTACTCATGGGTAAAATTTCCCCACTTGATGGATTGGGTCCTGAGGACATCGGCTTGCCGCGCTTACGCCACCTGGCACTGTCAGAGCAAATTGAGGAAATTATCCTTGCCCTGAGTCCATCGGTTGAAGCTCAAACCACCACCCATTTTATTCGAGAATTGTTTAGCGACTGCAGCATTCGCATCAGTCAGCTGGCACGGGGGATCCCCTCTGGCGGCGAGCTGGAGTTCCTGGATGTCACTACTATTGGTAATGCACTACGTAATCGAGCCCTTGTGAATGAGTAAAAGCCTTAGAATTACAGTTCTTTTTTTATTGCTTTTTATAACAGGTAATATCTTTGCCTCTTTCAACAAAAGCTTATGGCCTATCTGGGAAGTTAACAATCCATTGTCCAAAGCAGTTATTCAACATTCAGAATGGCAGGAATTTCTGCAAAAACATCTCATTACCAATGAAGAAGGAATCAATCTGATTGATTATCCCAATGTCAGGGAAACCGATCGTCTGCTATTAAAAAAATACATTGAGCGAATGTCAGGCATTAATATCAGCGAGTACAATCGAGCAGAGCAACTCGCTTACTGGATCAATGTGTATAACGCAATAACCGTGCATACTGTTGCCAGTTATTTCCCGGTAAACAGCATCGATGAAATCAATATCTCGCCCGGTTTATTCAGTATTGGACCCTGGGGGGCCAAACTGATTACTGTCAATAATATTTCATTATCTCTGGACGAAATTCAGAATCGTATCATTCGCCCTATATGGAATGACTCTCGTTGCCATTATGCCTTGAATAATGGCGCGATTGGTGCTCCAAACCTGGGGAAGCAGGTTTATACCGGCGAAAAACTGGAACAGCAATTAAATCTGGCGGCCTTTGACTATGTCAATTCTTTGCGAGGCGTGCAGGTTATTGAGGGTGAATTGGTCGTTTCCAAAATATACGACTGGTTTAGTGAGGATTTTGGGGAAACCAAACAAAATGTAATTAATCATATCAGGCAATTTGCCAAAGAACCGCTAAAACATCAGTTAAAGCATGTTAATACCATCGACAATTATGTTTACAACTGGCATTTGAATACAACTGTTAAAAATCAGGCGGGTTAAGATTACTTGCTATTCCAGCCTTTCAAGCTCAGAATGCCATTAGGGTTAACGAATATTCTACTCATCGGATGGTAACGCGTTTTAGGCAGATTATAAAACAGGGCATTTATAGCTTTGCAGGATTTAACCTGTTATTTCTCTTAT
This sequence comes from Legionella quinlivanii, assembly GCF_900461555.1. Taxonomy (NCBI): domain Bacteria; kingdom Pseudomonadati; phylum Pseudomonadota; class Gammaproteobacteria; order Legionellales; family Legionellaceae; genus Legionella; species Legionella quinlivanii. Next base: position 341,168 of record NZ_UGOX01000001.1, on the reverse strand, counting down.
TCCAACTTATTTACAGCTTCTCGTTAAGTGCCAGTTTTATCCACGCTGTAACCTTGCCCTGGAAAGTTTATGCAGAGTTAATTGCCGCCTTTTTGCTGCAAATTATCCTGCACGCTCTCCTGGCTCTGTTTCAGGTTTTCTTATTGTGGGGAATTACACCGATACCCATCTCCCAAAAGCACCTGGACCGGCGCATTCTTACTATCCTAATCACTTCTCTGAGTGCCATTCTAAGCCTTAACTGCTATTTTTTTCCCTTAAGCGCCTTTAGCAAATTGTTTGTTCCGGGACTTCCGCTCTTTCTGATCACTACAGCCCTTCTGATCTCATTGGGCTTATTATTGCTGGCAAGTCTGATTAGCCTTTATCGACTCTGTTTGCTAAATACAAAAGTGAGTATCAGCATAACAATATTACTGATTATTCTACTCCTGCCCTGGCCAAAAAAAGAGACCCGTTTCAGCACCAGTAAATCGCCCAATATTATCATTATCGGCGTCGATTCTTTAAGTCCAGACCAGGTTAGCAAGGCTCATACCCCATTCATCGCTCAATTTCTTGACAAGAGCGTGCATTTTACCAACACGGTCAGTCCTTTGGCGCGAACTTATTCTGCCTGGGCAAGCATTTTAACCGGACTTCATCCACTTCATCATCGCGCCAGAGAAAATCTTATCTCAAAGAAAGAAATTGACAGTGCCGCAAGCTTTGCCTGGACTTTGAAGAATGCGGGGTATCAAACTATTTTTGCCACAGACGACAGACGATTTAATAATTTGGGGGAAGAGTTTGGTTTTCAAAAAATTGTCGGCCCTAAAATTGGCGCCAATGATGTACTGCTAGGCTCCTTTTATGATTTTCCGCTCAGCAATTTTCTAATTAATTTTCGCCTTAGCCGCTGGCTGCTTCCTTACAATTACATGAATCGCGCCGGACATTTTGCCTATTATCCCGAAACCTTCGATAAGGAATTACAGCACTCCATTCTTGAGCTTAATACTAAAAAACCTGTTTTTTTAGCCGTACATTTTACCTTACCTCATTGGCCCTATGCCTGGGCAGCCTCTTCTGCAGCACAAGTTAAAAATGAATATAGTCTGGAAGAGCGGGAGGGACTTTATTTTACAGCGCTGCATAAAGTCGATCAGCAAGTTAAAACATTGGTTGAGTTCCTGCAAAAAACCGCAATCACTGATAACAGTCTTCTTATTTTATTAAGTGATCATGGTGAAGTCTTATATAAAAAAGGCTCCAGGAAAATCGATCCCCGGCTATATCAGGGCACCGGCTCAAGTCGCCTCGAGTCCTATTTTCCTCAAAAAACCGCTACTGAATTACAACGCAGCGCCGGACATGGCTCCGATTTATTAAGTCCGGACCAGTTTTTCTGTGTTCTGGGTATGGTAAGTTTTCAGCAGGGGGCAACCATTAGCCCAGTAAAAACTGTGCAGGACCGTGTGGTATTAATGGACATCGCACCCACTGTCTACTCTTATCTTAAAATTCACCCAACCTTGGTATCTGACGGCGTATCACTGGCAGGTTTTTTAGGAACACAAACCCATTTGAATGAGCAAAGCCGACCGGTTATGCTCGAAAGCGGATTTCTACCCAACTCTGCTCTAAGTAATGAAAAAGCAGTCGAATATGGCAAACTGCTTTTCTGGGTGAATCCACAAACCGATGATCTTGAAATTCGTCCCGATCGCTGGCCGCTTATCGATGCAATGAAGCTTTATGGAATATTGGATGGCGATTGGCTGCTTGCTCTTTATCCCGATAATGAGACCTATATTACGGTGATCCTGAATTTAAAAACCGGGGAATGGACTGATGAGGCCCAGTCGGCTTTCGCAAAACACTCACCGAGACAAAAACTGCTCGAACAATTGCTTAATTTTTACCAGAAGCAATTGTCAAGTTATCCGCAAACTCCGCCAGCGTTTAAAGAGATGCCGAAGATTTCTAATCCTCCCACATGAACGGGGTGACGACCGCCCGCGGAAGGCTTGTCTATCCCTGCTGAAGCTTTTCCAAGGACTTAAATAATGTCTCCAGCCTCGAATTCTTATTCATCTCTGGTGATGAATAAAGCGTCAGAATACGGCTTAGAGCCTGCAGGTTTCGCCTTCCAGGCTTTACTACTGTATCATGTTTGAAATCAGGGTAAGCCGCCATTAGAATATGGCGATTTTTTAATTCGCATAGTAAAGCGGCCATCAAGTCTTCCATAACCTGGTAGACACGAATGACTGCTAATCGCTCATTTTCCTTGAGCAACTCCACATCACGAATCATCTGACCCTGCGCCGCAGCCTGTAAAGTTCTGAGCAAATAGCGTGTATCTTTATTTGAAAAATAACCATACAGGTCGATACATTGCTCTGTGCTTAGCTGCTGATAGAGAATAATCATTTGCTGTAAAAATTCATTGCCTTCCGGTTCTGATACAGGAGAGACCAACTGACTTCGCAGATACATAGCGGCGTCAATCAGGCGATTGGGATTAAACCAGTATTTATACGCACGAAACAAATCATTAAGGCCCTGATGGATAAGATCATTGGTGGACAGGAAATTGGGCATTTCGCATTGCTGGAGAGCCGCCTTGATAATTTCTCTTGTCATCTCATTTATTTGAACGCAAATCCCGGGAGGTAATTCATCTCCATGAAAAAGATAATCCTGCACGGGATTATAGCCACGCTGTTTTAGATTATGCAAAATCGTTTGATGAATGACCTCGATAAAATAATGTAACTGACAGAGCGTATTTTTAACTTCGATTTCCTTTTCGGTACTCAATCGATTTCCGTATAACAATCCCGGTTGCGTTTTATAAAAAAACAGGGCATTGACCAGCTCGACATATTCAGGATCAGTCAATTGCTGATAAAAACCCAGACAATCGCGTTCGTTTAAATGCAAAAACTGCTCTTTGGCCATACTGACCTTGTCATTAAAGCGATTGGCAAAATGAATAATTGCGCCAAGCCATTCACTAACGGATTTCGCCTGTATTATTTTTCTCAGTAAGGGAGCCAGCAGTTCATTATCGCCGCAATTACCCTTTGGATCGTGGTCAAGGACCAAGGCTATTAAATTCCTGTAGTAAAATAATAAGCTATCAACGCTTCGGGCTTCATTTTCATCAGTACTGCCCTGCCTCCATTTAATGCGGCATTTTTCAATTCTGGCAATACATTGTGAATAAATTGTTTCAAACAAAAGCGGTGACTCCCAAACGGGATTAGCTACAGAGGAGTTCAGACGGGATAATTTTTCATACAGTCCAATTAGCTGATGGCAATATTCAACAATACTGCTCGTTTTGTAGGACGGGGTCGGCGACGATTCCAGCAAAGGTTTCAGCTTAGCCTCGTTAATTTTAATCGCATATTTTAATTCAGCCTTTAATCGGCAATTTTCATCAATCAACCAAGGTAACGGTACATGCATGGTTTCTGTCATCCCTTACCTCCTGCCCCCTCTCTGAAAGTATTGCTAAACTGTAACTGTGTCTGGCCTCACTGCCATTAATTTAGGAATTATTGTAAGTTGGGCCCTTGGCCTAATGGCGCTGCCTTAAGGCCTTCACCACTACTCTCTACGTCCCTCGGCTTGTCCCTGAGAGATGGTCACAAAATTTAACCATCCTATTAGAGCCTACGTAGGTAAAGTCTTAAAGCATTATCCCCCATTCCCTATGTCCCTCGGGCGCTTATTATTGATTGTAGCTTAGTCCCAAGGCTTTGAACAATAACAATTTTCAGTCGAAAATGAAGGTCCAGACTCCTTTAACACGCGATGAAATTAAAGTGTAATAGGTATATAATTGTCAAAATACTGTCTGTTGAAAATTACTGGAGTTTATTTATGCCCATGCATCGCAAGTCCCTGCTTTTCATTGACGATGCGCTCCCGGAAAGCCAAATGGCTGATTATTTTAATAAATTCAATTTTAATATTGTCTCGATTAAGAGCTTGTCAGAACTTGAAACAACTTGTGAAGTGCCTGTCGCCTTGCTTATTTCGGCAACACTTCTTGAAGCAAACCCGGCCAAAATTCATCAGATCTATGAACGTTTCAATGTGCCGCTAATTGTTATCAGCAATCAAGTCAATGAAAAACTCTGTGTAAACATGCTTGAAGCCGGAGCTGATGATTTTCTGGTTAAACCAATTCATCCGCGCGAATTGCATGCTCGTATCGGAGCGATCAGCCGACGAGTCGCAAGGGCAAATCAAAATGCAGAAGCAGAAAAAGAAGTATTACTTTTTTCAGAGTGGCGTCTTTATCCAGCATCTCGACAGGTTTTTAGCAATGATCACCATGAGCTTCTGTTAAGCGCGGGGGAGTATGACCTGCTTCATGCATTCGTTCGGCAGCCGCAGCAAGTCCTGGGGCGAGAGTTTTTGTTACAGATCACCAAACACTCCGATCTCCATCCATTCGATCGCCGTATTGACGTTCAAATTAGTCGTTTAAGGCAGAAAATTGAACTGGATGCCAAAAAACCCGCCCTGATAAAAACGATTCGTAATGGCGGGTATTTATTTACAGCACCGGTCGAAGTGCTGAAAGAGTCAGTGGAATCCCATTAAAATACCTTATCAATAAGTTGTCCAATCTCTACCGTAGTTGTGTTAGGATAATCCATCCTCGCTCAGATATTACCAATGATTAGAGAGTCCGATGATGGCAAATTTTAGAGTTAAGCCAATTCGATTAACCAAAAAACACATCCTTTTTGTGATATTGTCTCTTGTGATTATTGCCTATTGGCTTTTTCATACAAGCTCTGCCAAGGACAATAGCAACCCGGTAAAAGTAGTTGAAACACTGACATTAAAAAAAGCCGATATTCACGAGACCATTCATTTACTAGGTACTATTAGGCCCAAGCATGTTGCGGTGTTAACCGCAAAAGGCAGCGGAATTCTCGATATCATGGCCAACCCCGGCGAAACAATTTCCAAAAATGGATTAATTGCCAAAATCGATAATCCAGATAATGAAAAATCCCTGCAATTATCAGAAACTGCTGAGCAAATTGCTCGTCAGCAATATCAGCGCCTTGCGGATCCCGCGTTGATTAAAAAAGGCTATGTCAGTCCGAAAGAGGCCGATGAGCAAAAACAAATCTGGCTTACCGCCCAGAAAGAATTAGCTCAGGCAAAGCTTGATTTGGACAATCTGCGTTTTTATGCGCCTTTTGATGGCGTGATTGGTGTCTACAAAAAACGTGAAGGCATGCAAGTCACCCAGGGAGATGCAATCGTTACTATCTATGATCCCAAATCGCTGGCCGTCGATATCGATCTGCCTTGCAGCACCCTCCCAACAATACGGGTGGGGCAACCCGTGAAATTATTGAACCGGAATTATAAACTTTCCCATGTGCAGGCAATGCTGGATGAAGAAACGCACATGTGCCCTGCCGATATCGACATTGTTTGCAAAGATTGTCTGATTGGTTCAACCGTGGAACTGGATTTGCTTGTACGCGAACAGAAAAATGTAATCGTGGTACCCTCATCCGCCATTTTTCTCCGAAATGGCGCTCCATTCGTCTACATTCTTGATAATGGAAAAATCAAACTGGCATCCATTAAAACGGGACTCAAAGATAAATCGACGGTAGAAATTACTGAAGGCTTGCAAGAGGGGCAGAAACTGATTATTAAAGGGCAGGAGCGCCTATATCCAGGAATGTCAGTCAGTGAATTCAAACCACAGCCAACAAAAAATGCCTCATTATGAAAATCACCAGTTATTTCATTAAACATCCGGTCATAACCATTATTCTTAACGCACTCGTTGTGGTAGTGGGGTTACTGTGCATTCAGTCGCTCTCACTCAGAGAATATCCTGACATCACCTTTCCAACGATCAGTGTTAGTACCAATTACCCCAACGCCAGTCCGGATTTGGTCGAAACCGCTGTTACCAATATACTTGAAGACAATTTATCAGGGATTGAAGGTCTGGACACCATCACCTCTCAATCACAAAGCGGCTCTTCTGAAATCACTCTGAGCTTTCGCACCGGCACTCCGATGGACAGAGCATTAAGCGCCACCCAGGACGCGGTAGGTCTGGCGAAATCCTACTTACCCGCCGAAGTAAAATCCCCCCGCATCGAGCGCCAGCGCCAAAATACTGGTCTGCCATTTATTGGAATCGCGATTGAATCCAGGACGTTAGCTTTCGCCGATCTCACCCATTTTGCCAATCTCCGCTTAAAAAATGAGTTTCGCAGTGTTCCAGGCGTTTCATCAGTGAGAGTATGGGGACAGCCTTATACTTATAATATCAGCCTTGATCCTAAAAAATTATACGCGTTTGGCATCAATGTAGATGAGGTAATGAGCGCCCTTGAACGAAGCCGTGTTTCATTACCGGCAGGTAATTATCAAAACAAAATACCGAGCACCCTGAACTCTGACTTAAAATCTGTTGAGGATTATGAAAACCTGCTCATCAAAGCAGATAAAAAACATCCTGTTTTTTTAAAATCAATTGCCGATATTCAATTGATGAGCGATAACAGCCAGTTTCGAGTGCGCGTCAATGGCCATTCGGGTATCGTATTATCCATCAATCGCGCGAATGACGCCAACCCTATTGAGGTTTCCAGGCAAGTTCGAGCGACCCTGCAGGCGGTCCAGCAAAGCCTCCCCTCTTCAGTCCATGCCAGTATTATTCTGGATCAATCGCAATTTATTAATGCCTCTTTGCATAATATTCAATCGGCAATTCTTGAAGCAGTCATTTTGGTTCTTATTATTGTTTTTCTTTTCCTGAGAAATTGGCGTGCCACACTCATTCCTCTGGTAACCATTCCCATTTCATTGCTCGGCGCTATGATTTTTCTAAAGCTGTTCGGTTTCTCGATCAACTTAATGACGCTCTTAGCAATGGTGCTTGCGATAGGCTTGGTCGTTGATGATGCCATCATTGTTCTGGAAAACATCTGGCGTCACATTGAAAAAGGTGAAACTGCATTGAATGCGGCAATACTGGGTGCCAAAGAAATTGGCTTCGCCATTATAGCGATGACCTTTACCCTTGCCAGCGTTTACATGCCTTTTGCTTTCATTGATGGGATGCTTGGCCAGTTATTTGTTGAGTTCGCGGTGGCTTTGGCCGGCAGCGTTTTTGTCTCCGGCATGGTGGCTCTTACCTTATCACCGCTCATGTGTGCAAAATTTCTGGGTCATCATGCAACGCCCCGTTGGCCTCAAATTGACACACTGTTGGCAAACCTGACAAAACGGTACAACCATGCGCTTACGCTTGTCCTCAGCAAACGCTGGTTTGCAGCACTGGCCTCAATCCTCACCATCAGCATTTGCATTCTGTTATATTATAATACCCCTGCAGAAACCGCTCCCAAGGAAGATCGCGGCCTGGTTGGCATTTATACGCCGCCTCTTAGCAGCGAATCCCTGGATGATTTGGATGAAAAAGTCAGTGCGTTTGAAAAAACCACTAACGCCATCAAAGAATCGGATTACAAATTAACTTTTATGGGTGATTGGGGCGCTAGTATTTTACTCCCGCTGAAACCTCATTCTCAGAGATCACAATCGGCAGAGCAGATCGTTGAACATCTGCGCCCACAGTTTAAAGACATTCCCTCCGTAGATCCTTCCGTGTGGAGCTGGAATACTGGTTTGCCAGGGATTGATGATGCAGGCCAGGGAGCTGAACTTTCTCTGATTATTTCAACACCTGACAGCTTTCGTGATTTATTTGATCATGTTGAAAAATTAAAAGCGGTGCTCGACAGCAGCGGACAATTTGAATCTGCAAGTTACGATTTACGTCTGGATACTCTCGGTTACTCCATTGAGCTCGATAATAATGCCTTAAGTAAACTGGGATTAACCCCCGCCCAGGTCGCCAAAACCATTGAAGTGTTTTTCAGTGCCGATAAATCACTTACTTTTCAAAAAGATAGTGTGCTTTACAATTTAACAGTTAAAGGCAATCGTGCTCCCTGGACCTTAAACGAGCTTTATCTAACCACCCCGGAGGGCAAGCGGGTTTCCCTGGGAGCATTTACCGCTATGAATGCTAAATCCCAGCCAGCCACCCTTGAACACTATAAGCAAATGCGCTCCACCACCTTGCATGTCCAGTTTCCTGCCAAGAAATCTATTGATAAGGCAATGAAGCAGTTATGGAAATTATCCAAAACTGAATTGCCTTCCCAATACAAACTGACCTGGAGCGGTGCTGCAAAAGCGTATAACGAATCGTCTCATACCATGCTGTTCCTGTTACTTTTATCGATTTTGTTTATTTATGCCATTTTGTCGATTCAATTTGAAAATTTTATTGATCCGCTAATTATTCTATTTACCGTACCCCTAGCCTGTTCAGGGGCCTTAGCCGCTACCTATTTCTCCGGGCAATCACTGAATGTCTATTCACAGGTGGGTTTAATCACTTTAATTGGGCTGATTAGTAAGCATGGTATTTTGATTGTGGAGTTCGCCAATCAGCTTCGTGCGAAAGGGCTTGCTGCCCATGAGGCCGTGAGGCAGGCTTGTACTCTTCGCCTGCGTCCTATATTAATGACAACGGGGGCGATGATTTTTGGTGCAATCCCCTTACTGCTATCCCAGGATGCGGGCGCTGAGTCACGACATGCAATTGGAACAGTGTTAGTCAGTGGCCTGGCAATCGGCACTTTGTTTACACTCTTTGTACTGCCCGGTATTTATCTGCTGATCAACAGCAAACGCAAAGACAGGGTTAAATCCTGAAGCTCAGTGCCTCAGGGTTTGACTTTGGTTTCGCTCGTCCTGTTTACTTTTCGTATTCTTGCCGTTTTAACCATATTATCCCCTACCCTAAGGATCTCGATTTGAAAATCTTCAATTTGCAGGCAACTATCAGCTGTAGGAATATAACCCAAATGCTCAATAATAAGTCCACTGAGTGTGCGCGGCCCAATCATGGGTAATTGCCAGCCTAAACCGCGTTTCAAATGCCTGAGAGTGATGCTGGCGTCGACAATAATAGTCTCTTCATTTTCCTGCACAATGTCTTTACTCAGGGCGGCGATGTCCGTTGTAAATTCACCAATCACCTCTTCGAGAATATCTTCTATTGTAACCAGCCCCTGCAAATCACCATATTCGTCCACCACGAAACAACTGCGCTTTTTTTCCTTGCGAAAATTCAAAAGCTGCACATTTAAAGGCGTGGCCTCGGGAACAAAATAAGGCGCGTCCGCAATTTTCAATAGACTGTCCTTGTCCAGCCTTTCTTCAAGAACAAGATTTAACACATTGCGCACGTGCACCATTCCAAGCAAATCATCAATGCTGTGACGAAACAGAGGCAGGCGGGTATGCTGAGCCGTTTCCAGCTCATCAAGAATCTGATGCCAGGGCTGCTCCAAATCAATGCCAATCACATCAGCCTTGGGTATCATGATGTCTTCAACGGTCGCCTCTTCAAGATCCAGTAAACTAATCAGCATCCCCTGATGCTCGGCGGGCAATAAACCGCCCGCCTCATTAACGACAGAACGCAACTCCTCAGCGCTTAAGGCTTCTCGCTGAGCTTTATCCAGAGAGATACCAAACAGACGTAAAATCCAATTAGTGATAGTGCTAATCAGATAAACCAGCGGCGCCAGAATTTTTTGTAGAAGCAACAATGGCAAAGAGGAGCGAAACGCTACCTGCTGGGGATGCAATGCCGCCAGCGTTTTGGGAACCATTTCCGCCAAAACCAGAATAATCAAAGTGAGTACAAGGGTCGCCAGGGCGACCCCGGCATTTCCGTACAGCCTCTGACCTATCAGAGTAGCAATCATGGAGGCCGTGATATTGGCAAAGGTATTACCTATTAAAATCACTCCCAGCAATTTATCGGGACGTTGCAGCAACCTGGAAACCCGAACAGCCTGGTGATGATTCGTTTTAACCCAATGCTTCAGGCGATACCGATTAATCGACATGATGCCGATTTCCGTTCCCGAAAAAAAGGCGGAAAGCAGGATCAGAATAAAGAGAATAATCGATAATGTGACCAGTGAAAACTGCACTTGGATTCCTTATCCGGTTAAATAACAAACCGAATTATACTCTTTATAAAGTAAAGATTACACAGAGGGAAACACCTGTGGTACTATGATTATTTTTGAAATCAGGCAGACATTCCATGTTTGATAATTTAACCAAACGGTTGAACCAGGCGTTCAAAACGCTCACTGGACAAAGTCATTTTACCGAAGAGAATACACAGCAGGCGCTTCGCGAAGTGCGCATGTCCTTACTGGAAGCGGATGTTGCTTTACCTGTTGTTAAACAATTTATAGAGAAAGTCAGGGAAAAAACACTTGGCCAGGCAGTCGATGATAAACTCAAGCCCGAGCAGGCACTGATCAAAATTGTTCATGATGAATTAATTATCATTCTGGGCAGTGAGCGCTCAGAACTGAATTTTAAAACGCAACCCCCTGCTATTTTTCTTATGGCTGGTTTGCAAGGTTCCGGTAAGACAACCACTTCAGCCAAGCTCGCTCGTTATTTAAAAGAGCAAGAAAATAAAAAAGTCATGCTGGTGAGCGTAGACGTCTACAGACCTGCGGCCATTGAACAGTTGCAATTACTCGCCGAACAGCTTGATATTGCTTTTTTCCCAGCGCAGGCGCATGAAAACCCGCTCGATATTGCTCAGCGCGCGCTCGATAATGCTAAAAAACAATATATGGATGTGGTTATTTTCGATACAGCAGGCCGTCTGCATATCGATCAGGACATGATGGACGAAATCAAAGCATTGCATCAAACGGTCAAACCCGTTGAAACTCTGTTTGTCGTCGACAGCATGACTGGGCAGGATGCAGCCAATACCGCCAAGGCCTTTCATGATGCCCTTCCCTTAACAGGTATTATCCTCACCAAAACCGATGGTGATGCCCGTGGCGGAGCGGCTTTATCCGTGAAGGAAATCACTGGTCAGCCCATTAAGTTTATGGGAACTGGCGAGAAAATTGATGCCCTTGAACCTTTCTATCCTGACCGTGTCGCGTCCCGGATTTTGGGTATGGGCGATATCCTGACGCTGATTGAAGAAGTTGAGCGTAAGGCGGATAAAAAAAGCAGTGAGAAACTGGCACAGAAACTCAAAAAAGGGAAAGGCTTTGATCTGGAAGATTTCAAGCAGCAGTTATTGCAAATGAATAATATGGGCGGCATCAGCAGTATGATGAGCAAACTACCCGGCATGAGTCAGCTGCCACAGCAGGCAATGTCGCAAGTGAATGATAAAGCATTGGCAAAAACAATTGCTATTATTAATTCGATGACCAAAAAAGAACGTCGCCTGCCCAAGATTATCATTGGCTCCCGCAAGAAGCGCATTGCAGAGGGTTCAGGCACACAGATTCAGGATGTTAACCGCTTATTGAAACAATATGAGCAAATGCAGAAGATGATGAAGAAAATTTCCAAGCCGGGCGCCTTAAAACAAATGATGCGCGGCTTGGGCGGCCTTACTGGAATGAAGGGTATTTTACCCGATGATTTCAAATAATTGTCAGAATGTCTTCACATGTCGTGTGAATTTTCGTACAATACACGGCATTTTTACGTAACCACTCTTAGAAGAGGAAAATAATGGTCGTTATACGTTTATCAAGAGCTGGCGCTAAAAAGCGTCCATTTTATCACATGGTTGTTACAGACAGCCGCAAACGTCGTGATGGAAATTACATTGAACGCATTGGTTATTTTAACCCGGTCGCTCAGGGACAAGACATTCGTCTCCATATCGAAATGGATAAATTAACGCATTGGTTAAACGTGGGTGCACAATTATCCGATCGCGTAAGCGCTCTTGTTAAAGAACATAAGAAAGCTGCTAACGCTGAATAATGTGAGTGATTTAACTGATTGGATAATTGTAGGTCGTTTTGGTCGAGTTCATGGCATAAAGGGCCTTATTACGGTACATTCCTTTACTGAACCCCGTAATAATATTCTTGACTATGCTGACTGGCATATTTCTATCGCCAAACAGTGGCAACCTGTTGAGCTGTCACAGGTTGAACTCAGCGATAAACACATTCTCGTAAGAGTAAAAGGTTACAATGAGCGAGAAGAAGCGGCCAAACTGACCAATGTGGAAATTGCGATAAGCAGCAAGCAATTACCCGTGCTAGAGCCAGATGAGTTTTACTGGCACCAGCTTGTTGGGCTGAAAGTTATTAATCAATCCAATGAGCTATTGGGTACAGTCAGCGAGGTGATTGCGACTGGCTCTAATGATGTGCTGATTGTAAATGGTGAACGCCGTCATCTGATTCCCTATTTACCTGGTCATTACGTTATAAAGGTCGACTTAAGCCAGCAACAGATTCTGGTTGACTGGGATGCGGATTTTTAATGTTGCATCTTGGTGTGATTAGCCTCATTCCGGAAATTTTTGACAGTTTGAGCTATGGTGTAACAGGACGGGCGCTTGAACAAGGCCTTGCCCGAATTGAATACTGGACGCCGCGTGATTGGGCAAAAAGGCCTTATCGTCAGATTGATGACAAGCCTTACGGAGGCGGTCCTGGAATGGTTATGATGTATGAGCCCCTGCATGCCGCAATAGAGCATGCCAAAACGGCTCTGCCTTCAGGGTGCCGTACTATTTATTTGAGCCCGCAGGGCAGGCAGATTAAACAGAACGACCTGATTAGAATTGCCCAGGAGAAAACCCCTCTGCTTTTTATCGCAGGTCGGTATGAAGGGATAGACGAGCGAATTATCCAGCAGCACGTCGATGAAGAGTGGACGGTTGGCGATTTCGTAATGAGCGGCGGAGAATTAGCCGCAATGATTTTTATTGATGCAATTTTGCGGTTGCTGCCCGGCAGCTTGGGGCACGCGGGCTCAGCAGAGCAGGATTCATTTATGAATGGCTTGCTAGATTGTCCGCATTATACCCGCCCCGCGCTGGTTAACGGGCAGAAGGTTCCAGACGTTTTACTGAATGGTAACCATCGAGAAATTGAACGCTGGCGACGTAAGGCATCTTTAGGAAATACCTGGTTAAAAAGACCGGATTTATTAGAAAAAATCGAATTAAACGATTTGGACAGGGAATTACTGAGTGAATTTCAAAATGAACACAGTGATTCCTGCTAAAAAACGGAGCATTTTTCTACTGCAGCATACTGTTTGCAGCATTAAAAGGCTTTTAAAATGAATGCTCTCACGGAATAACCGAGAGAAGTAACAACCGGCAAGCTATGGACATCGATATATACCTGAGCTTGCAGCGACAGACCATACTTGAGGAGTGATGATTCATGACTAACATTATTGATCAGCTGAATGCCGAGCAAATGCAAGGCAAAAATATTCCTGATTTCAGCCCGGGCGATACCGTTTTAGTACAAGTAAAAGTAAAAGAAGGTACTCGTGAGCGTTTACAGGCCTTTGAAGGGGTTGTAATTGCCAAGCGTAACCGCGGTTTAAACTCAGCCTTCACCGTGCGTAAGATTTCTCATAACGTCGGTGTAGAACGTGTATTCCAGACTTACAGCCCAATCGTCGACAGCATTACTGTCAAACGCCGTGGTGATGTTCGTCGTGCCAAATTATATTATCTGCGTGATCTGGCTGGCCGTGCTGCTCGTATCAAAGAAAAATTAAGCAGCCGCAAAGACGACTAAGAGCAAGATGAGGCCTGTTGCCAATCAACTGACCTGCTTGCCTGAATTACCGCTCCATCATGCCGCGACTTGTCGCGGCATTCCTACATCTGGATCAAAGAGATCTTCACCTATTTACCAGGCGTTGTTTGCGCCAAAAGCCGTCTTTGCGAGCGTTAGCGAAGCAATCCATCTCCTTACTTTGTTCAAGTTTCGACCTGGATTGCTTCACTTTGTTCGCAAAGACAACAGATTAGTTGCTTGATTCTATTTGCGCAACAGCACATGGTGGAGGTCACAGTGTAGGCATTAGATAGAAAAAGCCCTGATTCCGCTTTGCATGCTCAGGGCTTTTTTAATCAGATGGATAAACCCTCTTTCTCCGCTGGGGCTTGAGCTTTATTGCCCTTATTCTCTGGCTTGTTATGGAAAAGGGAGAAATATTGGCGCGCCGTGATTGGATCCACAACAGGCTCAGCAATTACCTGCTTATAGGCCGCATGTTCATCCATTGCCACATCCGTCATTTGTTGATGACGAATGCCTTTCATATATTTGCGATGCATATCATGACAAATGGCTATAATGTTATAACTCGATTGGGCAGAGGGCTGATGATCAAGGGATTCCCTATCGAATTCATCGACAGCCTTAATACCTAAATTAGCAAGTTGTCGCATGCCGGTGTTGTCTTCGATTTTTTTAGGCCCCCAGAAACCTTTGTAGATTAAGGTGGTTATGCCTCGGGTAATTGGCTTGAGCAGCCAGGTCAGCGGGGTGGTCGCAATTTCTATCGCTCCCCTGACCAGACTGAATATCCCGTCCAAAAATCGCCAGGGATTCAAGCTCAGCAAGCCGACCAGCGTTTTAAGTAACCCACTGCCTACATTCAGCAACCCAACCAGGGGTTGTCTTAAGTCTTGTTTGAATGGATGCCATGAAGCAGATGTTTTATAAGGTCTGAAAAAGTCCGTAAACAGTTTAACAGTCTTTTTAAAATGATGAGTTAAAGGAATATATTTCCAATCACCCAAACCGACAGGATCATAGCTGCGATGCGGGTATTTACGCCATTGCTTTTCTCTGCTCACCTGATGCGCAGGGGCCTGCTGTAAATTAAAATACGCATTAAGCAACTCTTCAGATGAGTCAATGTCGTCCATCCATGAAATGCCCTTTACCTTTTGTACGGCTTCCATGATTCGCATTGGAGCACGAATATTGCGGCGGCTGTACTGGGACACTTCATGCACTTTTTTAGGTGCATAAACTTCGGTAAACCAGGTTTGATACTGATTGAGACTGAGCTCGAATTGTTCTTCATTAGCAAATCCATTATCAATATGCTTTTTCATCTGCTCAATAAAAATTGCAGTCGCCTCGTTTCCGGCGTTCAACCCCTTGAAATAGGAAAGTCCTAATTGGGCATCACCAGCCAGCTTAACATGGACTTTGGAGCCGTCTTTTCTTGCGACCTGCGTACTGATTTGTTTGGCATAAGTCGCCGGCGCTTCGTTGACGCTAACCCGCACCGAGTTCCAATCGATGAGAGAGGAATCTTCATGGCATTTTTCAATTTTAAGCTCAAGATAGCGGGTGAGAAAACTACGAATATCCTGAGGAAGATTCTTTGCCTGCTCGTTGTTTTTAAGATGAATAGGCTTTTGCGAGGTAGCGATGGACTTCAAACGATCAAAGACTTCTTTTGAAATCATCATTTGCATGGTAACAGGAGTTTGACCTTTTGCGAAATGCCCCACATATTCGCTGGCAATCATCCCGCCACGCGCCATATTCTGATAAAAGTTGACGGCTGCAACTTCTTCATTTTTATGTGAACCATTGACTTCGTAACGAAGCTGCAATACATAGTCAAATTCCTCCTTAACCTGATTATCTTCTCCAAAAAAGTGTTTACTGACGACGCTGTGAGTTCCATCCGCGCCAAGGATCAGCTTGGCCTCAGGATGACCTTCAAGAATCTTTTCTTCAATATTTTCCGGCGTGATGGCCTCGTGGATAATCCTTGTAGGCTCGCATCCTTCTTCACACTCCAGAGCCAGCTCTTTGAATATTTTTTCAAGTTCGCTAGTGCGAATATGCGGATCTTTTTTAAGTCGGGCCAGCAGAGGTTTAAGTGTTGGATGCTCCTCGGTTCCCGTCGCTTTCATTAATGAGTCCAGGTGTTGCCATTGCATGCTAAGCGTATGTTTGCGCTGGTATTCCGTATATTTTTCATAAATGACAATGCTTAAGTCGGGATTTAACTTCTTCATGGCCCAGGCATGAGCCAAACCAATAGGACCCGCACCCACTATAACCACATCTACCATAACTACACCACGCCAACTGATCAAATGTTGCTCTATTATACATAACAATGTTCAATAATCAAGCAGATTGAGATTGTGAAAGCACAGGCTTTAAGATTGGGGACCTTCCGATGAAGCGCGAAGAGAAGACGAGTCACAGCCAATGATACTTTGCAAACAGTGCATACCAAAAAACAAAAGCTGATTTTGTTTGTCAGCAATAACCTTCCCCAGGCTAAAAGGCGGTTGCAACCTTTTCAGATAATTAAATTCCCAGTCTAGCGGCTGTTGTGCCTTTATTTCATCAAGCTGTAACCTTATCTTATTCCAATCGATTTTGTTGGCCATTGAAACTCTGAAATACTCATTCAGAATTTTAACTAATCCAAAACGCACCGCAGTTACTTTCGCCTCATCGGCACGGTTCCTGGATGTAGGTGAAACCTGTTGCTCAAGCGGATTTTCTTCTTTTCCAGTGTTAAGGGAGTCGAGTGCTTTTGATAATAAATCTGCATACTCATTACAAAGGTCACAGTAGGGCTCAAGCGACTCAATATTTGCCCTCAACTTTTGAATTTCGCTGTTTCCCTTAAGTTCCTGAACTTCTTTTAGCAGTTTTTGCGTGCGTTTATCGAGCTCCTTATATTCTTTACGTAAAAATTTACTGTTAGCTTCTGCAGACAAAGCAGGGCATTGTCTTTCCATATGCTTAATTACGGCAGCGTTGTTCCAGGACTCATTCGACCCCCAGTCTTCATTAGTCGCATAGAACATCAGGAGCTGGTGTTTGAAATAAACCATATATTGCAAAGCGGCACTTATAAGATTAGTGCAGCCATATCCCGCAGCCCCCTTGAAAAGATTGACCCCTTGCGCCGCATAAAGCAGTTCAATATGCTTCATATCTTCAGGACGAAATCCATAGCGAATTAATTCAAAGACGCCTATCGGCAGCAAATCATCTCCTCCTCCCGCTTTGACACCGCATTTTTTTTCGAGATAAGCCGTCCAGTCCAGCGCACGGAGATAGTCACCATCCCTTAGAAAATCGAGATAATCTTTAGTCGTTAATGTCACGTTGATACTCCTTGCAAAATCAATCATCCCGTTAAAGAAATAATGACAACCGCCGATATTAAGTCAAACAATAATAAAAAAAGAGCCTGCCATGAAAAAAAGTATAGCGATCCTTTTGTTCATCTTGCCAGTTTCCTTAACATTTGCAAACTGTGATCCTGGTCGATTTCGCTGGGAGTGTGATTTACCCTTAAAGCCCAAGCCTTCAGCGTCTGCCCATTCACTGGTATATTGTGGAAACAGTTACGGTTATATGAGCACAGCTCAGTATGATATTTTGTCTCGCTATCATCGGCGAAGTATCAACATGGTGCTCAAAATTAATGGTGAATACGTCGACAGCCCCTGTATTCCAGCAGAACGATAGCCACACTGGTTAATTCAGATATAATAGGCTTTTTTCTATTCGGATATTAAGTGGCTCAACTGATCAATGAACAGCCTGTCAGAATTATTAGGAAGTCAATTAAACATCTATATTTAAGAATTAAGGCGCCGCATGGTGAAATCATCGTCAGTGCACCGCATAGAATGAGCGATGCCGCGATTGAGCAATTTTTACAGAGCCGCCAGTCCTGGATTATTGAGAAGCATAAAGAGGTTGCCGGGCGCTCACCTCAGCAACCTCTTGCTGCAAATCAGATTAAATTTCTGGGAAAAGTTTACTCTCTTGTGCAGAATGGAAGCTCAGGCAATCAAGTTCTCGGTATCGTTAATGAACAATTGCATTTCTCGAGCACTTTAAATAACGCTCAAAATCTTACCAGGATACTGGATAACTGGTATCGGCAGGAGCTTGGGCGTTTAATGGATACTCTGTTAAACAAATGGCAACCGATCATTAAGGTGTTTCCCAAATTCCTTGGCATTCGCGCGATGCGAAGCCGCTGGGGATCCTGCAATACCAGCAAAGGCCGCATCTGGCTAAGTCTGCATTTGATTCATCATCCACTAGCGTGTATTGAATATGTTTTTGTGCATGAAATGGTTCATTTGATCGAAGCAAGTCATAACCATTATTTTAAACAGCTGATGACGCAATTTTTACCAGACTGGAAAGAAAGACGAAACCTTCTCAATGGCAAATAGACTAATCTCGGCCCTACGCTAAAACTTCTCGCTCTCTTTAGCAAAATGGACTATGATTTCTGCTTTTTTCGAGGCAGTCGCAATAATTATTGTGTAAAGCTCTCGTATTTCTGGATGTTCATGGTCGATTCAAATCTGATTGATAATCTTTGTAATCAAGGGTTTCATATAATTGAGAACTTTCTGGGCGAAGAGCATGCCAGGCAACTTAGAACCAATGCCTTGTGCGGAGACGCTGATCAACGTTTTAAACAAGCTCGAGTAGGTAATTCCTCTGTTAGCCGGCAGCAGGAAATCAGAGGGGATAGTATTCTCTGGCTTGATCCCGATGAATTTGATTTGGCGGTAAACTATTATTTTCAGAAAATAAACCAAATCAGCCGCGAATTAAATAATGTCCTGTTCATGGGCTTGAATCAGTTTGAAACCCATTATGCCATTTATCAGCCCGGCACTTTTTATAAAAAGCATGTGGATCAATTTCAAAATAACAAGGATAGGCGTATTTCCTGTGTTTATTACTTAAATGAGGGCTGGAAGGCTGAAGATGGCGGAGCCCTGAAGGTGTATAACCAGGAAGAACAACTCCTGGTATCGATTTTACCTCAGGCTGATCGCTTCATTTGCTTTACAAGCGATCTTCCTCATGAAGTGGAGCTGACCCATCAGACCCGTGTCAGCATTGCCGGATGGTTAAAACGAGTAAGTACTCAACAAATTATTAATTCAGTCTGTTGAATTTATTTGCCGGTTGCTATTAAATGGATTGATGGGCTATTGCCGCATCAATCCAGGGAGCCGGAAATGAGTGTAAGCAAAGAGTTTATTTCGTTATTTAACGATTTAGTTGAGCAATACGGAAACAATAACCTGAGCCGGTATTTAAAATGGAATAAAGATACTCATGCTGATACGATCCTTGAAAATCTTAAATTTCTGCAAAGTTGTTTTGTAAAAACCCCGGATATTTTTGACGAAGACGACCTGCTCAATTTTTTAAAACACTCCGCTGTTATGTTGTTTAGCCAGGACCCTATTTTTCTTGCCCACATGGGCACATTCACTAATAAATATGCAGAGATCACACAAGAAGACCATCATATTGGCGTCACCCTCTCAATTAAATTCAATACTAAAAATTCCAAAGTCAGCCTGATTGGTAATTTAATGCAGGCGATATCCAGAGAGAGAGAAGCCCATTGTCTGGAAATAGAAGTCTATAAGTTAAAAATTAAGGAGCTGGAGGCTGAGAAAGCCAAGCTCTCTAATGAAAAACGTGAATTACAAACTCATAATGAAGAACTGGAGCGGCACAAAAATGACAATGAGGCAGAGTTGCATTCATTAAGAGAAAAAGTGACCCGCTATGAACATGCCTGGGATATGATTGAAGAAGCCAGCCATGCAGTTAACTTACAAAAAGTTATTGCAAATAGCCCCGCACCTCAACGGGTGCCTGAACCGATAATCAAGGTAGACAACTCGCCGGTTAAACAGCCGCCCATCCTCTCGCCTCCGCCGACAGGCTCAGATTTACCGACCAAACTCTCACCTGTTTTAAAGAGTGAAACAGAAGTTGAACCGCCAACCCAGCGCAAAGCACCACCAGCACCGCCTGTGCCTCCGCGGCCATTAAAAAAAGAAGGGGAAACCGCCAATACAAAACCCCCTTTAAAATTAAAGAAATTAGCCTCAAAACCAGGGCAACCACAATTTTTTGCCACTATGCAAGATGAGCTGAATTTTGTACTTAAAGCCAGGAGTTCTGCTCCAGTAAAAGAACCGGAAGAAAAAAAAGGGGAAAAAAAAAATTCCTGCCCGAATGGATCACGCCTGAGTTTATGAGCAAAATGGAGCAAATCAGGCAGGCCAACATTGATGCGGGATTAACAAACAATGATACCGACGATGAGTTTGATGAATTTAGTGAAGATCGCAATTCATTACAGCCGAGGTAAGCATTCGCTTTCGATTCTGCATAAAGCCGCGTTGCGGCATCAGAATCAAGCAACTAACCTGCTCTTTGTGAACGAAGTGAAGCAATCCAGATCGAACCTTGAACAAAGTTAAGAGCTGGATTGCTTCGCTGACGCTCGCAAAGACATTTTTCTTGCACCTACGATCATTCATGCAATAACGCTGCATAAAGTGCGAAACGGGGTAGCATACACTAATAGTGCTTGCTATTCGCTCCATTCAACGTTATTTTTCCTTTTCAATAGGCCACATTTTCATAATGAATTTGTTCACGGAACCTGGCAATGAACGCTTTGGAAATTAGACAATTACGTAAAATCTACGGCAATAAAGTTGAAGCATTAAAAGGAATTGACCTGACTGTAAAAACAGGCGATTTCTTTGCTTTACTGGGAGCTAATGGAGCTGGGAAATCAACCACTATCGGGCTTATCACCACATTACTAACCAAATCCTCCGGCAGCATTCGCATTTATGGTTATGATTTGGATGAACATCCCTATCTTGCCAAATCCTGTCTTGGTCTGGTTCCTCAGGAATTTAATCTTAATATTTTTGAGACCTGCGAGCAGATTTTACTTAATCAGGCTGGCTTTTACGGGATTTCACGCTCTACGGCGAGACCGCGGGCGCATTTACTGCTTGAACAATTGGGAATATGGGAAAAACGCCGCAGCATAGTGCGGCATTTATCAGGAGGTATGAAACGCCGACTGATGATTGCAAGAGCCTTAATGCATCAACCGAAAGTGCTCATTCTGGATGAACCAACCGCCGGAGTTGATATTGAAATTCGGCGAAGCATGTGGGACTTTCTGAAACAAACGAACGCGGAAGGGACAACCATTATTTTGACCACCCATTATCTCGAAGAGGCAGAGCAGCTCTGCAAACACATTGCAATAATTGACGAGGGGGTGATTATAAAAAACACCTCGATGCGCAGTTTGCTAAATAGCTTGAATCATCAGACCTTTGTATTTAACACACAGGAACCCATCGAACAATTACCCGTAATGCCGCTGTTTGAAACAAGCCTGATTGACTGCACGACTTTTGAGCTACGAGTGAATAACAGTGTCTCGCTGAATGAGGTATTCGCAGAACTTTCGGCGAATGGGATTAAAATTCAAAGCCTTCGCAATAAAACCAATCGGCTTGAAGAACTCTTTCTGGATTTAATCAATCATGACCATTAATCAACAGTTGATTGCTTTTTATACCGTAGTAAGACGCGAGCTAGTGCGTATGTTTCGCATCAGCTCACAGGTGTTTTTGCCGCCGGTTATCACCACAGCATTGTACTTTTTAATTTTTGGAACCTTGATAGGCCCGCGAATTGGAAACATCCAGGGGGTCAGCTATCCCGAGTTTATCGCCCCTGGTCTGATTATGATGACAGTCATTACCAATGCCTATGGCAATGTATCGACTTCGTTGTTTACCGTTCGCTTTCAGAAAAGTATTGAAGAAATCCTGGTCAGCCCGATGCATGATGGCCTGCTGCTCCTGGGATATGTAATTGGCGGTGTGCTTCGCGGTGTCATCGTCGCCTTTCTGGTTTTTCTGGTGTCCTGGTATTTCGTGCCTATTGATCCGCACCACCTGCCGCTGACCTTGCTTGTAGTGCTGCTGGTTTCTGCCATCTTTTCTCTGGCGGGTTTTACCAATGCAATGATCGCCAGAAATTTTGACGATGTCATGCTAATCCCTACTTTTGTGCTGACTCCCCTGACCTATCTGGGAGGGGTGTTCTATTCGACCGCTATGTTGCCCACATTCTGGCAGAAGCTTTCTCATTTAAATCCTATCCTTTATATGGTCAGTGCGTTACGCGGCGCAATGATTGGCAAACAAGAGATGAGCATGTCTTTGTCGATGTGCATTATTTTTGTCTTGATCGTACTATTAATTGCAGCTAATATGATATTACTGAAAAAAGGGGTCGGATTGCGTGAGTAAAACCTCACAAGGGAGGTCAGATGGCAGCAAATATTTTGACAAGCTATGGGGATGAGCTCGCACGCTTCATCAGAGAGCACAAGGAAGATGAACAAGTTTGCAAGCGTGCTTTGGAGCTCAAAACTGACCTGGAGAAAATTACCAGCCCCGAGGCGGCCCTGGAGCTATTTCGCAACTACAGCAAGAATAAAACTAATGCCAGCCAATTTACTCATTTTGCTCCTCTGTCGCTTTCGGGTATAGTTCAACGATGGGAAAGGGTGTTGACCACAAACGAGGCCAATAGAAAAGCGACCCGCAGTAAAATCGCAGAAATTGCTTTAACGCCAGAAGCTGAGGCATTACGTAAACTCTGCCTTGAGTTACTGGACAATAGCCATTGTATTCTGGAATGCCGCTTTAATGCAGTCATCGGACGATTAAACAAACCCGAGTTTACGGTCTTGGCAGATTATATGCTCGCTCTGGAAAACGCAGCGTTTCCAGTAATACTAAGACCAGGTGATATACTCGCGAGAACTCCCAGAAACTCTTTGCATGCTCAGGGTTTGCAATGGATGGCTAATATCTCAGCCAAATACTCTTTTCGGCATTTGCCGGAACATGCCTTAAACAGTGACGCCAATGATTTCATGCAAGACGTTTTAATTGTTTACAACAATATTTTTCCGGTTCCAAGCGTACAAACAGTTCAACAACCGGATGAGGACGATGAACGGCCCTGCTGCATAGTCTCCTAAACAATAGCATATTGGGATAATTACGATCTGATAATCCCAATATGTTTATATTAAACCCATCTCCAAATTAAAGTTCATTCCCACTACAGGGATTAGAGTGACTTTGCTACACTATAAAATCGAGCTGCTTATTCCCGTAATAAATTGTTTTTTTTATTCTCAACGCAAGCGTTGACGTCTTCATCAAACCTGTTATATGGTTAACAAATCAATGCTGATTTAGACAATACGTTGAAAAATTCGATGAATTGTTTAAGCGTTTTCATGGAAGAGAGCATTCATTGATGCATTTAGGGAGATGAACATGTTTGGACTTTTGGCGACAATGATCGGCACCAAGGTTGTTTCCGGTGAAGTCATCGCAGGCACGGCTGGTGTAATGGCCGGAACATTTCTGGGGAGCTATTTAACCTCTTTAAAAGCGCAATCTGACCAAAAAAAGCTTATTATGCAAATGAGCGGCCTGAATAAGGCGGCCGGAGAATTCATAAATTTCAATTTTGCAAGTATCCTTGAAATCACTGTCAAAGAATTAAACCTGCTGGATAAAGGCTGCGAGCTGCAATTAAATCTTGGAACCTTACTAAAGCCAGAACTGGACAAATTCTGCCTGCTTCATGAGAGTCCGGCAGACGGGAATATTTTCCAGATTCATATGCTGCAGGAGAGCAGCCAGCTCATGACCCCGCCCGATACGCTTGCCTCTTCCATTGAGCGAACTATTCACGAATATTTTGACAGCTACCTGAAAAACCGCGAGGTGATTAACTCTGAAAATCGCGCACTAGCCAAGGCTACTGTGCAAATCATGCGTAACACTACAGTGCTCCTAATCCAGGCAATGAAAGGAATAGCCCAGTTGCCGGGGTATGAAAATGAAGAACGCCTTGAAAAATTCAGAACTATTATCACAAGCTATTTTCAGAATATTTTAGACAATGAAGGTCTTACCGAAAATTATAATAAAACGATTGCTGATTATTTTGTAAAAACTCAGAAGCAGCGCACCACGCTCGCCCAAGAGGTACAGAAACATTTTGGTGATTTAATTGATCAATTAATTGTCGAGCAGCGAGAAATTAGCGTACAGACCATGTCTGTCCATTGTACCCGCGATCTCTATGACTTGAATAATCATTTAATGGAGTTATTTGCCCGTTTGTTTGATGCCCAGGCAGGAGCAGATGCCACCCAACTTTCTGCCTATAAAATAACCCAGAATATGCTAAGAGCAGATACTTCCCAGGCAACCGGAAAGGTTCCCTTTAATGAATATGGTATTTTTAAATTACTGAAACCGCTGGCAAAAGTCTCAGAAGGACTTAACCGTCTTGCCCAAGAGGAGGATGGATTATCTTTTGTGCGTTATCAGGATATTTTTGATAATCCCAAATCCATGAGTGATATTGCATCCTGGGATCCCAGATATGGTTTCTTAATTAAAACGCCTATCGATCAAAATTGCAGAGATCAGTTATCGCGGGAAATGATAGCCATTTTCAAGCTTTTATTTATTTGTCAGGCACTCGAGAAAGACTTTCTTGAGTCTGCAATTCAATATGGCTTTAAAGGGATGTCCGAAAAGGGGGAATACAAAGCCAGACGTTTGGTAATACATATTTTTTATCGAGAGGCAATGAGGCGCTTATCCGAATTCTTTGAGTATGCGCAGGTTAAGGAATTGCTGGATTTGATGAATGATACCAAATGGATGAGAAGCAAGAAGATGCCGCTCGTCAATCCCAAACAATCTTTCATGTCGATTACTGAACCTCTTGATGACAATAAGCTGATAAAACGCACCAGCTTCATTACTAATTCGGTATTCCAAAACAACCTTGAACAGCTGGAGTTTCTGCGCCGACGCATGCAGTATCTTCATGATGGACTTGATAAGCTTAAGAGTTATGAGACGGACGAACAAAGAACACCCTTTGATGCCAATAACCTCACTAAAGAAGACCGAATTTATCTGTTTAATATTGCCAGGACCTTTGAAGAATATGGTTTAACCCGCTTACTTGGCTTGAATCCTGAATTACCGTCACAGTTTTCAGAAATTGATAAGTCTGAAAATGAAGTATTCACTTCGCTCAAGTTTACCCAACTGCAATTGATGAATGTGAATGGTGCAGTTAATAAACTCTGCGGTAAATTGCGTATTTCCTCTTCATATACTGCTGGGAAAATTGCAGGAGGTCAGGTCAGCAGCTGTAAAATTACCTTTGGGGAAAATGAAGCGGAAATACCAGAGGGGCTTTATCAATTCCTCAAGCAAATGAACAGTCCGGTATATAAGTGGAACGCGACCAGCTCCCTGCTCGGTTTAGGAGCTGAACAGCTGGAATTCGTTTTACTTTATCCCAAACATGGGAGTTTGCTTTCATTTATTGAGTTTTATAAACGGCTGCGAGATTTTGAAAATAAGATCAGAGAGAAATGCCGGGAAGAACTTGCGCCTCCCCTGCACCAGTTTTTCCAGGCACTCGGAGATATCACCGCCCATATGGGAGAGCTTATCAGACAGATTGATATCAATGGTGAGCGTGTCAAAAAACTGCAAACCCGAAACAAGCTGTTAACAAAGGAAAATATCCAACAGCAAACGCAAATAGTCAGCCTTTCAAGTGATATTGCCAAAGTAAAGGGGCAATTTAGCGAAACACAGGATTTGGTCCAGCAATTGAAGGCAAGTAATAAAAAACATCTGGAAGATGTAAAAAAAATTGAAAAGGCAAATGAAGATCTTTTCACGACTATTCTTGCCGATTTTCATCGTAATGTGAAAGATATTAAAGAACTGAAAAGCACTCTGGATGATAAATTAAAAGATGTGCGGGAAATTCTTTCGGGTGATAACTCCAAAGTAGCCCAGGAAGCAAGTAAAGAGTTATCGCTGCTTAAAGAGAACATGCAGGGCAGAATTGGCAGCATTCTCGAACGGTTCAAGCTATACGAAGAGAGTTTTAATAGAGCGAGCGAGAATTTAAGAAATGATTTTCAGTCCTTGAAACTAAGCATGAGCAGGGAACAGGAACTCATTGAAGCGCTGGAACTAAAATTGAATGAAGCCTTGGTTGAATTGCAGAAACAAAAGGATCGCGCTGATTTTTATGAGGCCAAGGCGGATCAGGCCAGAGTAATCGTTCATAATTTTTCCAATCTTTTTGACTTCCTGGAAAATAAATTCAGCTCGCGTTTAAGCTTCTGGTCGTCTTATCGCACTGTAAAAACGGAAAACATTCTGAATTTTATCGAGCTGGTATTAAGTAATCAGCAATTTTTGAAGAATCATCTGGCTGAACATTCAGAACAGGATATTGAGAGGGAAATTAATACTTATCTGGATAAAAGTCAGGTGATTAACCGATACCATGGATTATTCAACAATAGCTCATCCAGAGCGCTGATCAAACATATCATTGTGCTGTTTCAAAGGGGTAATTTAATTAATGTATTGAAAAATGACGGGATTACCTATCATGATAGGAAAATCACGCTCAGCAATACGAATGAGCTGCATTTTACTGAACCTCAAAGCAATAAAGAATATTCAATAGCCTGCCGGATTCAGCCAATTAGTTGATATAAAAAGAGGTTTAAAATCAACCCTCACCCTAGCCTCTCCCAGCTTGGGAGAGGGATTTTCTTTTAGTCCTCTCTCCCCTCAGGGGAGAGAGTTAGAGAGAGGGGCTTTAAAATTTCCAGCATGGAAAGATAGCTTAGCCTTTAGCTTTTTTCTTTCTTTTTAAATCCAATCGCTTCCAGACGCTGCTCGGTGAGCGGATGAGTTGAAAAAGCACTGGTCAGTGATTTAACCGGGTCAATACTGGAGGGATCAAATAAATAGGAGGCCTGTCTTAGCTGTTCATGGGCAGTTCGTCCATATTCCTGAGTGTATTCCTCGGCATTGGCTGCATGATCTTCCGATATTTTAAGCAATGCTCTAGCCATTGGTTCATTATCGCGCATGAGTTCGACTGCCCCCGAGTCAGCCATATATTCTCGCGTACGGCTTAAA
The DNA here is from genome assembly GCF_900461555.1 of Legionella quinlivanii. Lineage (NCBI taxonomy): Bacteria > Pseudomonadati > Pseudomonadota > Gammaproteobacteria > Legionellales > Legionellaceae > Legionella > Legionella quinlivanii. Next base: position 314,317 of record NZ_UGOX01000001.1, on the reverse strand, counting down.
AATAATGCCAAAACGACAGTCAATATAGGCAATACCCAGCGCAACACCATAATAATCAGCAATAAACGATTATCCTGGTTTCGGCGATCGCGTTTGTAAATCATCGAATAAAAAAGCACATCAATCACTAGCAGCAAAATATTGCTCAATACAGCAACCATTAATGTCAGTTTAATATCCTGATGGCGGATGTGGCTTAATTCATGCGCCATCACCGCCTGCAATTCGGCGCGATCAAGCTTGTCTATTAAGCCTCTGGTTATAGCTACCATTGCCGATTTTTCGCTGTAGCCGCTGGCAAAGGCATTCATGTAGTTGGCTTCAATGAGAAATACCTTGGGCATATACTTCAGTCCCGCAGAAACGCGCATTTCTTCCACCACATTGTACAACTGCTTTTCCTGGAGATTCTGCGCTGTTTCCGGCGTAATTTCCCGGTATTCAGTGCCCATTAACATAATCCGGTCATACATAGCATAGGTGATAAGCAAGGAAACAACCGCTATACCTCCCATGATCAAGGTCGCGTAGGGAATTACCTGAAGAGTCAACAAGGCGTGAAAGGCCTGGCCCACAGTGAGGTTGGGATTAGTAGACTGCAGAACAAATGCATCGGCTACCAAACCCACCCCGGTATAGATCAGGATGAAAAGGAAGATAACTATCCTCGTTTTGCGCTGGTTTTTCTGTAACTGGGCTCGCCAGTCACCTACCGAAGCATGGTAGTCTGATAGCGGCATGGCTTACTCGGAAAACTTGACAGTATAATCTTCTCGCGCCTTGATTTGATCCTCCGGTAAAGACCAATACTCGAACTCTTTATTGAGCTTATCGGAAAAGAAATTAACCACCATTGCTTCTACGAAGGATTTTTTCTTGGCATAGTAGCGCTCGATGCTGTCATTATAGGCTTGTTTGGCGTAAGACAATTTGTTTTCTGTATTTACAATTTCCTCTTGTAGCTGAAGCATATTCTGGCTTGCTTTCAGATCAGGATATTGTTCAAATACCAGATTGATTCCAGATGCGATTTGCGAAATCTGATTCTCTGCGTCCATTCTCGCTTTTTCATCGCCAGAAGCCCTTGCGGCCTGTGCCTGATTACGTAAAGCAACCACATCTTTCAATGTCGTTTTTTCATAATCCATATATTTGTTAACTGTTTGTATCAAGGACTCAAACACTTTGAAACGGCGATCTAACTGGATATCGATTTGCTTTTTATTATTGTTAATCGCCTCGATCATTCCGATGAGGGTGTTATAGATGCTGATAACCCAAAAGGCCAGCAGCGCCAGGATAACCAAAACGAATAGCAGAAACTTTCCCATGTTAATCATCCAATTTTGTTTTATATTGAAGTTATAGCTATTTTTAGATAAAAATCAAATTGCTTTGTTTTATACCGATAGGTCGGCTTGCAAAAGCAGTGACTTGACTTTGTTTTTTTTGGTTCATAAAATGACAATTTTTAAAATTTTTCTTCTATGAGCGAACTTCATACTCACACCGAGCAAGACTCTTTTAGTACATCATTCAACGATGTCATTGAGCATGCCCGGTTTATTCAGGGGGCGAGCGATTCTTTTCAACCCCACCCATCAGGCATGCTCTGGGGTCTTGGATTCATGTACCTCGGTGTAGCCACTTCAACACCCGCCTTGACCATGCTTGGCTTGGGCTTATTTGTATGCCTTGGTTTGCGCTGCCATGAACGATTAAATCTTTACAATCCTTCTTTTTTTAGTTTCAGGCCAGAAAGACAGACGGATGAATTGGTATCTCCAGCAATGCAATGGGTATAAGAAGCCGCTTAACTACCTTTAAGCGAGTCTTTAAGACAAAACTGCCTCTTTTTTCTTCTTCAATAGAGCCTTCAAAAACAAACCGGTATAAGATCTCTTGTTTCGGGCGATATCTTCCGGGGTACCTGTGGCAATAATTTGACCTCCTTTGCTGCCCCCTTCCGGTCCCAAATCAATAATCCAGTCGGCCGTTTTAATCACATCAAGATTATGCTCGATGATAATAATCGTATTCCCCTGATCCCTTAAACGGAATAAAACGCTTAAGAGTTGCCTCGTATCATGAAAATGTAAACCAGTGGTCGGCTCGTCCAGGATATACAAAGTATTTCCTGTGTCGCGTTTCGATAATTCACGCGCCAATTTGATTCGCTGGGCTTCACCGCCCGACAAGGTGGTCGCGCTTTGCCCCAAACGAATATAGGACAAACCCACATCAATTAAAGTCTGACACTTTCTGGCAATGACTGGAATTGCATCAAAAAAGCTGCGCGCATCCTCAACCGTCATATCCAGCACTTCATGAATATTCTTACCTTTATACTGGATTTCCAGGGTTTCGCGGTTATATCGTTTGCCTTTACAAATGTCGCAAGCCACATAAATATCCGGCAGAAAATGCATTTCCACCTTAATCATCCCATCGCCCTGACAGGCTTCGCAGCGCCCGCCTTTCACATTAAAGCTGAAACGCCCGGGCTGATAACCGCGAGCCCGCGCCTCCGGCGTGCCGGAAAATAATTCCCGAATAGGAGTAAACAAACCGGTATAGGTCGCGGGATTTGAGCGCGGAGTACGCCCAATGGGGCTTTGGTCAATATCAATGACCTTGTCGCAATGTTCGAGACCACTTATTTTCTTAATCGAGCCCGGGGTCATCACACTGGCACGATTTAATTGATTTGCTGCCAAAGGATACAGAGTGTCGTTAATCAAACTCGATTTACCCGAACCTGAAACCCCCGTTACACAGGTCAATACGCCTAATGGAATACTCACATTGACATTCATCAGATTATTGCAGCAGACACCGGTCAGATGCAGCATGCGCTCATCGTCAACGTGTTTGCGTTGTCTGGGCACTTCAATAGAACGAACCCCTGAGAGGTATTGCCCGGTCAGAGATTTCTCTTCTGCCATAATTTCTTCCGGGGTTCCTGCGGCGATAATACGTCCGCCATGCACACCGGCTCCGGGTCCGATATCAAGAACAAAATCCGCAGAACGAATCGCGTCTTCATCATGCTCGACCACGATGACGGTATTACCCAGATTGCGCAAATGGGTGAGCGTTTTTAGCAGGCGATCATTATCGCGCTGATGCAAACCGATTGATGGCTCATCGAGAATATACATGACGCCTACCAGACCGGAACCAATCTGGCTTGCCAGACGGATACGCTGCGCCTCTCCCCCGGAAAGGGTTTCAGCGCTGCGGGCTAAGGACAAATAATCCAGACCCACATTGACCAGGAATCCCAGGCGCTCACAAATTTCTTTATTAATTTTACCGGCAATCTCGCCCCTGTTTCCACTCAGATGAAGATGCTTGAAGAATTCATAGGCCTTTTCAATAGAATAGTTGGCGATTTCTGGCAAATTGATATCATTAATAAATACATTGCGCGCTTCCTCTCTCAAACGAGCTCCCTTGCATAATTGACAAGGACGGGAAGATAAATATTTGGCCAACTCCTCACGCATCATCGATGAGTCTGACTCGCGGTAGCGGCGTTCCATGTTGGGGATCACCCCCTCGAAGCGATGTTTTTTAACCAGATAGCCGCCATGAGAGCGATGGTAACGGAATTCAATTTCCTCTTTACCGCTCCCATAAAGAATAATGTTTTGAACCGACTCAGGCAGATCTTCAAAGGCAAGCTCGATATCGAATTGGTAATGCTCGGCCAAAGACTCTAACAAGGGGTAATAATACGTGGTTTTTTTATCCCAGCCGCGAATTGCACCCGCACCAAGACTGGCTGTGCGATCATGTATGATTCGCTCTGGATCAAAATACTGATCAACACCCAGGCCATCACAGGAAGGGCAGGCTCCCACCGGGTTATTAAAAGAAAACAAGCGCGGTTCTAACTCACTCAAGCTATAACCACATTCCGGGCAGGCAAACTTGGATGAAAAGACAATGTCCTCGAAACTCCCATCAAGTGAAGCAACGATGGCAATGCCCTCTGCCAGGTTGAGCGCGTTTTCAAAGGACTCACTAAGCCGCTGCGCAATGTCTTCCCGAATTTTAAATCGATCAACCACCACTTCGATGCTATGTTTTTGACGCAGCGCCAGTTTAGGGGGATCGTCAAGTTCGCAGAGTTCGCCATCAATTCGAGCCCGTACATAGCCCTGAGCCTGCAATTGCTGCATTAACTGTAAATGCTCGCCCTTACGCTCTTTCACCACCGGCGCTAAAATCATTGCCCGCTGCTCTGCAGGGAGCGTCAGCACCTGATCTACCATTTGGCTTACCGTTTGAGCATGTAAATTATGATGATGGACAGGGCATCGCGGTTCTCCTACCCGGGCAAATAACAAGCGCAGATAATCATAAATTTCAGTGATTGTTCCCACAGTGGAACGCGGATTATGAGAGGTCGCTTTTTGCTCAATGGATATCGCCGGGGAAAGTCCCTCGATCGAATCCACATCCGGTTTTTCCATCATGGAAAGAAATTGTCTGGCATAGGCCGACAAAGACTCCACGTAACGGCGCTGCCCTTCCGCATATAACGTATCAAAAGCAAGGGATGATTTTCCGGAACCGGATAAACCCGTAATGACTGTTAACTGATTTCGCGGAATGTCCACATCGATATTTTTCAAATTATGTGTTCTGGCGCCGCGTATACTAATCCTGTGCATGCCTGACCTGCTTAAACAAAAAACAATCAATTATACCCTTTTGATTCCAGCTTGTGGAGTTAATTAAAGCGGATTATGCAACTGACGATAACAATAATAGCCTATTAGCAGAGATTATGATGACCAAACTGATAAAATCTTTTCTTTTAAGTCTTCTTGTATTTTCTTCGTTCAGCCACGCTGATGAATTTTCTTCATTAATTAGCGGAAAGGTGAAAGCCCGCCAGGTAATTATACCCGGGGGTGAAGAAATTCCAGGCAGATGAGTTGATTACTTCTGCGCACAAAGGACAGACCGCCCCCAACTGACTGAGCGATGCTTACCTGTGACAATGGCAATCTATGGTATAATTCCGTAAACTGGATTGATCTTTAGCCTGCCATGCGAATTTTTCTTTATTTTATTCTGCCTTTCTGTTTTTTAGGTTCAATTCACTCTGTCTATGCTGAACCCAATCTGAAAGAAATCGAACAAACCATCAGTGATTCAGTCATCACTGCTAAAATTAAGGCCAAATATACAAAAAACACGGATTTGAACCCCTTAAAAATATCGGTGTCTACAGAAAATGGCATCGTCACTCTAAGCGGACACGTTAATGATCGTCAGGCCTTTGTCGATGCCTTAACGCTCGCCAAATCAACCAAAGGCGTTAAATCGGTAGAGATTGAGGATCTGGTTATCAAACCGGTTAATATGGGATTAACCGATGCCTATATTACGGCAAAAGTTGAAGCAGCCGTTTTAAAAGCCAAGGTGTTTGATGATGAATCCATTCCGTTAGTGGGTATTAAAGCCAGCACCAGCAATGGTACCGTGACCCTGAGTGGAAAGGTCAAGCAGGAAAAATCGATTTTGGTTATTATTAAGCGCGTCAATCAGGTACGCGGGGTAAAAAAGATTATCTCTAAACTACAGGTAAACAAGGACGACTCATGACCTTATTTAAACGCTTCAAATATTTCCTATGGTATTTTGGAACATTCCAGGTGCCGCTGATTGGCCATTTACGCCCCAAACTTCTGGTATTAAATGATGATCAGATTGTAATGAAAATCCCATTGCGTCGACGAAGCCGAAATCACCTCAACTCTATGTATTTCGGCGCACTGGCTGTTGGCGCAGATGTCGCCGGCGGACTCCACGCTTTTTATTACGCCAATAAAGAAAAATTAAACCTTTCCCTGGTTTTCAAATCATTCCATGCCGAATTCCTTCGACGTCCGGAATCGGATGTTTTTTTTGTTTGTGATAGCGGCAAAGAAGTCAGAGCGGCGCTATTTGAATCTAAAGAAAGCGGCGAGCGCGTGAATAAAAAAGTAGCAATCGACGCCTTTGTCAATTATCCGGACAAACCGGAAAAGATTGCGGAGTTTATTCTTGAGCTATCGGTTCGCGTTAAATAAGCAATTCCGAGAAGATCCTCTCTCCCCTCTGGGGGAGAGAGTTAGAGAGAGGGGGCTTTAAAAATCTCAGGACAATCCCGAGAAACTATTTTTACCACCCTGCTTGACTTTATACATAGCATAATCCGCGCCGCGTAAAATGTCCTCGATGTTCTGACCGGCTTCTGGATACGTAACACAGCCTATACTGACCGATACTTTCACAATATTATTTTCCAGTACCAGAGGACGTGAAAGAGATTGAATCAACCGATTAGCCAGTACCGCCAACATTTCCTGATCAACTAAATCATTTACAATAATAATAAACTCATCGCCGGCAAGACGTGCCAGATAATCTTGCTTACGAATCGCTTTTCTAAACAGCTGACTTACTTCAATCAGCAGTAAATCTCCAATATGATGCCCAAAGCTGTCATTGACCTGTTTAAAACCATCCAGATCAAGAAACATCAATGCAAACCGGCTATTACTCCGCTTCGCACGGCTCAAGCTCATTTCGAGCATTTCAAGACATGCTCTCCGGTTGGGCAGTTGAGTGAGCTCGTCATGTAAGGCTAAATGTTTTAGCAGGTAATCCGCTTTTTTCCTTTCCAGTGCCAGACTTAATTGTGTAGCCAGAATATCGAAAAGACCTAACTCACTCTCATTGATGACTAATTTTTTTGTTGGATAAAACTCAAAAATACATTCCACCTTATCACTTAAAAAAAGAGGCACCGCAATCACCTGATTTAAAGTCAGTTTATTCCACTTATTAACCAGAACTGCTTTGAATTTTTCAATGTCAACGCCAGATAATTGTGACTTTCCTTCCTGCCATGCTCTCCCCGCCAGCCCTTCACCATAGGCCAGCGAAAAAGGAGGGAATTCCCCCTCCCCTAACAATTCAGGCTCAATCTCTTTTCTGGCCCAGATAGCCGTAGCCGCCATGACATTGGCGGCGGGGTTATAGCGATAAAGAACACCTTTGGAAAAGGGTGTTGTAAGGCCAATTAGCGATAAGCAGTTCCTCAGCGCCGAATCGATATCATCAGACATTAAAACCAAATGGGTTGATTGATCAATCAAGTCCATTTCCTTAATTTTTTTTGATAATTTGGCTTGAGTTAACTTAAGGGCACTAATATCGACGTGCGTACCCACAACCCGTCGAATTTTACCATCCGGATCGAGAATGCCCTGACCACGGCAGAAGATCCATACCAGCTTTCCATTCTGATGTCTGTAACGTACTTCCTGCTTGAAAGGAAAACGGCCTTTGGAAAGCAAATGTTGTTTTAAATTGTTTTCAACAATAGCAAAATCTTCAGGAATCACATGCTCTCTAAAAAAATTCACATGTGAACGAGAATAACTTTCATTTAAACCTAAAGAACGCAGCAATTTTTTAGACAAGCGGCATTCTTTCGTCTCCAGGTTAATATCCCACCAGCCATCAGTCGTTTCGTCAAGAATGTGATCGTAAAGAGCAATATTCTCGCGGAATAGGTTGACACTGTATTCACGAGCCATTAATTCCTGTTTTAAGGCATTGATATCCGAAATATCACGTAAGCTAAAAGAATATCCCAGGAACTCTTTTTCTTCATTCAGAAAAGGGCTGGCTTTTAACATTACCAGCGATTCTTCTCCATTGAGATTGGTCAACGACAGTTCCAGGTTTTTTATTGCTCCTCTGTCAGCCAGTATTTTAGCTATATCCCTTTTAATTTTTTTATCTTTTAAATGCAATACATCAAATAAACTACGTCCTATAATACCATTTTTTCTAAAATAGCCCATTGAATCCACAAAAGTTTCATTACACTCCGTAATTAGATTGCCCGTATCAATGAATAAAAGCATATCTGGGGAGTATTCATAAATGCGTTCATACTTGGCTTTCATTTCAGATAATTGCTGGCTTCTGTTTTGCATCGTACTGCGCAGCTTTTCATTTTTCATATTGACACTGTGTTTTAAATAATTAATGAATGCCAAAAGGCCGGTTATTATGAGGCCAAAAAATAAAAAGAAATCGGGCAGAACAGGGCTATTGCTGCGTAAATAATTGTTACTTGGCCAGATGAAAAACCGCAGTTCACCCGCCAGAGAATACACCTCCAGTTTGTGGGCAAACCGCAAATTGCCGCTGTTGCTTGTCTCATTAGACAAGCGTTCAAAAAGTACATGCTTGTTATCAGAAATCCTGAGATTAAAGCCTCGCGGCAGAAGACTGTTAATAGTATCGGATAGAAATTTTGTCAAATCGAAAAGCATAAGCCTGTTTGAGTCATTAGCACTCAGCAAACAGAGGTAATAATGATTATTGGGCGGCTTCAGAGAAATTACTGTTCGTATTCCGGAGTTTGGGGAAAGAGCATTATCACAGAGCCGCGACATCTCATCCTGATTCATCACCAATTGACTGCTATTGGACATTAAACCCTGGTTTGCCTGCCATTGAATATATACCAGACTTGGCATATCTTCCAGATAGTGAACAGCATCTTTTTTTAGCCGCTCATCGTCTATTGGCGAATCACTGACCCGATAAAAAAAGCGCCTCGCGGCTTCAGCCTGGGAGCCAAGAATTGCCTTGATTTCATTACTGACAACCATCGCTTCATTTTGAATTTTTTTCCGGACATTATATTCAAAATCCATATATAAAAACTGCCAGAACAGGATAAAAGCGAGCGTTCCAGTAACTACTATCGCAATAGTTTCGATTAAACCCACATAAAAACGCCGAAAACGCAGAAGAAACAAAACAATAAGTGAACTGCTTAAACATATAATGCCCAGAGCCGTTTGAATCGACATAGCGGTCAAACCCGACCACAGATAAACGGTTTTAATCTCAAGAAAATTAGAGATAGTAGACAGGAAAGTCAGGCCAAATACCACACAAACCAGGGCGAGTTGGGTGAAACGTATAATTCGCGAATGACATTTAAGGTGCATTAGAAGAGCAGTATTTAATAAAATTAAACACAAGGCCGTATTTGGAGCCATTCGTCCCGGATAGGTCACGTTTAAGTCCACATAACCAAACAGATCATCTACAAGAAAATTCATGTCGGTGAGATATTGGGCAAAGGTCAAAATTACCAGTAGATTGGCAAACTGGCTTAAAATTAAGGCGAGTGTTTTCCTGGAGGGCAAGGCCAATACAGAAATGCTGCTTAAGGCGATGCACAATGCAGTGTTAAACTGCATTGGATAGTGACTTCCTGTAAAGATATGAATTTTCGAGGCAGCCACTATCCACATCAGCATACCAGAAAGACTGATTAACAAAGACAGTGAAGCCAGTATTTTTATAGTAATGATATTGCGCAATTTCTGCATATTATTTAAAAAGAGCACTTCCTTGTCACTCCGTTTTTTTACCCCGAAAGGCTTTTGCTGATTACCAATTACTCCTCTTAAGTATAGACAATATAAATTTCATCCAATTTACCGGCTTTTTTTCACGCCCAGAATTTTGAGCAGTTGATCCGTAAGCTGACGAAAGAACTGACGTACCAATTGCCGAAACAAGGTGTTCTTGCTCAATTGATCAATCATTGAAGGGTCTGCCTGCTCCTTCGGTTTTCGTTTCTTACTTTCCTCAAGGGTCACATCGATAGTATTCTTTTTGCGCTCTGCAAGAATTTCGGCTGCTGAACGTGTATTGACCTTTCGCCGGTATTGCGATACCAGTGAGGATTGGTGAACCACTGAGCTTAGCTCTTGCTCAGTTAAAGCGCCCATACGCGATTCGGGCGCTCTAATCATGCACTGAATTAACGGCGTCGGCTGGCCTTTTCCATCCAAAGCACTTAGTAGAGCTTCTCCTATCCCTAAAGAGGTTAATAGTTGCTCCGTATTATAATAGCCCGTCGGTGGAAAGTTCTGAGCCACCAGCTTCATGGCCTGACGATCTTTAGCCGTAAAGGCGCGCAAGGCATGTTGTATTTTCAAACCTAACTGGCTGAGAATACTGTCAGGAATGTCTTTGGGCGTTTGCGTACTGAATATCAGACCAATCCCTTTTGAACGGATCAGTTTGACGATGGTTTCCAGCAAATTAAGCAGGGCCTTACTGGCATTTTTGAAGATCAGATGCGCTTCATCTATAAATAACACCAGTTTCGGCTTATCCGGATCCCCCAACTCGGGCATCACACGATACACATCCGATAAAAGCTTCAGCATAAAAGTTGAGAATAACTTGGGTTTATCCTGCATATCCATTAGTCTAAGAATGGAGATGATGCCTAATCCCTGATTCGTTGTGCGCATCAAATCCATCACGTTAAACGCGGGTTCTGCAAAAAAACTGTTACCGCCCTGTGTTTCGAGTTCGATAATTTTACGGGTAATAATACCTATGGACGAAGATGCGATTCCCCCAAAACGGGATTCTATCTCTGTCTTACCGGCATCTGTCTGCACATACTGTAGCAAGGCTTTGAAGTCACTTAAATCGATTAAGGGCAGTTTCTCTTCTTTTGCATATTGGAAGATAACGGTTACCACACCGGATTGCGTTTCATTAATGTCCAGCATTCGTGAAAACAGAATGGGGCCAAAATCAGCGACTGTCGCCTTGATAGGAACACCTTGCTGTTCCTCATTCAAAGTTAGAAACTCTACCGGAAAACCGCGTGGGATAAACGATAAATTCAAGTCCTGGCAGCGCCTTCGTAAAAAATCATTTTCCACCCCCGGAACCGCTAATCCAGAAACATCACCCTTGATATCCATGACCAGACTGGGAACGCCGGCGAGTGACAATTGCTCGCAAAGCACCTGCATGGTTTTGGTTTTACCACTTCCGGTGGCGCCTGCAATTAGTCCATGCCGGTTGAAAGATTTCAGTACCAGATTCACCGGAGAGTCAGGCAATAGCTTGTTATCAAGCAGAATTCCACCAATATCCATTACCGGATACTCAGCGGCGGCATATGCTTTGCGTAATTCCTCATTCATTTTTGCAACATCCTTGAAAAACTTATCTTTTGCCTAAGTATAATGCAGTTTACCGGTAATCAAGAGAACTTATCTTTATTCATCACCTTCTTGTAAAGAGTCTAATCATTTAATCTGGCAATTAGGGCAAAGACCATAGATATTCAGCGCATGGTCAGTCATTTTAAAATTGGCACGTTCAGCAATCAGCCGCTGACGTTCTTCAATCACCTCGTCGACAAATTCATCCACCCGCCCGCATTTAACACAGACCAGATGATCATGATGATCACCCTGAGTTAATTCAAAAACTGAATACCCTCCTTCAAAATTGTGTCGGGCAACCAGACCAGCAGCTTCAAACTGGGTTAAAACACGGTATACCGTGGCCAGGCCTACATCCTCGCCCATGTCTAATAATGCCTTGTAGACATTCTCGGCGCTAAGATGGTGTTCTTTAGACTGTTCAAGGATTTGCAACACCTTGAGTCTGGGCATGGTAATTTTTAATCCAGCGTCTTTTAACTGTTGGCTCTCTTCCACACAGGCTCCTTAAAAAGCTAATCGATTGGAGTGTCTTTCTATGAATGACATGCTATTATGGCGAAATTTTTCAGGACAGGCAAAATTATGCGATTGTTACGTTTATTACTTGCTCTTACAATTTCATTCGGCATTGCATCGTGCGCCTCTTATGATTTTTCAAGACGAATCGTTCAGCAGGGTAATCTTTTACCGCAATCCACTGTATCTCGGCTTAAGACAGGCATGAGCAAACAAGATGTCGCTATTTTATTGGGAAGCAGTCTTTTGAGTCCCACCTTTAATAATAACCGTTGGGATTACGCCTATACCTGGCGCAAAGGCAGCTCGCCACTTAAGGTAAAAAACGTTTCCTTATATTTCAGTAATGGCGTGCTGACTCGTATTGAACATTTTCCCTAGGCTTTAACGGTTAAGCCTGGCTGCAAGCCGGGTTTAACCAGCATACACAGCCATTTCATTTTACAGCTTTGGCTCGAATACGCCTTTTTTCTTTGGGGTCATTGGTTAATTTGCGATAGATCTCCACCCGATCCCCGCTTTTCAATCGCGTATCAGCAGATACTTTTCTTGAGAAAATCCCATAATCTAATTCCAAAACCTCAGGGTAGACGTCCAATACCCCAGATTGCCGAATGGCATCCCCCACAGAGGCACCGTCAGCCAGCGAACATCTAACCTGAAATATCTCTTGTTCCAACGGAATAAACACCACCTCAACGTCAAGCATACAAATTCTCTGCCCGGTCACAAAACGCATCTACCATCTTATTGGTAATCTGCTCAAAAATAGGGCCCAGCAACATCGAAAACATTCTGCCGGCAAACTCAAACTCGAGGTCGAAAGAGATTTTGCAACCGTCAGAAACCTCATCAAAACGCCAGAAACCTTCTAAATGGCTGAATGGCCCGTCTACCAAGCGAATTTCAATCATTTTATTTGCTTGCAAACGGTTACGAGTTGTAAATGATTTGTTCATTCCGGCAGCCGAGATGACCAATGTCGCCTGGACCTCGTCAGCATCTCGATGATGGATAATACTTTGACTGCAATATGGAAGAAACTCGGCATAATGTTCCACTTCATTAACCAGTGTATACATTTGCTCGCAACTAAATTTCACAATGCGTGACTTTTGTACAATCGTCATGCCTTTTCTCCTAGCAATCTTTTTAACCAGCTATCTAAGTCATTAATCTCGCTTTGACAGATAGAGTGTTCCATCGGATAGTCTTTTATGGTCAGATCATGATAACCCCTGGATTCTAAAAACCTGCAAGAGTAGTTAGTCCACTCGGGTAAAACGACATTATCAAAACGTCCATATCCCATAAAAAAAGGCGTTTCGCGGGGTAAATGGAACTGGCATTCACTGGCAAGAGGCAAATAGCCGGAAAGCGACACGACACCGCCAATTGCCTGGGGGCGGTTCAAGGCGGTATGCAAAGCCATCGCGGCCCCTTGGGAAAAGCCAGCTAATATAATCTGCTTTTCTGTCATTCCCGTTTCAAGCTGCGACTGGATAACCGCATTAATTTGCTTTTCGGATTCCTTAATTCCCTCGCCGTCTTCTCGATCGGTTAACTCAAAGCCGACGATGTCATACCAGGCCGGCATGTGCATGCCGCCATTTATCGTCACTGGCCTGACAGGCGCATTCATAAATACATGACGAACTGGTAAGGCGCTTATTGGATATTGAGATGCCAGCCCCGCCATATCAGAGGCATCCGCTCCCAAACCATGCATCCAGATTACCGAAGCCGTGGGAGATGTATCTGGCTCTTTTGTGTAAACGTTCAACAAAGATCTCCGAAAAAAGGGAAATTATCACCAATGCGCTACCACAGTGCAAGAAAAAGCAATAATTCCGTACAAAACCGACTTACTGACTCAATGATTGCCATTTATCCCTGAACAAATTGATCTCTGTTTTAAGCTCCACCATCTGGCAGAGTCATTAAAAGCATGATAGAATAAATCCCTATCTGTATTATCTATAGCCAAACAGTCCAATGATAAAGCACATTGAATCCTTTCTTTTGTACCTGAAAGACACAGAGTCCAAAAAACTGTCTTCTCAGGATTGGAAAGAAGCATGCCGCCTACATTCGACTGCCGATTCAGAAAACTCCGCTAAACGCTTGACAAAAGGGCTTGCAGATCAGCTCAATCTCCCTGAAGACTGCATTGGCCAATATATCTCAAAAACCGACTGCAGCAGCGACACCAAATGGTATCATTTTAATTATTTGCAGGAGAATTTTAATCAGGAAAAACTGACTTTATTTGCGATTCAGGCCTCGTCCCTGCTGCCTGCCGACAACGGTTTAAACCTGACGCCCTATGTCTGGTTTGAATTATACAAGCGCTTTGACACACAGGAAAAAAAGCGATTATCAAGGCCTTTTTTACAGCTGCATTTAGCTCGCCTTCAAAATCTTAATCATGATAATCTGATTGCCGCTTTGGCAGAAAAAAAACCGCGACGAAGTTGTACTCCCTTTTTTCATTCTCAACCCCCGCAAAAAAGAAAACGACAGGCCGAAGAGGAAATCGATTATTCGACTAATCGGCTCATTCTGGCGAAAACCGATTCTAATACATTTTGCCAGTCGCCGCTAAAAGACAAAGGCGTTCGCATAGCAGAAATTCAGCCGCAAAGCCCGAGAGAGAGCTCCGGAACTTATATAAAAGTAGGAAGAACGCCGGGCGGCCGGGAAGCGCGTCTTGCCTATAGAACAGAAACTTCCGAGTTATGGACCCATTCGACTCCTGATAATAATCCGCATTTCAACGGCGCACTCAGAGTACCCGGGCAGTCTGTGGCCACCTTAAAAGCACGATTCAAGCGAATCTGGGAACGGGCTGGCAAGGTAACATTCACGGCAACGCTTCATCAGATTGAAGAGAATCAGAATAAAAAGCGTCCATGCAGTCAGTTTTCAATCTTCCGAGCTGCCTGCAAGGACGTGTTTGAAGCACATGGCGTTGAAATCGACGCCGAGTCCACAGGTCATATGTTTCACTGGACGCATTTAATTGCCTTATTCCTGGGAGGCGGCCATGATCAGCAATCGGTTGTCGCTGCAACAAGAGCTGCCAATCTCAATATACTGGAAGCTATCGAAAACGACACCGCAGAAAAGCTTAAGCAACAAGAACCAAAAGTTCCTTATGTACACATTGAAGTGACACCTTTCTATCAGCAAGATAATTTAATTCCCCAATCCCTGCACTTTGTGCTGCGCTGGGCAGAAACCAATGCGCTTGGAGTAACCGTTGCACGCCAGAAAGAGCATTTTATCAATGCCTGCTCTCATCAACGTTACAACAAGGCCATGCTTGATACCTTTAAAACACTGGATCAATTGGAAACGGAGCGAATCAGTACGCTGGTGATGGCCTAATCTTTTCGAAGTCAGCATATCCTGGCAAACCGCTCAAGAAAATGCCTTGTTTTATGGATCGCACACTAAACAGACTGTGAATCATTTACACCGCGGCTCTTTTATATCAAACTGACGATGATTATACTTAAATACAGACATGGAGTTTTCTATGAAATTATCAGGAAAGATCCTTGGGCAAGTGCTGTTGCTAGTTGTGTTAATAGCCAATGTATCAGCCTGCGGCCAGAAAGGCCCGCTTTATTTACCAGAACAAACAGCCCCTGAATCCTGACCAACCCGAGAGCCAAAACATGAGTCTGAAATTCACAAAGATGCACGGTTTAGGCAATGATTTTATCGTCATAGACGCAATTAACCAAACTGCCAATTTAACTGCCAAAGAGATTATCACGCTGAGTGATCGTCACCGCGGCATCGGCTTTGATCAATGCCTCATTGTTGAACCGTCAAAAGATAAATCACTTGATTTCTTTTATCGCATCATTAATGCGGACGGGCAGGAGGTGGGGCAATGCGGAAATGGGGCACGCTGCATTGCCCGCTTCCTCTACCATTACGGCCTGACTACCAAAAAGAAAATACGTGTCGGGACGCATACCACTAAAATGCAATTAATCCTGAATAAAGATGACTCTGTAACCATTGAAATGCCGCCGCCCAGCCTGAATCCCAGGGAGATCCCGTTTCTGGTTACTCAGCAGCAGGACTCTTATATATTATCATTGGCAAAGGGAAACAATGTCGCCGTTCATGCCATCAGCGTCGGCAATCCCCATGCGGTAACCCTGGTAAATGACATTCAGAAGGCCCCGGTAAATACTCTTGGCGAGGAGATCAGCTTTCATCCCCTGTTCCCGGAGCAAGTCAACGCAGAGTTTATGGAGATTATCACCAATGATCGCCTGCAAGTCCGTGTCTATGAGCGAGGCTGCGGTGAAACACAGGCCTGTGGAAGCGGGGCAGTCGCAGCAGCAGCCATCGGCCGTCTTTTTTACCAGATGGAAGAAACTATTCAGGTCGATTTACCCGGCGGACAGCTCCACGTAAAATGGCAAAATCAGGCTTCACCCATTTATCTGACTGGTCCTGCCACTTTTGTCTATGAAGGAACTTTACTGTTATGCGGATAGTGATTTTGGGAGCAGGTCAGGTCGGTGGAACGCTGGCACAGAATCTGGCCAGAGAAAATAATGATATTTTCTTAATCGATCAGGACGAAAGCCGCCTGCAGGAGTTGCAGTATCGTCTTGATATACAGACTGTGCGCGGAAATGCGGCCTATCCCAGTGTATTAATTGAAGCAGGTATTGAACAAGCTGACATGCTTATTGCGGTTACTAATAGCGATGAAATTAACATGATGGCCTGTCAGATTGCCTACAGCCTCTTTCGTACACCGAACAAAATCGCACGCATCCGCTCCCATAACTATTATAAATATCCAGAGTTATTTCAGGATGAGCATGTTCCGGTTGATGTATGTATCAGTCCTGAAAAACTGGTAACTGATCATATTGAAAATCTTATTGATTATCCCGGTGTATCTCAGGTTCTCGACTTTGCTGACGGCCATGTACTAATGGTGACTATCAAGCCGTTATCCTCTGGTTTAATGGTAGGCAAGACTATCAGACAACTTCATGAACATCTGCAGGGGATTGAAGCGCGCGTTGTGATGATCTTTCGCGATAAGGACGTACTCTCACCGCAGGATGAGATGCAGGTTGCCAGCGGCGATGAAGTCATTTTTATTGCCTCCCCAGAAGCAATTAAAGAAGCACTGATAGCTCTTGGACGCTACACTCACCCCAATCGACGTATCATAATTGCTGGCGGCGGACATATTGGTACCGAACTGGCGCAGGCTCTGGAGCGTCGCTATCGGATTAAAGTGATTGATCGCAGCCCCGATCGGACCCATGATTTGGTGACGCAATTGCACAAAGGCACTGTATTACAAGGTGATGTCGCTGATCGTGATCTTTTAGTCAATGAAAATATCGAGTTTACCGATGTGTTCTGCGCAGTAACTAATGATGATGAAGTCAATATCATGTCATGCCTGCAGGCAAAACGTCTGGGCGCCCGCCAGGTAATGGCTCTGGTTAATCGCAATGCCTATGTGGATCTCATTGAAGGCAGCAACATCGACCAGGCAATTTCACCCCAGCTGATTACCATTGGCAGTATTCTCACCAAACTGCGCCGCGGGAATATGGTTAAAGTCTATCGCTTTCAACATAGCGAAGCAGAGGCTGTAGAATTAGTCATTCATGGCGATGAGCACACTTCTAAAGTGGTTGGACGTCCAGTCAGTTTATTGAATCTACCTGCAGGCTGTTCAATAGCAGCCTTATTTCGTGATGGTCAGGTATTAATGGTTAATCCTGAACTGATATTGCAATCAGGAGATCACATCATCCTTCTGATTTTAAAGAAAAAATATATCAGCAACATTGAATCGCTCTTCCAGGTGAGTTTGAGTTTTGTAGGTTAGTAATGCAAATTAAAACGATTTTACGCATTCTTGGCATTTTGCTCATGCTGTTTAGTATCAGCATGCTCACTCCTATCCTTTTTAATATCATTTTCCGGGAAGATTTTCTATGGCCCTTTGTAATAGCCTTCCTTTGTACTTTTGGTACAGGCGGTTTGTTATGGCTGCTCTTTCGCCAAAGCAGAAACGAACTTAAAACCAGAGATGGCTTTCTAATTGTCGCCCTTTTCTGGACGGTTCTTTGTTTATTTGCATCGCTGCCCTTTCTGTTTGCAATACAGAGTCCCAATCCCATTACTGATGCATTTTTTGAGTCGGTTTCGGGTTTAACTACGACCGGTGCTACAATTATTAGCGATCTTGACAGCCTTCCGCATGCTGTTTTGTTTTACCGCCAGCAGCTGCAATTCCTGGGAGGGATGGGTATCGTAGTCCTCGCGGTGGCCATATTGCCTATGCTGGGAGTTGGTGGTATGCAGCTCTATCGGGCTGAAACCCCTGGCCCAATGAAGGATAGCAAACTCACCCCGCGGATTGCCCAAACCGCCAAAGCCCTATGGTCAATCTATGTGTTATTAACTTTGCTGTGCATGCTTTGCTATTGGATAAGTGGAATGGATTGGTTTGATGCGCTGGGAGAAAGTTTCTCCACCGTTTCCACGGGAGGCTTTTCCATGCATGATAACAGTTTTGCTTTCTATCAAAGTGAATTGATTGAATCGGTCGCCTGCTTTTTTATGCTGTTGGGAGGAACAAACTTCGCACTTCATTTTTTTACCTTCAAAAAACGAAGTCTTAAACATTACTGGCAGGATGAAGAATTTCGCACCTATATCAGCTTTTTATTAGTTTCCACTCTGATTGTGACCGGCAGCCTGGTCATTTATGACTTCTTTGATATCAGCCATAATACTGTGATTACCGTATTGTTTAACATCATTTCTCTGGCAACCACCACAGGCTTTATTGCCGAACCATTCAATGACTGGCCTACTTTTACACCTATCTTGCTAATTATGCTCGGTTTAATTGGCGGCTGCGCCGCCTCGACCAGCGGCGGCATCAAAGTCATTCGAGTGCTGCTCATATTTAAGCAATCCAGGCGAGAAATGATTCGCTTAGTTCATCCGAATGCGATTGTGCCCATTAAAATTGGCAAGCATTGTCTGCCTGAACCCATTTTGCAATCCATGTGGAGTTTTATTTCGGTATTTATTGCTTTATTTATTCTCTTGCTGTTAATTTTTATGGGATTCGGCAATGATTTCCTTACTGCATTTTCCGCAATTGCCGTTTCTATTTCCAATTCAGGCGCTGGTTTAGGAGCAATCAGTGAAAATGTGGCCGTCTTAAATCACTGGAGCAAATGGGTTCTTATCTTTGCTATGATTGCCGGACGCCTGGAAATTTTTTCTTTATTGATTTTATTTTCCCCTCGCTTTTGGGAACGCTAGGTTCTGTGAATAAATTTTATTGTGAGCGAAAATGCGGATAATTGAGTGCTAATATGTTTTTGAATGAGGCGAATAGCGAGCTCTATTTAACGAGTTCAAAGACATATTGGCACCAGTTAGCCGCATTTGCAGCCACAATTAAAATTTGTTCACAGAGCCTACAAGTTGCTGTAACAAGGAGGTTTTAAATGCCCAATCAATTTGTCGACTCATTACTGGCCAAAGCCGATCTTCCTGCTTTATTAATTGCTTATCAATCAGACAAACCGGATAGCAGCCTCTTAAGTAAGCTTGTTGATGATTTGGCTCAACAACATTCATTTGATTTATTGGAAACTTTATTAAGAGTGATTGAAACGGGAGGAACGGAAGACAAACTGGAGGTGATTACCACCAAAATATCCATTCATTTTCTTTCACGACTTCTCGAGCAGGATCAACAGGAAGCACTTAAAGCAAGCTTCGATAGAATCAATGAAACTCCTGACTTATGGCCGCAATGTCTGCTTGCTCTAAGCACCTGGATTAAGTCAGGCGAGCGCAGGACTGCCTTAACCAGTTTGCTGGCCATTTTATCTAATACGCAGCGGGAAACGCTTTATGCCGCCCTGACCGATAGACCCGAAAAGGATGCTGTCTGGCTCGGTGAATTGATTGGCTACATCCTGAAGAATGAATCACTTCAAGAACCCGAAGTGAAAGCGCATTTGCAGCGCCTGAGCACCTGTCTCCTGCTTTCTGCAGCGGAAGTACCGGCACAATCCATTAACAGTCTGTCACTCTTGCTTGAGGATGAGGTGCTCATTGACAGTATTTTAAAGCTGCGGGCCATCGCCTCTACCTATGCCAAGGAAAATCAGGAAGCTCACGGACGATTTGCCTCATCCAGACAGACTTATCTAAACAAGTATGAAAATCTTATTCAGGCGCTCGCCATCAGAGCCAAAGCCTCAGAAGGTGCATATCAGAAAATTATTGCGGATAGACCGAACCTGGCAAATTGGCTAATGATCGCCCGCTTGAAAAGTCCAGCTGAAAAATCTTTGGAAAATCTGGTCTCGGAAGTCCTTACTCATTATCTCCTGTTTAACTGGGAAGACTCACAGTTTGTTGCCGAAATAATTCCGGTGATGGTTACGGTCTGCAAGGAAAGCAGCGGAAAAGAGCTGTTCAAACAGTTTTTCAAACAAGATAAGCTCAATACGGTTTTTTGTATCCGCTTTTTAAGTGAGTATTACAAGAAAACTGAGGAACTGGAGCAATTGCTCCAGTTCGTGAAAGATATAAGCCGGAATACTCCAGACCAGAGTTTCACCATCAACTTTTTAACCCAGAACTCCGGTCAATCCCAACGACTGACTGAAAGCTTGCTCAATCTGCTCGAATTAGATCAGTTAATTCCTATTTGCAGCCACATTCTGGCATTGCAACAAATTTTTCACCCAGAGGAATCGCTTTGTAAACAATATTGCCGCGTGCTTTGCGATAAATTGAAATCGTCCGCCAATCAGGCAGCGGATTGCAAACGGATAGCGCAGACAATTGCCATTTTACCCAAGAAATCCAGAGCACAGCCTTTGGAACTTATTTCCTCTCATCTAAATGGGGTTTCCAAATTATCAATGGCATGGCTTTCCGCCCTGTTTGAAACCAATATAAAAAAAATCCTGCTCTTTCCTTTTCTTTTAAATTTGATAAGGACAATATCGGCTAAAGAACAACAGCAACTCCTTGAATTGCTCAGCAAAGAGGAATTTTATCGATTTTATATCCATTTACTGCGTAATCAAAATACTGACGAAAAGTTTAATTTCTTAAGTGATTATCTGAGAAAGAAAGAAAAACATTCTTTTTTTGAACACTTACTACTGCTGACGCCTCAGGTCCATCAGGAAATTCTCGACGCTGTACTGCCAGAAGTTGAAACATCCCATCTCATCCAGCTAATCGTCAGTTTAATTAAAAAAGCAAAA
Source organism: Legionella quinlivanii (assembly GCF_900461555.1). Classification (NCBI taxonomy): domain Bacteria; kingdom Pseudomonadati; phylum Pseudomonadota; class Gammaproteobacteria; order Legionellales; family Legionellaceae; genus Legionella; species Legionella quinlivanii. The sequence continues at coordinate 293,406 of NZ_UGOX01000001.1, read as the reverse complement.
CAGGACAGCAGTTATCTGGCGCCCTTACATCAGTTACTGATGCAGTTTTGCACTCGCCTGCAAGCGACGCTGGATAGTTCGGCTCCAATACATCAATGGATTAAATATAATGATGAGGGTGACAGGAATGTGGTCACGCTCATTGCAGAACAGCTGTTTACCACACCAGCCTGTTTTCACTCTCTGTGCTCACGCTCGTCCCTCCTGCAAGACTACACCCCGCAAATTCTTCAGGGTGTACTGGTTAATAATGCGGATAATGACCTGAAGTTACGTGCAGTCCGCATCCTCGATTTAATTACTTATAATCCGGAGAAAATGGATGAACACGCCTTGCGCCTCTTACATTTCTACAGAAACCAAGCCTCTGTTTTGCAAAAAATCTTTAACAATCTCTACAAAGTGGAGCATTTGCTAAGCGCTGCTGGCAAGAATAATTTCAATGCACTAAAGCATAGCTGCTGGAAATTACTGCATGCCGGACAATACAGTGAAAACGCATGCCAATTATTACTTTGTACACAACTAGGGCAATGCCAAACTCTCAAAGAGCTAACTATCACGCTTACCAACCATCCTGGCTCCATACTCAGCCCTGATTACCTAAGCCAGATTGATGATGAGTTACTTGAGAAAATTCCCAAGGCGGATCTCATCAACATACTGTTTCAATCACTGGAAGGCCCTACCTTAAATAACTGGGAGAAGGTGAGAAAGACAGTAGACTTACAGGAAACAGCGCAATTATTTATTCATCAACTTATTAATCAAACCAAGTCGCAGGCTGAAAACCCTGTTTTGGACAATCAGGTTTTTCAATTTATTGTAAGCCTGCGCCATTTTAAAAAAGCTATATCAGGCCTTTCCCAAGAGGAACTATTTTGGCTCGTTGATACTGGAAAAACCGAAGAAATTGTTCAAAACTTCCCCGACTGGCTGAAACAGCTTATCAAAAATGGCCAATTCGATACGATTGACCGGGCAAGCCTGTTCTCTTTATTGCCAAGAGATCAACACTTTCTGCAAACGGTCTATGCGTTGCCTGAACTACAGTTTTATTTGCCGAAACTTTTCATTGAATTAGCACACAATGCACTCTCAGCTATCCATTATCCAATTCTGGCTGAACAGTTAAAATTGTTTACCCCGGTAGACAGAGAGAGGCATCTTGCAGACGCACAACGGCAAATTAAACCGGAATTAGTGAATCTGGATGTGATTCCCGTGTTTAACCGAATGTTAATGGAGCTCGATTTAAATCATGAGCAGGAATCTCATCGCGCATTGGTTTTAGACCAGATTGAATTTTTTGCGAAACTATCCTCTAACTCTGCGGTTCATAGAGCCAACCACTATCAGTTTGTTCAAGAGTTTCAGCAGGTCACATTTAACAATATAGCAATTTTGCGGCAACGGCATCCCGCATGGACGGCGATTATCCTTGGCAGCCAGCAATTTCCACAGGCAGTTAATTTTTGGCTTACCGACCTGCCCGAGGCTGATATTGAGCATCATCCGTTCACCAGCACGCTGCTTGAGCATTATGACATTATCCAAAATCAAGACTTTATGGATAGCGATTGCTGCCAGGAGTTTGTCCAATCCCTGCTTATGAAACCTCCTGCCAAAATAACAGAAGAGCAGTATGTTCTCTTGTTTCACAAGCTTACACCCGAAAGGCAAAAAAAACTGGCTGTCAATGTCTTGGAACAAAGCAAACTCGAGGACGTTCAATGGTCTTCGCTGATTACCCTGGCCAGAGTATTATCAGTACAGGCTTTATATGAGATTTTTTTACACAGTCAGACACTTTTCGTTTTTGTCGATCTAATTGCCAGGCATCCGGAAGGTATTCACAGCCTGGCACCCGCGCAGATTGACAGATTGCTGTCTGAGCTAACCTCTGCGGAGCAGCTGTGTCGGATATTGAATAGCCAGACACAGCCCAAACTAAAATTTAATTTCGTCAACAGTCTGTTCCAATGTTTGCAGCGCAATCATCTGGCCCTTGCCGACTGGTTGAATAAAATTAACGCAGACGAGCAGGCATTTGCTGCACTGGCAAATTATACAGAAGCAAACGCCTGTCAGGAGCAGCTGCACCAACTCATTATGAAGTCCGCTGCACGACGCCAGCAGATACAGAGTTTTTTAAAAAACCCGGATTGGGAAATGCCTATTGAGAGTGCAGGTCTTCTAAATCAGTATATGCGCGATGCCTGGCTGCATCCCTGGAAAGGCTGGCAATGCCATCCTCTTCTTTTTAAGTATTTGGGTTTTGCCGACGAAGTAATCGCCATGCAGGCACAAATGGAATTCCTTGAAGAAATCATAAAGCTCAATCAATTTTACGAACCATTGGCCAATACGGGAAATGTTTCTGAACATACTATCGTGTCAGCCCGTTGGCTGCAAAGGCTGCCCCTGATTGAAGGCGTTCTGATGGAACTTGGGGAGGAGGCAGCTAATCCCTCTCACCCATTAGCGAATACCGGACTCGTTAAAAATATAATGCAACCCTTGCTAAAGCAGGGAAAAGGAATTGCTGAACAGGTCGTCAATGACTTGCCCAACTTAGTCAGTGATATAATTAACTCCTTCGATCCACTCGGTCAATCTCAAGGCCTGCCGTTTGATGCGCTTAAACAGGAACAAATTCAAACCATTCAAAGCGCATGGCGAAAATTTAAGCTCCATCTTACAGCAATTGAATATTATTCCTCACCTCGTCTGCATGCCTTGTTTAATCCTGAGTCTTATTTTGCGCGAATTAATATGAAGCGCATTAGCCTGCTACCTAAAGCAGAAAGTGATGCCTTGGCTAATGCCCAGACTATTCATAAAGAATGGCAGGAACAACAGCAGTTTTTAATCAGCATGAAATTTAATGAGCTGCTGGATGTTTTTTTTAGAGATCCCCATATTCTACAGGATATAAAAGTCCAGGAATGGATTTTGGACAACTGTTTGTTTACACAATCAGGAATAAACATTATTCCTCCCTTGTTATACAAACTACTCAGTGCCGTATCTCCCTCATTACTAATAACTCATCTGCAGCAAAGAGAAAATCCCGTACATGCAGCGAATCTGGCTAAATTTAGCAAGCTGCTAACAAAATATCCAAGTATTGAGGAGTTAGTGTCGGTACTCTATGGCATGGACAGTGAAAGTCTCGAAGAGTTATTGACCTGCACCCGTTTTTACCGTTTAGCTTATGCCCCCTTACTTTTGTCCATGGTACAGAAAGCCCAGGCTTCAGGCATTTCAAAAAGGCAGGCCGGGCTTGTGACTCTACCCGAATCCCTAAGCCAGCATTTGGAACTGCAATGGCTGCACACTGAAATTCAGCATTTACACATCAATGAGGAAAGGCTAAAAAAACACGGACGAATGATTGCTGCTGAAGTATTAAAGAGCGGGCATAATCATTATGATACAGAACGCCTGGCTGCGTTAAGAAGCCCAGGTCTTAAGCTTGGTGCGGCTGAGCTTGCTGTTATTTTTAACAGTTATGCGCCCGCCTTCAACCCGCCTAATGAAGAGATTACCCGAGAATTTTTACTAAGCTTTAGTTATTTGCTTGAGAATGAGCAAAATCTAAACCTGATTCATGCCCTTAATGAGCGGCTATTACAACATACCATTAGAATTGCGCTTGAAAATCCAGCCTCTCACTATCAATTTCTGAATACCCTAAGCCATCACCCCAGCTCAACCAGGTTTTGTATTGAGCACATCAAAAACCGTTTACAACAACACTTAGCGAATTATTTTCCTGAAACTGCGCCTGCCCCCGCTTGTCTGGCCGAATTGACTGCGGCACAGTTTGGACAATTAACCAGAGAGTCTGTTGCCTCGCTTGCGACCTTGCAAAAACTGATTTTCTCTGTCGAACCCGCTGCTGAATTCACTATGTGGCTGAATACAGCGTCAGCCTCTGTAAAAAAAGATGTTATCGATTTCTCTGCTATTGCCTCTATGAATTCCATTCTTCAGCATTGGAAGGAGCACAATAACATTGAGGTATCGGCACAGCTAACCGAAAATCTGTTGCTAGTGGAAACCTTGCTGTCATCAGACGATGAGGCGTTTTTACAAAGAATAAATGAACTTTGTACCTCAGTCTATCGAGACTATCCCGCGGTGTATTTTCATTATCTGGCATTAAGTTTTAACAGAACAAAACAATCGCATGATTTGCTGGACAAGCTCAAGCGATGGATGCTCGATATTGGTGAACAGCAAGCTGATCAACTTCAATGGCTGGACAAATTAATTGGACTGCTTATTCATGCGGGATTAGTAGAGGAATTTTGCAATGAATTGCACTTGTATCCTGAACCATTACGTCAGTGCATATTGATTAGCCTGGACCAGAAAACGGCTATTGATGACCGGATTTTGACGTTATTTACTCCGTTAATCAGCTGGAAATGGATCAAAGAGCAATTACTGGCAAAGAAAACAGGGGCGAATCCTGCCTGGCTAAGAATAGCCTTATTGGAAAAGCAGCATCAGCAGGCTGTTTTAGAAGACGAGCAATCAATTAAGGAATTTCTTGACCTGTTAATGGTCTGCCGATTCCCGATTGATGCGCTAATGGCTCTTTCTAAAGAGATTGGCAATTCCTGTTTAAACAATTTACTAGTCTTCCATCTGCTGAGCCGCGCAGATTGCCTGCTGCAATTTCCGGGACTAACACTGCTTGACAGTCTGAGCTTAACCGCAAGTCGTCCCACTCCTCTGCGCCTCAGCTCATTGTCGCAGCATATCAAGCTGCCACTGGTGCCGGAAGCGAGTCTCAGCGGCTTGCAGGCAGAGGCCGCAGCCGAAATACTTTGTTCATTCAGACAATTTAATCATTTAACGCCCGAAATCTTGAACAATCTGCTCGAGTGTATTGCTGAACAAAGGTCATCCTTCCTCCTCTATTGGTTTATACATTATGCCCGCCTGCCTGGAGCTCAGAAGCCTTTAATCATCCTGATGAATAGTCTGCCTGATTTTGCGATACTCCTGGAACAACTGGAAAATAAGATACGTGAGGAGATCCTCTTTCGGATTATTGACGCGCGCTTTAAGAACAAACTGCCTGATATACAGCAGCCCGCTTCTTTGACGGACTTATGCAGCGGAGTTCATCTGGATCACTGTATTCATTTATACCTGCACCGAAATCAGGAAGAACCTGCCCTGGTTCAGTTTATTGGCGAGCTCATCCATTCTCTGAAGCAGAGAGAAGCTAAACTGACCAATCAGAGCATGCAATTATTACTCAGTCTCTATGAAGATAATCATTTTGAGTCACTCAAAGAATCAATTATTGAGATTACAAAAACCTACCGATATAGCAATACCGTTTTTTCAGACTGCTCTATTTTTTATGATGATGGACGCATTAATAGCAAAAGAATGCTGGAGCCTGTTTGGCTTAAAGCAAAAAGCGAGGGAACTACCTCATCCAGCCCAGCCAAAAGACTCTGGCAAACCAGTAATCTCCCGGCAACAGAAACTACAGAAAGCGAATTTCCATCCCCTTGGGAAAATAAGGCTTTATTAAGCGCAATTAGTCAGACTGAAGAAACCATCAGTTTTTTAAGTTATTTTTTGATTCATTTCAATGGCAAGCCAGAAATGTTGCAATTATTTCTGGAAGATTACCTGGACTCTCATCCACAGTCTCTGGTTTCATCAGATCAGCAAGAACTGCTCGAAAAAGTCAGCTGGCTGTTAACACAGCCTGACTTAAATAAAGAGACAGGCAATGTGTTGTTCAATTGTCTAACTAATTACCCGCAGTTGTTAAATAACCGAATCAAATTTCATTTGCTCTGTTTTAATGCGGAAAAATACTTACAAATTCCAGGAATGCAGAAAAAATATGATGAGCTGGTTCAATTTTGTAAAGAAATGAAGCCCTTCGCTCAAGCCTATCCCGAGGTAGCGGCTCATCTCCAACGCGCAAAACAGGAAGCAAAGTTTGAACGCAAATTAATGGCAAAATCAGGATGGTTCTTATCGTTTCGATTATGGTGCAGGCGTTCACTGTTCTACGGGTGGGAAAACTGGTTCAAACCAAGGTCACCCCGTTATGTGCTTCCATTTGAAAACACAGTTGATTCATCCCGCTTTAGCTATCAGAAAATGGATGCCCTTGCTGAAGGTTCAGTCTTGCCCAAGGATCTGGAACAATTGCTAAAGCATACCCGTCAGGACGTCTCACCGAGGAGCCTGAACGCCTTATATGAGGCATTACGCCAGTTTGAATGGCAGTCTTTGCCATTCAATGAACTGAACCTGCGTGAGCAGATTGAAAAAACCTACCAGAAATTAAGTAATCTAATGCCTGGGAATTCAAAGATAGAGCGCTGGCTAACTAATCATAAGGAGTTGTTCATCGGCAATCGCCATCAATTACTTAGCTTGTATATACAAAATAATCAGTTAGACGCAATTCATTTAATACTGGAACAGGAAAATGAGCTTTCCTCATTTGGTCCTATGGTCAGCCAGTTAAACAATGTGCAGGATATAGCCAGTGAGCAACAGCAGCAGAAAACGACGCCGATAAGAGGCCCTGGTCAGACACGTTCTGTCTGTCATTTGTTTGGCTCTGGTTCTTCTTTTGCTGTTACGGGCGAAAGTCTGCCAGCTACCGCAGATTTCGCTTTAAGCTGAAAGCGAAGTTTGATGCTAAGAATATTAATCACGAGGCCGGAGAGCACGAATAAAGCGGCCTTTATTTTCCAATCCTGAAAAGGCTCATCCAGGAACAAGGAAGAGCTAATCATACCCACAACAGGAACCAGTAAAGTGTAGGGAACAATCACCGCTATGGGATAACGGCTCAATAGCCAATTCCAAAGCCCATAGCCCACCCAAGTCGAGATGTATACGATATAAAGCAACGACCCAAGACCTTTCCAGCTGAGATGATGGAGGGTATTGCCCAATGAGTGAATACCATCAAAAGCCAGAGCCAGAATGAGCATGGGGATAAAGGCAACAAAACTGCCCCATACCACAACCGCCATCATATTCACTTTAGGACCTTTTTTGATAATTAAATTACCTAATCCCCAGGACGCAGCAGCACCGAGTAAACATAAAAATCCACCCAGGGAGACCTGACTGTCAAAGTGCAAGGCAACCAGGCCAATTCCAATAAAAGACACTAGCGCACCAATGATTTGCCAGAGCCCGGGTTTTTCTTTAATAATCAGGAAGGCAAACAACATGCTAAAGAAAACCTGAGTCTGGATAATTAACGAAGCCATTCCTGGCGTCATTCCCATGTACATGCCTACAAAGAAAAAAGAGAACTGCAGAGCAAAGGTTATCAACCCATAGAGAATAATAGAACGAAGTGGGATTGCAGGCGGCTTGATGAATAAAATAGCGGGTATACTGGCAAGCCCAAAGCGTAGCGCACAAAGCATGAGCGGTGAAATTTCCTGAAGCCCCAGTTTGACAAAAAGAAAATTGACTCCCCAAACTACGACAACTACAAGCGTAAATAACAAATGTAATGCAGGCATTTTTTGCTGATCAAAGGGATTTAGGGAATCATTCTAGCTCAAATATATTAGTTTGTACCAGTAAGTATAATTTTTTTTCAAATTTATTACATATGGGCTGATCTTGAAACTAAGCTTGATCCTTTAATTTCCAACGCTTATGCAGCCATAACCATTGTGCTGGATTGGCAAGAATTATCTTTTCCAAAGCCTGATTATAAGCCAGAGTATTCTGATAAAGTGATTCCTGGGTATTGCCATAATCCTGCCAGACGATAGGCTCATAGAACTCCAGAACATGCTTGCCGTTCGGCAAACGATAACCAGCAGCCGGAACTACCGGAACCCCAGTATGACGGGCAAAACTGGCAAGGCTGCGATAGGTTCCGGCCTTTTTTCCAAAGAACTCGGCAGCAATCCCATCCCGATTTACCAGCGAGGCATGCTGATCCAATACAAAAATGACTGCATGGTTATTATCCAGGGCATCACAAACCTGTTGTAAAGAATTCTTTTTAGGAATAACGTTCAACCCGGCACGGTAATATCTGCCAAATAGAATTCGCTCAATCGTTTTATTACCTAATGTGCGTCGAATAAAATGAAATTGTCCCTGAAACTCCTGGAAATTAAGGATTCCACCAAGCGGTGCAAACTCCCAATTACCAAAATGACCTGTTAAAACCAGCACTCCCTTTCCCTTACCGGCAACGGCCAGCATGCGCTCATGTCCTCTGACTTCCACACATTCCTTGAGTTTTTTCTGGCTCATAAAGCGCAATTGCAGGCCTTCCTTTATTGAAATCAGCAGGTGCGAGTAAAAGGCCTTTGCCAAGTGCTGCTTTTCAGAGAGGCTTAATTGATCACCATACACCTGATCGATATTGGCCATTACTACCGCTTTCCGATAAGGAAAATATCTGAACATTAAACGGCCTAAACGGGTAGTCGGCAAACTATTGATTGTATGCACTGATTCAGTCACAGGATTTAATCACCACACAAACATTCATACTGGCAAAGCCACGGTTGATGATCAACGCAGTGCGCTGATTCGCAAACTCCCGAGTGCTTGCGCTTAAGTTTAGCTCGGCACACTGAGCGTCTGGCTCAGTCAAATTGGCAATACCAGGAATGCATTTTTCAGTTATCGCCCTGGTCGTTAAAACCGTATCCAGCAACCCGGACGCGGTCAGGGTATGCCCCATTGCCCATTTATAGGCAGTTACCGGAACAGGCGCTCCCTGAACCAGTTCCTGAATGGCAAATGCTTCACTTAGATCAGATTTGGCATTGCCATTTCCATGAGCCACAATGAGATCGATATCAGCAGCACTCAGATTACAGGATGTCAGCGCTTGCTGGAGTAAACGCGCAAGTGAAGCTCCCTCCGCTTCCAGGGAAAACAGTCCAGCGGCCTCGGTGGAAGCAAGCCCGCCTGCGACTTCGGCCAGGCACACCGCTCCACGCGCTCTCGCGCTTTCTTCACTTTCGAGAATTAACGCGGTAGCTCCCTCAGCTAATACGGTGCCGTCATGCTCTTTATCAAAGGGCTTCAGGTGGCGGTCACTTAAAACGCCCAACTGGTTATAATAGAACAGCGCCTGCGGTTCGACGCCGGCGTCATAGGCAACCACGACCGCCCGATCAGCCTGACCTTGCTGTATTGAGTGATAGGCCTCAATCAAAGCCTGAGTTCCGCCTGCCGCATGGTTGGTTATATTATGGTTCGGGCCTTTAAAGCCGTAGGTAATCCCTGAATAGGCGAGCACATTGTTTGGAAGTATGCGTAAGAGCCACATGGGATGGACTTCATTAAATAATTGTGCGGCAAATTCCTGCATATTACCTTGTGACTTGGCAAGCAAGGGCAGAAAATCATACTGCTGGAAGTATTTGTTTCCCGGCGAGCCCACAAAAACGGCTGTTTGCTCATTGAAATGCTCGGCAGATTCCAGACTATCCCGATAGTCAATCATGCCGCTATGCTTAATCGCCTCCACCGCAGCATGTATACCCATCGCATCGTGTCTGGATATCACTTTCATTAATTTGCGATCAGGCAAAGCACGGCCAGGGTTGAAGTCTTTTAGTTCGCCGCCTAAACGAGCGGGCCACGAAGATAAGTCCCACTGGCGAATTTCTTCAATTCCTGTTTCGCCGGTTAAAACAGCATTCCAGGTTTTATCAAGGGTTTCACCGCAGGCGGTCAAAGCACTCAGACCAGTTATAAAAACCCGTTTTTTTTCGTTATTCATGAACAGATCCGCCAAACTCAGGATGTTTAAATAAAAGACAACTATTGGAGCCGCCAAATCCAAATGAATTGGACAACACAACGCCAAGGGATTTTTCGCGAGGGCCATCACTTACATAATCCAGATCACAATCCGGATCCCGAGTGGTTAAATTGGCCGTCATGGGAACTTGCGCATGCTGTATGGCAAGCACCGACAATGCGGCTTCCAAAGCCCCTGCCGCAGCAATCAGGTGGCCGGTCTGACTTTTGGTGGAGCTGACAGGCAAGCTATAAGCTCTCTCTTTGAAAACGGCTTTAATCGCATTGGTTTCACTAAGATCATTCATCTTGGTTGAAGTACCGTGTGCATTAATATAATCCACATCGCGGGCGGTAACGCCAGCATCAGCCAAGGCGCGTTCAATTGCCTGGCGGGCTCCATCACCATTGGGATGAGAGTCTGTGATGCGGTAGGAGCTGAGCGAATTCCCCTCTCCTGCAAGTTCCGCATATATCCTGGCACCTCGCGCCTTCGCCCTGTTCCAATCCTCAAGAATCAGAAACGCGGCACCTTCACCCAGTACAAAGCCATTGCGAGTGCCATCAAAAGGCCTGCTGGCAGTTGCTGGATGTTCATTATAAGTAGACAAAGCACCCAGAAGACAGAAACTGGATAACCCCAAAGGATTAATCATCGAATCAAAACCACCGGCCAGCATATAATCAGCCTCACCTCGGCGCAGCACCTGCAATGCCAGACCAAGCGCTTGCCCTCCTGAAGCACAGGCAGTATGTACTGAATTCGCATAGCCTTTGATTCCAAATTGCTGAATCAAAAGAGAAAGCCCTGAATTGGAGGTGGTTTTTCCAAAATCAGTCAGTTTATAGAAATCCTGCGTGTTTTTATTTAGCTCTGCCCAGTTGATATTTCCGTCAACAGCACAGGCTTTCTGGAAGCGTTGCAAGTATTCAAATTCAGCAGTCATCATGCCGCTGCCAGTGACTACACCCCAACGCGCTGCAGTATCAGCCTGCGGCTGAATTCCTGCGTCAGCAAATGCCTGCCGCGCCGCCTCCAGCGCAAAGCGGGTAAATGACATCGCAAAGCGGGTATCTTTGCTGCGCAGGGATTCGCAAAGCTCAAAGGATTTTACTTCGGCAGCGATATGTGCTGGAAATCCGGAGGCGTCAAATTGTTGAATTGTACTAATTCCCGACTGACCCGACATCAGATTTTGCCATGTGGAACTCACATCATTTCCCAATGGAGAAACAATGCCCAATCCGGTAATCGCTACTCGCTTTTTAGACATATTAATTTACCTTTCGCTGCCAAACCATTTCAAGAACACAGACTCTTTTCCCGTCAACTTCACTGCGGAAAACAAGTACCAGCTGCTCTTCATCCTGTTTCTTTAACTGAAGCTGGCATAGCACAGTATCGCCAGGATGCACAAAATCATTCATCTTGATTTTACGGAGTTCTTTAATTTTGAATTGATTCAATAATCCCATTCGCTCAATGAAATACCTTGCCAAATGGATTTTACACTCCAGCAAGACGGTCATCGGCAGTACTGGATTGCGGGGAAAATGATCTGGGAACCAGGGCGCTGCCCGGGTAATGCGCTTCTCAGCAGTCAACGCCAGACCAGGCTCTTCCTTCAGCACGCGGTCAAAAGTCATCGGATAGGCAATCGGTTGCCGCGTCGCATAAAACAGATTCTCGTCAATAGCCTGACTGCCGGCATTCCAGTCACCGGGGCGATTAATTTCAGCAAATTGCTCTCTCACCTCTTGTTCGGCAATAAACTGACTCATAGGCAGCAATGGGCCCAAGGCGCCATCTACTGTAAACACGAGGTCATCATTCACACGGGCAATGCTGTGATATTGAACCGCAGTATCGTCCAGCGAGTCGATAAACGACTCGAGATACAGAGTTTCTCCGAGATAGGCTGGACGATGCAGGCTGGCACTGGCAACAACCCCGGCAACCGGCCGATTGGCAAAATCCTGGGTATGCATGACATTCCAGGCCGCAAGCTGCCCCAGGGTTTCGCCTATAAATGAAGCAGGAAACACAAAGCGTCCTGTTTCATCTTGCTGTAAGTAGCCATCATCAGCAGTGATATGTTTAACACCGCGAATAAATTCACCCGGCGATAAGTGCAAGATCCTGTCGACAAATAGAAAACGCATCAAGCTACAGATTCGCTGGTTTTTTGTTCCTGTACTGCACTTACAACCAATTTGCAGAACGTTTCTACAGTAAACAGCATTGGAATTTCATTTACTTTCATGTTCGCTTTGAAATGCTGGGCAGGAACTTCACTTAAATAATTTTTCAGTGCCTGCATTCCCTTAACACTTAAGACACCGCCTTTCTCAAACTCGTCTTCAGGCAGATCTCCCCGTGCATTTTTCTCCAGTTGACCCCGCGGTATCTTAATACCAAACTCTTTTTCCAACTGAAATACCAAATCGAGGAAGTCAATTGATTCTGCGCCCAAATCGGCAATTAAACGGCTGTCAAGCGCAACATCTTCTTCATCAATAACCAATACATCAGCGATAATTTCCCGAACCTTGGGGTAAACGCTTTCTACATTCATACTTAATCCTCAGCAGTCTTCTAGCTTACAAATTTCAGGATTATAACATAAAATTTTCGCAATCAGCTACGAAATTGACGAAGCTCAAAGCTATCTGATAAATTTTACCAGTCAAAGCCCAGGCTTCTCTAATCAACCGACCTTGCTGTAGCCCGCGTCGACAAATAGTGTATGCGCATTAATCATTTGTGCCTCAGGCAGACAGAGAAGATAAACCGCATTTGCCACATCCCCTGTCGTTAATGGTCTGGAGGCCAATGAATGCGCCTGATATTCATCGAGAAGTTGTTCACGGTTTGGAAAATGTTTCAGAGCATCAGTATCAACCACCCCTGCTGAAACGGTATTAACCGTTACCTCATACTCAGCCATTTCCAGGCTCAGAGAACGGACCAAGGCTTCCAGGGCAGCCTTTGAAGCCCCAATAAAAGCATAATTAGGAATCGCGCGATGAGCGCCAAGGCTTGACAAAGCAATCACCCTGCCGCCGCGCTGCATCAACTCTCGTCCTTCAGACACTAAATGATTGAGGGCCAGAGCATTGGTTTCCATACACCAGCGCCAGTGTTTTGTAGACATTTTTAGGGCGGGCTTCAATACACCGCTAGCCGCATTACTGATCAGAAAATCAAGCCTGTCAAAATGCTCGCGAAAAATTGCAAACATATCCTTGACCGAGGCGTGATCAGCGACGTTTGCCTGAATGGCACAGGCTTTTCTTCCTAAGGACTTAATCTCCTCTACCAGTTCCAGGGCTTCATCCGAACTATTATAATATACAATTGCTATATCACTACCCGCTTTTGCCAATTTCAGGGCACAGGCTTTGCCAATACCTCGGGCGCCGCCAGTAATCAAAGCCACTCGATCATGAAACACTAAGGACATATTCAATTTCCCAAATATAAAAAATACGCAAGCTACCCTGATTAACGAGTACTGTCAATCGTTCAAAAGGCTTGTGTCAAGGGCATCAAATTTGTACCATCTGTGCTTTGTAATCATTGGCTTTGTCTGAATGAACTATTCTCTGCCTAAAACTGTTGTTCCCATTGCCATGCTGTTCTCTTTTCGCATGCTTGGTCTTTTCATGCTCATTCCTGTATTTTCTGTTCTCGCAGTTCAATTGTCCGGAGCCACGGCGAGCCTGATTGGAATTGCTTTGGGCAGTTACGGATTAAGTCAGGGGATTTTACAAATTCCCTTCGGTCTCCTTTCTGATCGCTATGGCAGAAAGCGCATGATTACCATTGGCTTGATTTTATTTGCCGCGGGCAGCCTCTGGGGCGCATTGACCCACTCTATTTATGGAATGATTGGAGCACGCATTGTGCAGGGTATGGGCGCAATTGGCAGTGTGCTTATTGCATTACTGGCTGATCTGACTGAAGATAAAGATCGTACCAAAGCCATGGCTATTTTAGGATTAACCATTGGCACGTCCTTTATTGCAGCAATGATAATAAGTCCTGTACTTACCCATCACTATGGGCTTTCGAGCATTTTCTATCTGACCTTTGTTTTATCGCTGCTCGGCCTGACATTTCTTTATACCCTTGTTCCTACACCGGCACAGGAAAGCTTTCATGCAGAAAGCGAAACCAATCCGCAATTGCTGCGTACTGTATTGCGGGATAGCAAATTACAGCGCTTAAACGCCGGTATTTTCTTTCAACATCTGGTTTTAACCTCCACCTTCTATGTGGTTCCCATGCTTTTAAAAGCCCAAATACAGCAAGGTAATTTAGGCCAGCAATGGCATTTCTATTTACCGGTATTACTTTTGTCCTTTATAGTCATGCTCCCCTTCATTTATATTGCAGAACGCATGAAAAAAATGCGTTTAATCTTCCTGACAGCAGTAGGCCTTACAGCCCTGGCCCAGCTCTTACTGGCAGTTATTCCATCAACACTATCCGCTTTGTTTATCCTGATTTTTATATATTTTGTCGCCTTTAATATTCTTGAAGCGTCTTTACCATCCATCATTTCCCGTCAGGCGAGTAAAAGCAATAAGGGCACCGCGATGGGGGTTTATTCAACCAGCCAGTTTCTAGGAATCTTTACCGGTGGTCTGCTGTCTGGTATCAGCTATCAATATGTCGGTATTTCAGGTTTATTCATTATGAACACTCTATACAGCCTGATTTGGCTTTTGCTTAGCTGGCCAATGAATGACATCAGTGCGAAAAGTGAAATTCAGAGTCGTACATGAATCGTAAAACTGGTTCAAAGGTAGAGATCAGAGGTCCTGATGGCAGCAAGGAATTGCCTGATCTCGATATAGCATAAGATTTGTTTCAATCACCGAAGCTCTATGAATTGTTGGCTTAAATTCGTTATAATCCTTTCCTAACTCGCAAGAACCTCAGGAGAAATGTAAAAATGGCACGTGGAATTAATAAAGTAATATTAATAGGCAATATTGGCGGTGATCCCGATGTTCGGTATATGCCTAATGGAAACGCAGTAACCACCTTATCAGTGGCTACCAGTGAAGCATGGAAGGATAAACAAACTGGTGATAAACAGGAACGCACTGAATGGCATCGCGTAGTCTGTTTTAATAAACTGGGTGAAATCGCCGGCGAATACCTGCGTAAAGGCTCAAAAGTCTATGTGGAAGGCAGCCTGCGCACCAGAAAATGGCAGGATCAACAAGGCCAGGATCGCTATACTACCGAGATAGTAGCCAATGACATTCAAATGCTTGACGGCAAAGGCAGTGCCTCCTCTAATTACAGCGATATGCCACAGCAGGCACCCGCTCAACAAGGAATGGGAAAGCCGCAGATGAGCTCCGCTGCTCATAATGCCTTTGATGAACTGGATGACGATATCCCCTTTTAGTAAGCACTAGAAGTAAACGTGTAAATTGTTTTTCCAAGAGCCCATATTTAATGGGCTTTTGTTTAATGAGCAGAACCAGTATCGTTAATGATATAGAGAATGCCCAGATTAATATCAAAATTGAATCAATCATGAAATATACCCGAATCGGCTCCCTTTTTTTTATCTTACTCTTTTCCGGGGCGTCCTTCTCCATTCAAAATCCCTCGCCTCATCTGGAATCGCTGACCATAGCCTCCATTCATAAGGGAATTCAAAATAAGCAATTCTCTTGCCTACAGCTAGTAACCGCCTATCTTGAACGCATTAAAAAATATGATTTAAGTGTCAATAGCCATGCACCTATCAATGCCTGGACTGAAATTAATCCTTCCGTTCTAACGCAGGCAGAGCAGTTGGATTTGTCTTTCAAAGAAACAGGTCTAATGTCAGGAACACTCCACTGTATTCCCATAATTTTAAAAGATAATATCGATTCCTTTGATACGACCACAACGTCTGGCTCTTACGCTTTATTAGGTAGTCAGCCGGTACACGATGCTTTTCTGGTAGAGAAATTGCGGGGTGCAGGTGCTATTATTCTGGGCAAAGGAGGGATGGATGAGTTTGCCTGGGGGATGTTTGGGATCAGCAGCCGCAGTGGAAGAATCGGGAATGTTTTTGATACCAGCAAGAATCCCGGTGGCTCTAGTGGCGGGTCAGCAGCTGCCGTCAGTGCAAGCTTCGCTTTGCTTGCTATTGGCACTGATAATAGCGGCTCGGTCAGGATTCCAGCTGCTTTCCATGGGTTAACAGGGCTTCGTCCAAGCACCGGATTAATTAGCCAACATGGTATTTTCCCTATGGGCAATCTGGACGGAACAGCGGGTCCAATTACACGTACCGTACAGGACCTGGCAATTTTACTGGATGTTATCGCCCAATCCGACTCCAGGGATCCAAAAACAATGAATATTCCGAGGGTAAAAACCTATACCGCGTTTCTCAATAAGAAGGGCCTGGTTGATAAACGAATTGCTGTTGTACGTAACGTTAATGGCCTTGATCCATTCAATAAAATGCCAGCGAGCATCAACAGAATAATCAAGAGTGCTATTGCAAATATGCAGCAAATGGGCGCAACCATCGTTGATATTAACCTGCCAGCTTTCGATAATGATCGTCAGAATAATCAGGCGGGAGAGATTCAGGATATTGATGCCTATCTTGCATCTTTTCCATCAACAAGAAGAAGTTTCCGTGATATTTGCCAATCCAATCGCACGAGAAATTTCGGCTCACTTAAAGATTGTCTTCACTTTATGGCAAGCATGGCCGACAAATCAGGCAGTTCGCATCAAAGAGCTTTAACCATTTTTGCCCAAAACAGAGCCTATATACAAAAAGTAATGGATCAAAACCATTTGGATGCCTTACTGATGCCCATTACTAGCCAAGGAACAGCTACCTATGATGCCATGACGGTGAACACCTGGCGTGCGCCCATCCCATCGAACGCAGGCTTGCCGTCTATTAGTATTAATGTGGGATATAGCGATGCTTTGCATATGCCGGTTGGAGTTGAACTGATTGGCAGGCAATTTGAAGAAGGGAAGCTCATAGAAATGGCCTATGCTTATGAAAGTCAAACATCTAAAATATCACCCCCAATGCCAGAAGAAAATTCGGCTTTATCAAGGCTGTCAATCCCTGAATTGAATAATTTATTTACTTTGTTAGGTAAAAACGCTTACGAAGAAATACTTATAAACAGCGAAAAGAATACCGACAAAGGAAGTGAATTGACTGCTGAAAAATTCAGAAAAATCACTGCCGACACGATTGAGAGAATGAAACCAGGCCCACAGAAATAATCAGGCTCTTGGCGAACAAATCCATTGTCACTACCAGGCCTATGTACTCGCAAACCAGGTTCGCACACTGAGAGATCTTGCATTCTCAGTAAAAACAGGTTATGACATGAACCAGAGTCAAGCCAGAAGTTCTACCACTGATAGACTTTAATCAGGAGAGTTACACTTAGAACATAGGATGAGCCAGCCTTGTATTTCCTGTGGTTCTACTGCAATAGAATTACTAAATTAATCCGAGCAGGAGGCCATATGCCAAAGAATTTTCTCAGTTTTTTTTGTATAGCGAGCAGCAGATCCAATAGAGGAGAATCATCTGAACCGGTTCGTTCTCCATTGGCTGACCATATTTACTTTCCGGATGTTGCCTATAAGGGTCATCCATTTATCTGGAAATATAATCGGCATAACAATACAGCCTCCACAAATTTTAAACTCTTGGGTACCGAAGAATACAATAAAGAGGAATTATCTAGTTATCTACGCCAGCATAAGGCAGATATTACCGTAACAGAGAGTCAGGCAATCATCCATGATGTACGGGTGCTTCGCGTTAAATATCCGGCAATTTCAATATTTGAAAAAACAGACACGGCGCTTCGCAGCACCCGCGCTGAAAATGGATCAACTCTGGCTGAGCAAAGACGAAGTTCGGCGGAGATTTATTTCCCGTCTATTTCCATGAATGGAAATCCATATTTATGGTACTTTTACCGCAGTCGCAACATTGCCATTTGGACTGGCACACTCGTTAATGGCGCTGAAGGGTATAATCACGAGGAACTCAAAAGTAAACTCATGATGATACCCGGGATAACTATGGAAAACGAAGAAATCGCGGTAACAAATGTTTATGACTTCTCAATTAAGCATTCGCTGAAATATCATGAGGATGAGGCCGCTCTAGCAGATGTTCACAACAATCGAAGAGTTAGTTACCCTTGAGAAAATAAAGAATATAAAAAATTGAAGAAGAAATAATTGGCTAAAAGCTTAGAGATGAATATTGCAAGTCGGTACAAATAAAAAAGCCCACAACTGTGGGCTTTTTTATACAACGAATCTATTCTTCGTTTTGAGCAGGTCTATCGACAAACTCAACAATGGCCATTGGTGCATTATCGCCTGCACGGAAACCACATTTAAGAACGCGCACATAGCCGCCTGGGCGTTTATTAAATCTTGGCCCCAGGATAGTAAATAATTTACCAACTGCTTCTTTTGATCTTAAGCGATTGAAGACATGTCGTCGTGAAGCAACTGAATCTTTTTTACTAACAGTAATCAGAGGTTCAATATACTTACGGAGTTCTTTTGCCTTAGGTAAGGTAGTTTTAATAACCTCATGCTCAATCAGAGAATTGCACATGTTAGAAAACATTGCCTTTCTATGGCTACTTGTACGGCTGAAACTTCGGCCAGAATTACGGTGACGCATTTGATAAGACTCCTATTAATCGCCTAGATTAGCTGGCGGCCAATTTTCTAATTTCATTCCTAAAGATAAAGAACGTGATGCTAAAACATCCTTTATTTCAGTTAAGGATTTTTTTCCTAAATTAGGGGTTTTCAAGAGTTCATTTTCAGTTTTTTGAACCAAATCCCCAATATAATATATATTTTCTGCTTTCAAACAATTTGCTGATCTTACAGTCAACTCCAGATCATCAACTGGTCTTAATAGAATAGGATCAAAATCATTTCTTTCTTTATTATCCGCTCTTGATTCTTCGAATTTCATATCGACAAAAGCATGTAATTGACGCTGCAGGATAGAAGCTGAAATACGAATAGCATCTTCAGGATCCAATGTTCCATTGGTTTGTAAATCAATGGTCAGCTTATCAAGGTCAGTACGGTTTTCAACACGAGCACTATCAACAAAATAAGCGACTTTCACTACAGGAGAAAAGGAATTGTCAATCTTCAATTTACCTACAGATTTACGCTCCAGATCATTCTCATAGTCACGAACAAATGAGTCAGTGGAATGGAAACCAACACCACGCTCTACTTTAAGCGTCATATCCAGTTTACCATTCTCGTTCAAAGTGGCAATGACCAAATCCGGGTTCACAATTTCCTGCCCTTGATTCAGTTGAATGTCACCTGCAGTAACTACACAAGGACCTTCTTTTACAAGACTTAAAGTGGCTTCATTACCGGAGGCAACTTTAATAGCCACTTGCTTCAAATTAAGCAGTATGTCAACAACATCTTCCTGTACACCTTCAATAGTACTGTATTCATGCAGAACACCAGCAATCGATACTTCAGTGATTGCCCATCCTGGCATAGAAGACAAAAGAATTCTTCTTAACGCATTCCCCAGCGTATGGCCATAACCGCGCTCGAGAGGCTCAAGTACGATTCGTGAACGATTGATTGAATCAGTTTGCACCTTAAGCACTGTTGGCGTCAGCATTTCGTTTATTTCAGTATACATTCAGCTATGTCTCCGAGCTTACTTAGAGTAAAGTTCAACAACCAGATTAACGTTAAAATCAGATGATATATCATTTAACGTAGGTGCAGATGTAAATGTACCTTTCATTGAACCAGAGTCAGCAGTTAACCAATCGCAAGGAGCACGTTGTTCGGATAAAGCGATAGCTGCTTTAATACGACCTTGTTCTCTTGCTTTTTGTCTAACTTCAACTTTATCACCAGCACTCAAAATGAATGATGGAATATTTACCAGCTGGCCATTCACCAGAATAGCTTTATGAGTAACAAGTTGTCTGGCTTCAGCTCTAGTGCTGGCAAAACCTAATCGATAAACAACATTGTCCAATCGGCTCTCAAGAAGGACCATCAAATTTTCACCTGTAGAACCTTTCATGCGAGCAGCTTTTTTATAGTAGTTTCTAAACTGACGTTCGAGAATACCATAATAAGTTCTGATTTTTTGTTTTTCGTCTAACTGCAGACCATAGTCACTCAAGCGACCTTTTTTGTCACCATGCTGGCCAGGTTTCTTTTCAGAACGGCATTTGGATTTAAAATCACGAACGCCACTTTTTAATAATAGATCAGTGCCTCTTCGTCTTGACAATTTGCACTTTGGGCCTAATTTTCTTGCCATTAGTTACTCCTGAATCTTATACGCGACGTTTCTTGGGAGGTTTACACCCATTATGGGGTATCCCTGTGACATCAGTAATTTCAACAATTTTGAAATCCTGAGAGATAAGCTCTCGAATCGTTGACTCACGTCCTGGGCCAGGACCATGAACGAATACTGCAACAGATTTCATACCATATTCTTTTGCAACAGCAGAGGCACGTTCAGTAGCAACCTGTGCAGCATAAGGAGTGCTTTTACGCGATCCTCGGAAACCAGAACCGCCTGACGTTGCCCAGCACAGAGCGTTACCCTGTCTATCAGTAAAAGTAACAATTGTGTTATTAAAAGAAGCATGAACGTGCACAATACCATCGGAAACGACACGTTTTACTTTTTTTCTTGTCTTTTGCTGCTTAGCTTTATTTGTAGCCATCTTACTATCCTGAATTATTAATTACTTGTGCCTTTGCGTCGCCCTTTACGGGTTCTAGCATTGGTTTTAGTTCGTTGTCCACGCAGAGGGAGTCCACGTCGATGTCTAAGTCCTCGATAACATCCGAGATCCATCAATCGCTTGATATTCATGGAAACAACTCGACGCAGGTCACCTTCCACAGTCATTTTAGCAATTTCGGTACGCAAGGCTTCCAGCTTCTCTTCAGGAACCTGGAATACTTTAGTGGACTCTTCAATACCCACTGTTTTACACAAATGTTTAGAAGTTGTTTTACCTATACCAAAGATTGATGTCAGTGCAATCACTATATGTTTGTTATCTGGTATATTTACACCTGCAATACGAGCCATTAATTTCTCCGTATGTTTACTTTGCTCTGCCGGAAAGGGACAGAAGAATACTATTTTATTGGATTAAAATCAAGCAAGATTAACCTTGCTTCTGTTTATGTCTAGCATCTTTACATATAACTTTGACATTTCCATGACGCTTAATAATTTTGCAGTTACGGCAAATACGCTTAACTGATGCTCTAACTTTCATTCATAACTCCGAGTAATAATCATAAAAGACCAGGTAATTTAGTACCTTTAAAATTGGCCTTTTTCATCAGTGAATCATATTGTTGAGTCATTAAGTGCGCCTGAACCTGTGCGACAAAGTCCATAATCACAACAACAATGATTAAAAGTGAAGTTCCGCCAAAATAGAAGGGTACATGCCAGGTGTACATTAATATCTGTGGCAGCAAGCATACCAGTACAAGGTAAATAGCGCCAATTAATGTTAGCCGGGTCATTACCGAATCAATATATTTTGTCGTCTGCTCACCAGGTCGAATCCCTGGAATATAAGCACCTGACTTTTTCAAATTATCAGCTGTATCTTTAGGGTTAAACACTAAAGCAGCATAGAAAAAGGCAAAAAACAGAACAGCTACCGCATAGACGATCAGATATAAAGGCTGACCGGGCGATAAAGCCATTCCAATATCAGCTAACCAGTCCATTCCTTTTCCCTTAGCAAAAAACTGTGCAAGTGTCGCAGGCAGCAGAATAATGCTGGAAGCAAAAATAGGCGGGATTACTCCAGACATATTTATTTTCAACGGCAAATGACTGGTCTGTGCGGCATATACTTTGCGACCCTGAGTACGTTGAGCATAGTTAACTCTGATACGCCTTTGAGCTCGTTCCATGAATACAACAAACCCGGTTACACAAACTACGATCAATGCAATCAAAATCAGACTCAGAGCCTGCATTTGCCCCTCTTTGACTTGCTGGAACACAGATGCAATTGCATTAGGCATACTGGAAACTATTCCAGAGAAAATGATAAGCGATATACCATTCCCGACGCCCTTTTCAGTAATTTGTTCACCTAGCCACATCAAAAACATCGTACCAGTAACCAATGTGACAACAGCCGTAAAATAAAATGTGAAATCAGCATGCAAAGCAATGTGCTGTCCAGCTAACCATCGAGCCATACCTAATGATTGAAAAACTGATAACAACAATGTCAGGTAGCGCGTGTATTGGTTGATTTTACGACGCCCTTGCTCACCTTCTTTCTTCAACTGCTCCAACTTGGGAGAAACGACTGAAAAAAGCTGAATAATAATCGATGCGGAAATATAAGGCATTATACCAATAGCAAATACAGTGACTCGGGATAATGCCCCACCAGAAAACATATTAAAGAGGCCAAAAATAGTATTTTGTTGTTCGCCAAAAAAATTGGCCAGTTTCTGTGGGTCGAGTCCAGGGACGGGTATATGCGCACCTAAACGGTAAACAAGAATCCCAAGAATGACAAAAAATATTCTGGTCTTTAATTCAGTCAACCCACTTTTGGGTTGACCTGCTATTTGCTTCCGGTTTTTCATAATTAGTCTTCTATACTTCCACCAGCCTGTTCAATCATTGCACGAGCTCCTTTGGTCACAGGAATCCCTTTCAATTTGACAGCAACATTGATCTCACCAGAAAGAATCACTTTAACGTTTTTAACCGCTGTATTAATCAGTCGGTGCCGACGCAAAGTATCCATATCAATGATTTCTTCTTCAATGGAAGCGAGTTCACTAAGTGTGATTTGATCATTGTATTTGCCAATGCGGGATTTGAAACCCATTTTAGGCAAACGTCTTTGAATAGGCATCTGACCGCCTTCAAAGTTGATCTTGTGGTATCCACCAGCACGGGCCTTCTGCCCTTTATGGCCTTTTCCGCTTGTCTTACCCAGACCAGAACCAATACCACGACCCAAGCGTTGCTTAGGACGTTTTGAACCTGGATCAGGCGAAAGTGTATTTAATTTCATTAGGCACACTCCTCTACACGTAACAAGTAGTGAACAGTATTCACAAGACCGCGGATCGCTGGAATATCCTGATGAATAACAGAACTATTTAATTTACCCAGGCCTAATTGTTTGACAATTAGAATATGCTTGGGCTTTCTACCTATTGTACTTTTTACCAAAGTAATTTTAATTTTTTTGCTCATGATTAGCCTGCCATCACTTCTTCAACAGTTTTACCGCGTTTAGCAGCGACATAATCTGGAGTTCCAATATTTGACAAAGCACCGATAGTTGCTCTGACGATGTTGCTTGGGTTAGTTGAACCAATACTTTTAGCAAGAATGTTTTGGACACCCAGTACTTCGAGAACAGCTCTCATTGCACCACCAGCAATAATTCCGGTACCTTCACTGGCAGGTTTCATGAATACCTTGGATGCACCATAGCTCCAGGTAATTTCGTGATGTATTGTATTTCCAGCCAATGGAATATAAGTCATATTCTTACGTGCTTGTTCCATCGCTTTCTGAATAGCAATCGGCACTTCACGGGCTTTACCACGTCCGTAACCAACTTTACCTTTTCCGTCGCCAATGACGACAAGTACAGCAAAACCGAATACTCGCCCACCTTTTACTACTTTCGCTGTTCGGGTCACAGAGACTAGTTTCTCTTGATACCCTTCAGTCATTTTGGATTCTTCAAATGCCATCACTGTTCCTTAAAAATTCAAACCAGCTTCACGGGCACCATCAGCAAGTGCCTTAACGCGGCCATGATATTTGTACCCAGAGCGGTCAAATGCAACATCGGTGATTTGATGTGCCTTAGCTCGTTCGCCAAGTAGTTTTCCTACCATTGTCGCCTGCTCAACTTTAGTACCTTTAATAGAACCTCTTGCTTCTTTATCAACTGTGGAACAGGAAGCCACTACACGGTCACCATTTTCACCGGGTACTATAATCTGAGCATAGATATGTGTAGTACTACGATAAACCACAAGGCGTGGACGACCGCAATACTTTTGTCTTGCTTTTGTTTTGGCTCCGCGTCTTACACGTGCATTAATCTTACTCATAATTTAAACCCTATTTTTTCTTGGCTTCTTTACGCGCAATTTGTTCACCAGCATATTTCACACCTTTTCCTTTGTAGGGCTCTGGTGGTCTGAATGCACGGATTTCAGAAGCAACCTGACCTAATAATTGTCTATCAATTCCTTTAATGATGATCGTAGTGTTGTTTGGACATTCAACAGTCACACCAGTAGGCAATTCATATTCAATGGGATGTGAATATCCCAATGATAAGCTGACAGACTTTCCGCTAGCTTGCGCTCTGTATCCAACACCAACGAGTTCCAAGGTAACAGAAAAACCATCAGTTACACCTTTAACCATATTGTTTAGAAGCGCACGGACTGTACCTGCCTGCGCCCAGGCATTGGGGTCATTAGAGGCTGGGCTAAAAGTGATTTTAGCATCATCTCTTGTAATAGATACAAGCTTATTGACATGTTGTGTCAATTCACCTTTTGGACCTTTAACAGTCATTTCATTTTTTGATAAAGTTAGCTCCACATTTGCAGGTAACTGTATCGGAGCTTTTGCTACTCTTGACATATTATTCCTCGCAAAAATTAAGCTACTTCACAAAGCACTTCACCGCCAACACGATTATTTTTGGCAGCGATGTGAGTCATTACACCTTTTGAAGTTGATAAAATGGCAATACCAAAGCCAGGAATTGATGACAACTCATTAAAAGGTTTGTAAACACGTAAGCCCGGTCTGCTAATACGTAAAATACGCTCGATGACAGGACGGCCGTGATAATATTTTAATTTGATTGTAAGAGTCTTGTGATTATTCTCTTCAGCTTGTACTGAGTAATCGAGAATGTAACCTTCCTCTTTCAATACGCGAGCGATTTCTTCCTTCAACTTTGATGAGTTGAGGGTTACGCTCTGATGCTTAGCCAGTTGACCATTTCTAATTCTCGTCAACATGTCAGCAATAGGATCATGCATACTCACACTTATTCTCCATAGAACCTTTGTTTACCAGCTGGACTTTCTACCACCGGTGACGTTTCCAGCAACTAATTGTTGACGCAGACAAATTCTGCACAAGCCAAATTTCCGATAGACTGCATGAGGGCGCCCACACTGCTGGCAACGCTTGTTCTGTCTAACTGGATTTGAATTAACAGGTAATTTAGCAAGTTGAGCTTGGGCGTCCATAATGACATCAAAATCGTTAGATGATTTGATCAGAACTTTAAGCTCACTACGCTTTTCTCTATATTTATTTACAAGCTTTGAACGCTTTCTTTCTCGTTCGAGCATTGATGTTTTGGCCACAGTAAATACCCTTCTTAATGTTTGTCTCTGTCTTTTAATGGCAAGTTAAACGCTTCTAGCAAAGCCCTTGCTTCCTCATTCGTTTTAGCACTTGTAGTAATACAAATATCTAAGCCACGGATCCCATCAGTTTTATCAAAATCAATCTCGGGGAAAACGATTTGCTCATGAATTCCCAGGCTATAATTGCCTGTTCCATCGAAAGATTTGGGGTTAAGACCGCGGAAGTCTCTTACACGTGGCAAGGTAATGGTGATTAAACGATCAAGAAATTCATACATCTTTTGTTTTCTTAACGTCACTTTGCATCCAATAGGCCATCCTTCGCGGATCTTGAAGCCTGCAATAGATTTTTTTGCTTTAGTGATAACTGGCTTCTGGCCTGTAATCAGAGTCATGTCATCGACTGCATGATTCATAATTTTCTTATCGCCAACCGCTTCGCCAACACCCATATTTACTGTTATTTTAAGGATCTTGGGAACTTCCATTACGCTTTTATAGCCGAATTTCTTCATCAATGATTCGACTACATTTGATTTGTAGTGCTCTTTAAGTCTTGCCATTTTCAATCACCCTGACTAAACAATATCAACTAATTCATTGTTTGATTTAAAATATCTGACTTTCTGATTCTTGCCATTCTTATCAATGAGCTTGAAACCAACTTTGTCAGCCTTTTTGGTTTGAGGATTGTACATAGCTACATTAGAGATATTAAAGGGTGCCTCTGTTGATACTATGCCGCCTGGCTGATTAATCTGCGGGTTCGGCTTTACATGCTTTTTAATCATGTTTGCCCCTTCAACCACAACGGCCACACCTAAAACCTTTTTTACTTTGCCAATATGGCCTTTACTCTTACCAGTGATAACAATTACTGTATCGCCTGATCGGATGCGCTTCATAATTTATCCCTCTTACAATACTTCTGCTGCAAGAGAGATGATTTTCATGAATCGCTCTCTCAATTCGCGTGTTACTGGACCAAAGATACGAGTCCCAATAGGCTCGTTTTGATTATTTAATAGCACTGCAGCATTGCCATCAAACCGAATCAACGAACCATCATCACGGCGGACACCTTGACTGGTTCTAACGACAACAGCCTTCATCACCGCACCTTTCTTAACTTTACTTCGAGGTATTGCATCTTTAATGCTCACTTTGATGACATCTCCTACTCTCGCATAGCGACGATGAGATCCACCTAGCACTTTGATACACATTACCTTGCGCGCTCCGCTATTATCAGCTACATCGAGCACTGTCTGCATTTGTATCATTCTACTCTCCAGCTCTAATTTCGACCAGAAAAAGGCTGCTGATTATACCAGCCTAATTGGAATTTTAAAAGTCATTGCAAACGAATCAGGAAATAACTTCAACCAATTCCCAGCATTTTGTCTTAGAAAGAGGTCTCGTCTCTCTAATTCTGACTGTATCGCCAATTTTGCAAACCTGCTGTTCATCATGAGCATGGAGTTTTGTTCGGCGCTTCATGATTTTACCATATTTAGGATGCTTAACTGTTCTCTCTACTAATACAACAATGGTTTTTTGCATTTTGTCACTAACAACTCGACCAACCATTATTCTTGCATTTGATTCACTATTCGACATGACTCTTTCCAACCTTTTCAGTCATAACTGTTTTTACTCTAGCAATTGTCTTTCTGACCAGACCAACCAGGTGTGTTTTTTCAAGAGAACCACTTGCTCTTTTCATACGCAGATTGAATTGCTCTTTTCGTAACTGGAGTAATTCCTCACTTAATTCCTTGATAGACAAGTTTCTCAATTCATTTAAAGTTTTCATTACATCACCTTACGTTCTTCAAACATTACCTTAAAAGGTAATTTGGCTTTTGCCAAGTTGAAAGCTTCTAATGCTAATTCTCTGGACACCCCTTCCATCTCAAACAGGATTTTACCTGGTTGGATTTGAGCCACCCAATATTCAACACTACCTTTACCTTTACCTTGACGAACTTCAAGAGGCTTTTGTGTAATGGGTTTGTCAGGGAATACACGAATCCAAATTTTTCCACCCCGTTTAATATGGCGTGTCATGGCGCGACGAGCCGCTTCAATTTGTCGAGCAGTCAAACGACCACGTTCAACCGCTTTTAGACCAAACTCTCCGAAGCTTACATTGGAGCCACGTTGGGCAAGACCACGGTTACGGCCTTTCATTTGTTTACGATATTTAGTACGTTTTGGCTGTAGCATGATTATAAATCCTCACTCATTTACTGCTGTCAGCGTTACGATTCTTTTGCGGAAGAACTTCTCCCTTAAAGATCCAAACCTTAACACCGATGATACCGTAAGTTGTTTTAGCTTCAGCAGTACCATAATCAATGTCAGCACGGAATGTATGTAGAGGAACACGTCCTTCACGGTACCATTCACTTCGAGCAATTTCAGCGCCACCTAGTCGACCGCTGACACAAATTTTGATCCCTTTAGCGCCTGATTTCATTGCAGAAGTAACTGCACGCTTCATTGCTCTTCTGAACATAACACGTTGCTCGAGCTGCTGTGCAATACCTTCAGCTACCAGAGTAGAATCAAGTTCCGGTTTCTTCACTTCTTCAATATTAAGGTGTACTGGAACCCCTAACTTGGAAGAAATCTCGCTTCGCAGACCTTCTATACCACCACCTTTCTTTCCGATAAGGATACCTGGTCTAGCTGTATGAATCGTGACTACTGCATTATTTGCAGGCCTTTCGATTTGAATACGGCTAATCGCTGCGGCATACAACTTCTTTTTAAGATCTTTTCTTAAATTAATATCTTCATTCAGGAGCTGTGCGTAATTTTTGCTGGCATACCATTTTGAATTCCAGCTTTTTACTATGCCCAAACGGATACCAATAGGATTTACTTTTTGTCCCATTCTATTATACCTCGTCAGATACTTTAATTGTAATGTGGCAAGTACGTTTGGATATACGATTCGCACGTCCTTTGGCACGAGCTCTGATACGCTTCAGTGTAGATGCTTCATCAACACAGACAACGCCTACATGCAGCTCATCGATATCTGCACCATTATTATTTTCTGCGTTTGCAATGGCTGATTCCAAAACTTTGAGCATCAGAAATGCTCCCTTTTTTGGTGTAAAACGTAAAATGTCTAGCGCTTTTGCTACGCTCACTTTACGAATCATGTCTGCGACTAACCTGGCTTTCTGTGCAGAAAGGGGCGCATTTTTTAATTTTGCAGTAACTTCCATCATTGCCTCTACTTACCTTTAGCCTTTCTGTCACCAGAATGGCCTTTGAATGTGCGGGTCATAGCGAATTCGCCCAATTTATGGCCAACCATGTTGTCAGTGATAAATACTGGAACATGATCTTTCCCGTTATGGACAGCGATAGTTAAATCTATCATGTCTGGAGTAATCGTTGAGCGTCGTGACCAGGTTTTAATTGGTTTTTTAGACTTTGCATCAATTGCTGCTTTAACTTTGACAAGCAGATGTGGATCAATGTGTGGACCCTTTCTTATCGAGCGTGGCACGTTAATATCCTCTTAGCTAATTATTTCTTTTTACGAGATCTGACAATAAATCTATCAGTTCGTTTGTTACTGCGTGTCTTATAACCTTTTGTCGGCACGCCCCAAGGAGTCACTGGATGTCTTCCGCCAGAAGTACGGCCTTCACCACCACCATGTGGGTGATCAACAGGGTTCATCGCAACACCACGTACAGTGGGTCGGATTCCACGCCAACGCTTGGCTCCTGCCTTACCTAAAGCACGAAGACTATGTTCGCTATTGCTAACTTCACCAATTACTGCTCTACAACTGGCCAATACTTTTCGCATTTCACCGGAGCGTAGTTTTAAAGTAGCATAAGCGCCTTCTTTAGCAACAATTTGACCGCCACATCCAGCACTACGTAAGAACTGAGCACCTTTTCCAGGTTTTAATTCAACACAGTGGATAGTTGTACCAACCGGAATATTTCTTAATGGTAAAGCATTGCCCACACTGATAGGAGAATCTTCACCACTAACAACAGTTGCGCCAGCTTCTAATTGAGCAGGTGCAATAATGTACCGCCGTTCGCCATCTTTGTAAACAAGTAATGCAATTAAAGCTGATCGATTCGGATCATATTCGATACGCTCAACTCGAGCTTCGATACCATCTTTATTACGTTTGAAGTCAATTATACGATATTTACTGCGAACACCACCACCAATGTGTCGAACAGTAATACGTCCCTGGTTGTTTCTTCCACCAGTCTTATTTAACTTTTCAACCAGAGCAGCGTGAGGTTGTCCTTTGTGGATATGATGGTGTACAACCTTTAATTCACCGCGCTTTCCGGGTGACGTTGGTTTTGATTTTAATAATGCCATCGTCGTCTACCTTATTCTTTTACGCTAAAATCGATATCATAGTTTTCGTGTAAAGAAACAAACGCTTTTTTCCAGTCGCTTCTTTTACCAGCTAACTGGCGAAAACGCTTGGACTTGCCTTTGACATTCATTACAGAAACATTTTTGACTTTAACATTAAACAATTCCTCTACTGCTCTTTTAATCTCGTTTTTGGTGGCAGTTTTGAGAACTTTGAAAGTAAATTGCTTGTATTTATCGGCCATCACAGTCGCTTTTTCAGATGTGTGTGGCTCTCTTAATACCATTAGTAAACGTTCTGCGTTCATTGTAGCAACTCCTCAATGCTTTTAAGTGCTTCGCCTGTGATTAGTACTTTTTCAAAGCGCAGTAAACTCACGGGGTCAACTGAAGCAACGTCGCAAATGTCGAAATCAATCAGATTGCGTGAACCCAGGTACTCGTTTTCTCCAACTTCATGCATTATGATTAAAGCATTTGTCAAGTCATACTCTTTCATCTTGGCAATAAAGTCTTTGGTCTTGTTAGAACTGCATTGAAAGTCACTAACGACAATCAGATTTTCATTACGGATAAGCTCAGATAAGATGCTTCTTATAGCGCGCTTATACATTTTTTTGTTTAGTTTTTGGCTATAATCACGTTTTTTTGATGCAAACGTAACCCCACCCGAACGCCAAATTGGGCTGCGGATTGTACCGGCACGTGCACGGCCAGTACCTTTTTGTCGCCAAGGTTTTTTTCCGCCGCCACTTACCTCAGAACGGGTTTTCTGAGCGCTGTTTCCGCTTCGAGCATTATTCATAAAAGTAACTACAGCTTGATGGATCAAGCCTTCGTTGTAGTTATAATCGAATACTTGCTCATTTACACTTAAAGAAGTGTTGGTATCTTTAGTAATAAGTTCCATTATTGATCCCCTGCTTTGATCTTAACTGCGGGTCGTACTTCCACTCTGGCTCCAGGGAATCCAGGAATAGCACCCTTTATCAACAGTAGGTTTCGTTCAGCATCAACTCTAACCAGCTCAAGGTTTTGAGTAGTGCATCTGACATTACCCATATGGCCTGCCATTTTCTTGCCTTTGAACACTCGTCCTGGCGTTTGGTTCTGCCCAATTGATCCAGGAACACGATGCGAAACAGAGTTACCGTGTGTTGCATCTTGCGTTCTGAAATTATGGCGTTTCACGGTACCAGCAAAGCCTTTACCCTTTGATGTACCTGTCACATCGACATATTGACCGGGAGTAAAAATTTCGGCTACTGAAATAGTCTGCCCAGCAGAAAAGCCATCAAGAGAAGTGACTCGGAATTCTCCGATCATATCTCCAGCTTCTATCTGAGCTTTTGCAAAATGACCAGTAAGCGCTTTGTTTACACGGCTTGCCTTTTTTTCACCGCCTGTTATTTGTACAGCCATATAGCCGTCAGATTCAAGCGTTTTAAGTTGAGATACACGATTTGGCGCAATTTCTATTACTGAAACAGGAATTGACTGCCCTTCTTCAGTAAAGATACGTGTCATACCAACTTTTCTGCCAATTAACCCTATCATTGTAATACCTCGTTAGTATTCCTATCTGGAACGTTATTCGTCATCCAGACTTATCTGAACATCGACACCAGCAGCCAAGTCCAGTTTCATTAATGCATCTACTGTTTTTTCAGTGGGGTGCACTATCACAACCAGGCGTTTATGGGTGCGTAACTCATACTGATCTCGCGCATCTTTGTTAACATGTGGGGAAATCAGTACAGTAAATTTTTCTTTCTTAATTGGCAGTGGTATTGGCCCACGGATTTGTGCGCCAGTACGTTTTGCCGTTTCAACTATTTCACGTGTTGACGAATCAATCAAACGATGGTCAAACGATTTTAAACGAATTTTAATATTTTGATTACTCATTTTACTCACTCGATGATTTTAGCCACGACACCGGCACCAACAGTACGACCGCCTTCGCGAATAGCAAAGCGCAGACCTTCATCCATCGCAATGGGTGAATGCAGACTAACAGTCATTTGAACGTTGTCGCCTGGCATTACCATTTCAATTCCTTGTGGAAGTTCACAAGAACCTGTTACGTCTGTCGTTCTGAAGTAAAACTGAGGACGGTAACCATTGAAAAATGGAGTGTGACGGCCACCTTCATCTTTTGAAAGCACGTATACTTCTGCTTCAAATTTGGTGTGAGGCTTGATTGTACCAGGTTT
Source organism: Legionella quinlivanii (assembly GCF_900461555.1). Classification (NCBI taxonomy): domain Bacteria; kingdom Pseudomonadati; phylum Pseudomonadota; class Gammaproteobacteria; order Legionellales; family Legionellaceae; genus Legionella; species Legionella quinlivanii. Next base: position 261,540 of record NZ_UGOX01000001.1, on the reverse strand, counting down.
TGCCAGTACTTGTCCTCTTTCTACGTCGTCTCGTTTCGTTCCTCGTAACAACACGCCTACGTTATCTCCTGCACGACCTTCGTCAAGCAGTTTACGGAACATTTCAACACCAGTACATGTGGTCTTTTGAGTGTCGCGTATACCAACAATCTCAACTTCCTCACCTACTTTAACAATTCCGCTTTCAACACGGCCAGTAACTACTGTTCCACGGCCAGAAATTGAGAATACGTCTTCAATCGGCAATAAGAATGCTTTGTCAATGTTACGAACTGGTTCTGGAATATAGGAATCCATTGTCTCAACCAGCTTCTCAATAGCTGCAACACCGATATCACTCGTGTCGCCTTCCAGAGCTTTAAGCGCTGAACCAACAACAATCGGAATATCATCCCCAGGAAATTCATAGCTGCTCAGCAGGTCTCGAACTTCCATCTCGACCAGTTCTAATAATTCCGCATCATCAACCATATCCGCTTTATTCAGGAATACTACAATGTAGGGCACACCAACCTGGCGGGATAACAGAATATGTTCGCGAGTTTGAGGCATTGGACCATCAGCAGCTGATACTACCAGTATCGCTCCGTCCATCTGCGCAGCACCAGTAATCATGTTCTTGACATAGTCCGCATGACCTGGGCAATCTACGTGTGCATAGTGGCGGTTTGCTGATTCGTACTCAACATGCGCTGTAGAAATTGTAATTCCACGCTCACGCTCTTCAGGGGCTGCGTCAATCTGATCATACGCTTTCGCTGTACCACCAAATTTCTTCGCCATAATCGTTGTTATAGCTGCAGTCAGTGTGGTTTTACCGTGGTCAACGTGACCAATCGTGCCTACATTTACGTGCGGCTTCTTTCGCTCAAACTTTTCCTTCGCCATTTTCAAATAACCTCATTAACTTTTATTGTTTCTTAATAATCGCTTCAGCAATATTCATTGGTGCTTCCGCATACTTAGCGAACTCCATTGAATAGGTAGCTCGACCTTGTGTCGCGGAACGCACATCTGTGGCATACCCAAACATTTCTGCTAATGGAACTTCCGCACGAATTACCTTTCCTGCAGGAGAGTCTTCCATGCCCTGAACCATGCCTCTCCGGCGGTTCAAGTCTCCCATGACATCCCCCATATACTCTTCAGGGGTTACAACTTCCACACTCATTATTGGCTCAAGAAGCACGGGTTTTGCTTTTTGAGCACCTTGTCTAAATCCCAGTGAGCCAGCAATTTTGAACGCCATTTCACTTGAATCCACTTCGTGGAATGAACCATCGAAAAGTGTGACTTTAACATCTACTACAGGGTAACCAGCAATAACACCATTTTGCATCTGCTCCTGAATTCCCTTATCTACAGCAGGAATGTACTCTTTTGGAATAACACCCCCAACAATAGCATTGACGAACTCATAGCCTGAACCTGGCTGTTGTGGCTCGATCTTCAGCCATACGTGACCGTATTGTCCACGTCCCCCAGACTGACGAACAAATTTACCTTCCTGCTCTACCACTGCTTTGATCGTTTCACGATAAGCAACTTGGGGTTTACCCACATTGGCTTCTACATTAAACTCACGCTTCATACGGTCCACAATAATCTCGAGGTGTAACTCACCCATCCCCTCGATTATCGTTTGACCGGATTCTTCATCAGTATGAACACGGAAGGAAGGATCTTCCTGTGCAAGTTTACCTAAAGCTATTGACATTTTTTCCTGGTCAGCTTTGGTTCTAGGTTCCACTGCTACAGCTATTACTGGATCTGGAAAGTCCATTCTTTCCAAAGTAACCACATGGTCTACGTCGCAAAGTGTATCGCCAGTCGTAACTGTCTTTAAACCAACAGCAGCTGCAATATCGCCAGCCTTAACTTCTTTTATTTCTTCTCTTGAGTTGGCATGCATTTGCAAAAGGCGGCCTATCCGCTCTTTTTTCCCTTTCACGGGATTATAAATGGTATCGCCACTTTTTAATACCCCTGAGTAGGTACGAAAATAGGTCAGCGTGCCCACAAAAGGATCGGTGGCAATTTTAAATGCCAAAGCTGAAAATGGTTCATCATAAGATGTTTTACGATGCAACTCATTTCCGTACTCGTCAACGCCTTTAATATCAGGGATATCAATAGGAGAAGGTAAATAATCAACCACACCATCCAGGACAGCTTGGACACCTTTGTTCTTAAAAGCTGAACCACAGAACACTGGTACAACTTCATTACTCACCGTCCGCTTGCGAATGGCATGCTTAATTTCTTCTTCTGTAAGCTCTTCGCCTTCCAGATATTTTTCCATTAGCTCTTCAGACGCTTCAGCTGCTGCTTCAATAATTAAAGCCCGATACTCTTCACATTGCTTCATCATCTCTGCCGGGATATTCTGATAAGCAAAAGACATACCTTTACTATCTTCATCCCAATGAATTGCTTTCATTTTGACAAGGTCAACCACCCCAATGAAAGCATCTTCCGCGCCTATTGGCATTTGTACTACTACAGGATTGGAGCCAAGACGTTGTTTAATCTGAGCTACAACTCGGAGAAAATTTGCCCCCATCCTATCCATTTTATTTACAAAAACAATGCGTGGAACGCCGTATTTATCAGACTGTCTCCACACTGTCTCAGATTGAGGTTCAACTCCTGAAACCGCATCGAACACAACGATAGCACCATCAAGAACTCGCAATGAACGCTCTACTTCAATCATGAAGTCAACATGCCCTGGGGTATCAATAATATTGATACGGTGTCGTGGAAATTGCTTATCCATTCCTTCCCAGTAGCAAGTTGTAGCAGCTGAGGTAATTGTTATACCGCGTTCCTGCTCCTGAACCATCCAGTCCATTGTAGCAGCGCCATCATGTACTTCACCCATTTTATGCGACATTCCAGTGTAGAAAAGAACACGTTCGGTCGTGGTCGTTTTCCCTGCATCGACATGGGCTGCAATGCCGATATTTCTGTAAAGTTCTAATGGAGTAGACACGGAGTTTTCTCTCTCTGTTAATTCCAGCGAAAATGCGCAAAGGCCTGGTTAGCTTTAGCCATTCTATGAGTATCTTCACGTTTTTTAACTGCAGAGCCTTTACTTTCAAAAGCATCTAACAACTCACCTGCCAAACGCAGCATCATTCCCTTTTCGCCACGAGATCTGGCAGCCTGAACAATCCAGCGCATTCCCAATGCAATGCTTCTATCAGTACGCACTTCAACTGGAACCTGATAAGTAGCACCACCGACACGTCTTGATCTTACTTCAACACTTGGACGAACATTATCAAGTGCTTGCTCAAAGTATTGCAGAACAGTCGTTGAACCGCCTACGCTTCCGGCATCGCCTGACTCGTCTTCACTCTTACGATTTTTCTTGACGCGCTCATGTAGTACGTCCAGGGCATCATAAACAATCTTCTCAGCAATGGATTTTTTTCCACTGATCATTAATACGTTGATGAATTTTGCCAACAGCTCACTATGATGCTTAGGATCAGGCAGAATTTCACGTTTGGGGACTTCTCTTCTTCTTGGCATGTCAAATTCCTACAATCAGATTATTTTTTATCTTTCGGCTTTTTAGTACCGTATTTAGAACGACCTTGTTTACGATCATTAACACCTGATGTATCAAGGCTGCCACGCACTGTGTGATAACGAACACCAGGCAAGTCTTTAACCCGGCCGCCACGAATCAGAACCACGGAGTGTTCCTGTAAGTTGTGCCCTTCCCCACCAATGTAGGAGGTCACTTCAAAGCCGTTAGTTAATCGAACACGAGCCACCTTACGCATAGCTGAGTTAGGCTTTTTAGGTGTGGTTGTGTATACACGTGTACAAACACCTCGGCGCTGTGGACATGATTCCAAAGCTGGGACGTTACTTTTCTTTTTAGCGTCCACTCGAGGCTTTCTTACTAACTGATTAATAGTAGCCATTTATTATTAACTCCGAACTATCTCTTTTATAGTGATTTCGTATGCATAAGGAGGCCGGATTCTATTACAGTTTCAGCGGATTTGTCAAGACTTATCCACTGAAACTCCAAGCCCGGATCAATGATCATGGTTATCTGCATTAAGTGCTTCACTCAATGCATGTTCCACGTCACTGGCTGTAACCGTATGCGAGATGTGCTCAGAACCAGCTGTCTTTGCACGTTTTGCCTTGCGGCCTTGATGATAGGCATAACCTGTTCCCGCAGGAATCAGTCGACCAACCATCACGTTTTCTTTCAAGCCTCTTAAATCATCTACTTTTCCGCTAACAGCCGCTTCCGTCAACACACGCGTTGTCTCTTGGAACGACGCAGCTGAAATAAATGATTCAGTTGCAAGAGAGGCTTTGGTGATACCTAATAAAATAGGTATTCCCATAGCAACTTGTTTCCCGTCTGCTTGCAATTTGTCATTTTCCTGCAGCATGATGCTTTCTTCTACCTGTTCACCTACCAGGAATTTGGAATCACCAGAAAATGTTATCACTCGCTTACGAAGCATTTGTCTAACAATTGTCTCGATATGTTTATCGTTAATTTTCACACCCTGTAAACGGTATACATCCTGTACTTCATTAACGATATAATTTGCCAGGGCACCAACACCCAGTAAACGAAGTATATCATGCGGGTTCAATGGTCCCTCTGCAATGACTTCACCTCGCTCAACATGCTCCCCTTCAAACACGGAGATATGACGCCATTTAGGTATCAATTCTTCATGGAAATTACTTTCAGAAGCTGTAATGATCAAGCGGCGCTTACCTTTAGTTTCCTTACCAAAATTGACCAATCCGGACGTTTCTGCCATGACCGCAGCGTCTTTCGGTTTTCTAGCTTCAAACAAGTCAGCAACACGCGGTAAACCCCCGGTGATGTCACGGGTTTTAGATCGTTCCTGTGGTATACGAGCGATAACATCCCCTACACCTACCAGGCTGCCATCTTCGAAGTTAATAATCGCATCAACCGGCAAGTAGTACTGAGCAGGCACATTGGTACCAGCCAGATAAATCTCATCACCGTCATCAGAAACCAATTTGACCATCGGTCTTAAATCGCGGCCTGCAGCGCTTCTTTGTTTAGCATCAATAACCACGATATTACTTAAGCCAGTTAACTCATCAGTTTGACGGTTCATGGTCAGACCTTCAATAAGATCAATGAACTTCAAACGACCGCTAACCTCGGAAATTACTGGATGGGTATGCGGATCCCAGGTAGCAATAATTTCGCCTGCCTCTGCTGCCATATTATCATGAACAGTCAGTACCGCACCGTAAGGCAGCTTATAACGCTCACGTTCCCGTCCGAAATCATCAACAATTGACACTTCCCCTGAACGTGAAACAGCAACCAGATTTTTATTTTCGTGCGTTACGGTTTTAATGTTATGGAGTCTAATAACCCCTTTATTCTTAATTTGAATATTGTTGGCAGCGGTTGCCCTGGACGCAGCTCCCCCGATATGGAAGGTTCTCATCGTCAACTGCGTACCAGGCTCACCAATAGATTGAGCTGCAATGATACCAACAGCTTCTCCGGTGTTTACAAGATGTCCTCTGGCTAAATCACGGCCATAACATTTGGCACATAAACCAAAACGAGTTTCACAGGTAATCGGTGAACGTACCAGAACCTGGTCAATCCCATAGCGCTCCAGTTTCTCAACCCAATCCTCATCAAGTAAAGTTCCTGCTGTAACAATCGCATCATTCTGATTGGGAATAAATACATCTTTAGCAACAACACGACCTAATACGCGTTCGTGCAATGGTTCTACAATGTCACCACCCTCGATTAAAGGCTGCATTAAAATGCCGTTTTCAGTTCCGCAATCAATTTCGGTAATAACAACGTCCTGTGCAACATCCACTAATCGACGTGTTAAATAACCGGAGTTTGCAGTTTTTAATGCGGTATCCGCAAGACCTTTACGAGCTCCGTGAGTCGAGATAAAGTACTGGAATACGTTTAATCCTTCCCGGAAATTTGCAGTAATAGGCGTTTCAATAATTGAGCCATCTGGCGCCGCCATCAAACCCCGCATACCTGCAAGCTGTCTTATCTGTGCCGCAGAACCCCGTGCACCAGAGTCAGCCATCATAAAGATTGGATTAAATGACTCTTGTCTTACTTTCTTACCGGTTCTGTCGGTTACTTCTTCTGTTGCGATTCTCGCCATCATCGACTTGGCTACCATTTCATTGGTTCTGGACCAAATATCGATAACCTTATTATAGCGCTCACCATTAGTTACCAGACCGGAACGGAACTGTGATTCAATTTCACGAACCTCATTGTCTGCCTGCGCGATAATATCTGCCTTATCTTCAGGGATTTCCATATCTTCAATACCAATGGACGCGCCTGCACGAGTAGCATACTTAAAGCCGGTATACATCAACTGGTCAGCAAAAATTACGGTTTCTTTCAAACCGAATTTTCGGTAGCAGGTATCCACAACTCTTGAAATAGCCTTTTTTGTCATCGGTCTGTTAATGACAGTGAATGACATTCCTTTCGGCAATATATCTGAAAGAATAGCTCGACCGACTGTTGTATCGACCAATTGATATTGTCCTTCTTTATCTTCAGAAGGCATACGAATTTTTACCTTGGCATGAATATCAACATAGCCAGCTTCATAAAAGTTTTGTGCATCTTGCGGGCTGGCGAAAACTTTGCCTTCGCCTTTGGCATTGAGCCGTTCGCGAGTTAAATAATAAAGACCAAGTACCACGTCCTGGCTGGGAACAATGATTGGCTCACCGCTCGCAGGAGAGAGGATATTATTTGTAGACATCATCAACGAACGAGCTTCCAGCTGTGCCTCCAAAGTAAGAGGTACGTGAACAGCCATCTGGTCCCCGTCAAAGTCAGCGTTGTATGCTGTACATACTAATGGATGAAGCTGGATTGCCTTGCCTTCGATTAATACAGGTTCAAAAGCCTGAATACCTAAACGGTGTAATGTCGGTGCCCTGTTAAGAAGAATCGGATGCTCGCGAATGACATCGTCCAGAATATCCCATACGATCGGCTCTTCCCGCTCGACCATCTTTTTAGCGGCTTTGATTGTGGTCGCCAGGCCGCGAAATTCCAATTTACTGAATATAAATGGCTTAAATAACTCCAAGGCCATTTTCTTTGGCAATCCGCATTGGTGGAGTCGGAGTGTAGGGCCCACAACAATTACTGAACGGCCGGAGTAGTCAACACGCTTACCAAGCAGATTCTGGCGGAAACGACCTTGCTTACCTTTAATCATATCAGCAAGTGATTTTAATGGCCGTTTGTTAGTTCCTGTAATTGCACGTCCGCGTCTGCCATTATCAAGCAAGGCGTCTACAGATTCCTGAAGCATACGTTTTTCATTACGCACAATGATGTCAGGGGCATTAAGATCAAGAAGGCGCTTCAGTCGATTGTTTCTGTTAATAACGCGTCGGTACAGATCATTTAAGTCAGAAGTAGCAAAACGGCCACCATCGAGAGGAACCAAGGGGCGCAGGTCTGGTGGTAATACAGGAAGTACATCCATGATCATCCATTCGGGTTTATTTCCTGACTCATAAAATGCTTCCAGTAATTTCAACCGTTTGGTGATTTTCTTGATCTTGGTTTCAGAATTGGTTGTCGGCAATTCTTCACGAAGGTTTCTGATCTCTTCTTCAAGGTCGATTTGACGAAGTAAATCGCGAATCGCTTCAGCACCCATTCGCGCGTCAAACTCATCACCATACTCTTCCATCGCCTCAAGATAGGTTTCATCATTCAGCAGTTGACCACGCTCAAGCTCGGTCATGCCTGGTTCGACTACAACAAACGCTTCAAAATAAAGAACTCTTTCGATGTCACGTAGCGTCATATCAAGCAGCAATCCAATACGGGAGGGTAAGGATTTAAGAAACCAGATATGGGCAACCGGGCTAGCCAGTTCGATATGGCCCATTCGCTCACGACGTACTTTTGCAAGCGCCAATTCAACACCGCATTTTTCGCAAATAACACCACGGTGTTTCAAACGTTTGTATTTGCCACAGAGACATTCGTAATCTTTTACTGGGCCAAACGTTTTGGCACAAAATAGTCCATCACGCTCAGGCTTGAAAGTCCGGTAGTTAATTGTCTCCGGCTTTTTCACCTCTCCGTAGGACCATGAACGAATCAGGTCAGGCGATGCTAATGCAATTTTAATTGCATCAAATTCTTCACTTTGACCCTGTTGTTTGAGAATACCAAGCAAATCACTCATTACTGGTGGTTTTCTTATCGGGTTGTTGCTTAGATCAGCCAAGTCTATGTCTCCAAAAAAATTATTAGTGAGAATTTATACGATTAATTTCTAATCGTGGTTCAATTCTATATCGATACCTAATGCACGAATTTCTTTTAGCAAAACATTGAATGATTCAGGCATTCCAGGATCCATGCGATGATCCCCATCAACAATATTCTTATAAATCTTGGTTCGTCCGCCAACATCATCCGATTTAACAGTCAACATTTCCTGGAGTGTGTACGCAGCACCATAAGCCTCAAGCGCCCATACTTCCATCTCTCCAAAACGCTGACCACCGAATTGAGCTTTACCACCTAATGGCTGTTGTGTAACCAGACTGTAGGAACCTGTAGAACGCGCATGCATCTTGTCGTCAACAAGATGGTTCAACTTCAACATATACATATAGCCTACAGTAACCGGATTGTCGAATTCCTTACCAGTGCGTCCATCAATCAGGATAGTTTTGCCATCGGGCCGCAAACCAGCCAGCTCCAGCATGGACTTGATTTCTTTTTCTGTTGCTCCATCAAATACCGGAGTAGCCATAGGTACTCCTGCGCGCAGATTGTCAGCCAGAATACGAATCTCATCATCATTCAAAGCATCAAGATTAACTCTTTCCATACTGTCATGATTGTAAATTTTGTTCAGGAAAGTGCGTAACTCGGCAACTTGCTGATTGGCTTCCAGCATATTGGCAATTCGGTCACCCAAACCCTTAGCAGCTAAGCCAAGATGCGTTTCCAGAACCTGTCCAATATTCATACGTGAAGGAACACCCAATGGGTTCAGTACGATATCAACCGCAGTACCATCGGCCATGTAAGGCATGTCTTCAACGGGCACAACAATAGAGATAACCCCTTTATTCCCGTGACGTCCTGCCATCTTGTCACCAGGTTGAATACGGCGTTTGACAGCAAGATAGACCTTAACAATCTTTAATACTCCAGGCGCTAAATCATCGCCCTGAACAATTTTCTTACGGTTATCATTAAAACGCTTTTCCATCTCTTTACCGAGCATCTCAAGCTGCTTGGATAACTGCTCAAGTTGCTGCGAAGCAACCTCTTCATCGATACGAATATCAAACCATTTTTCTCTTGGAATAGAATTTAAATAGTCAGCGGTAATCGCGCTGCCCGGCTTAACACTTCCTGGTCCGCCAGTTGCATTTTTATCAATGAGCAGATTATACATACGATGATAAATATCTTCTTCACGAATCCGTCTTTCATCAATAAGATCTTTACGAACCCTTGCCAAATGCTCATCTTCAATACTTTTCGCTCTGTCATCTTTTTCCAAACCATCACGAGTGAACACCTGAACGTCAATAACAGTACCGTTCATTCCTGAGGGAACTCGTAATGAAGAGTCTTTTACATCTGATGCCTTTTCACCAAATATCGCTCTAAGCAGTTTTTCTTCTGGCGTTAACTGTGTTTCGCCTTTTGGAGTCACTTTACCAACAAGAATGTCGCCAGCTCCTACTTCAGCTCCGATATAGACAATTCCAGATTGATCCAGATTTGCCAAGGCTGATTCACCTACGTTAGGGATATCAGCTGTGATCTCTTCTGTGCCAAGCTTGGTGTCTCGAGCAATACAGGTTAATTCCTCGATATGAATAGTTGTGAATCGATCTTCCTGTACAATTCTTTCTGAAATCAGAATAGAGTCTTCAAAGTTGTAACCGTTCCAAGGCATAAATGCGACAAGCAGATTTTGCCCCAGAGCAAGCTCTCCCATATCGGTACATGGACCATCAGCAAGAATATCTCCTCGCTGAATCAAATCGCCTTTAGAAACGATGGGCCTCTGATTAATACAGGTATCCTGGTTCGAACGGAAATATTTTGTCAGGTTGTAAATGTCTACACCCGCTTCCCCGGCAGTTGTTTCATCATCGTTGACTCTCACCACAATCCGTGAGGCATCAACCAAATCAATTATACCGCCTCGTTTGGCAACTACAGACACTCCAGAATCAGAGGCTACAGTTCTTTCCATTCCGGTACCTACAAGCGGCTTTTCGGAACGGAGAGTAGGAACAGCCTGACGTTGCATGTTGGAACCCATCAATGCACGGTTCGCATCGTCATGTTCAAGAAAAGGAATCAGTGAGGCTGCAACAGAAACGATTTGCTTTGGTGACACATCCATATAATTAATTTTATCAGGAGTGGTCAGTGAAAACTCATTTTGATGTCTGCATGGAACGAGATCAGCCAGAATAGTGCCGTTTTCATCGACTGGTACACTGGACTGCGCAATGTACTGATCAACTTCCTCTATTGCAGAAAGGTATTCAATATCATCGGTAACTCGACCGTCAATTACCTTTCTGCAAGGTGTCTCAATAAACCCATAATCATTTGTTCTTGCGTATACTGACAATGAGTTAATCAATCCAATGTTTGGTCCTTCAGGCGTTTCAATGGGGCAGACGCGACCATAATGAGTAGTGTGAACGTCACGGACTTCAAAGCCGGCTCGTTCACGGGTGAGTCCACCTGGGCCAAGTGCTGAAACACGGCGTTTATGGGTCACTCCCGATAAAGGGTTAACCTGATCCATAAATTGCGATAACTGACTGGATCCGAAAAATTCTTTAATAGCCGCAGATACAGGCTTGGCATTAATTAAGTCCTGAGGCATAAGATTTTCAGACTCGACAAGACTTAAGCGTTCCTTGACAGCGCGTTCCACACGAACCAGGCCCACACGGAATTGATTCTCGGCCATTTCACCGACACTTCGTACCCGACGATTACCCAAATGATCAATATCGTCAACCATTCCAATGCCATTACGTATGTCAATCAGTGTTTTAATCACCGCCAGAATATCTTCTTTAGTGAGAATACCTAATCCAGTATCTTCTTTTCTTCCAACCCGACGGTTAAATTTCATTCGACCAACAGCAGACAGATCATAACGGTCCTCTGCGAAGAATAAGTTCTTAAATAATGCTTCAGCTGCTTCTTTAGTTGGCGGCTCGCCTGGACGCATCATGCGGTAAATTTCGACCAGTGCTTCCAACTGACTCGTGGTTGGATCAACTTTTAGTGTATCTGATATATATGAACCATGATCGAGGTCGTTTGTATAAATTAATTCAAAGCTTAGAATGCCTTGATCGGCCAATTGATCGAGGAGTTGATCAGTGACTTCATCGTTTGCCTGAGCAAGCATTTCACCAGTACTTGTATCAATGACATTTTTGGCCAGCGTTTTGCCAATCAGATAATCTCTTGGCACAACCAGGTCCTGCATGTTGCTCTTTTCCATCAGCTTGATATGGCGGGCTGTTATACGACGGCCTTGTTCGACGATTATTTCACCGCTATCAGGCAGTTTAATATCAAAGGAAGCAATTTCACCTCTTAATCTGGAAGGAACCAGATTGATATGAAATTCTCCATTTCGTAACTGGCAGATGGTGGATTCAAAGAATTCAGATAATATTTCTTCAATTTCAAAACCTAGCGCACGCAATAGAATTGTAACTGGCAGCTTGCGGCGGCGATCAATACGGACAAATACACAATCCTTGGGATCAAATTCAAAATCAAGCCAGGAACCACGGTATGGTATAATTCGCGCAGAGTATAAGAGTTTACCTGATGAGTGCGTTTTGCCACGATCGTGCTCAAATATAACGCCAGGTGAACGATGTAACTGGGAAACAACAACCCGTTCGGTTCCGTTTACCACAAATGTACCGACATCGGTCATTAAGGGGATTTCACCCATAAATACGTCTTGTTCACGAATATCTTTAATTGGTTTTGGTTCGCCAGCTGCATCTTTGTCGAGTACTACAAGTCGAATCTTTACTCGTAGAGGAGCAGAATAAGTCAAGCCACGCATCTTACATTCTTTAACATCAAATGCCGGCTCACCCAATTTGTAACTAACATACTCAAGACGTGCATTCCCTGAAAAACTTACAATGGGAAATACAGATGCAAATGCTGCATGCAGGCCAGTTTTCTGTTGTATATTGGCCTTTGAATTGGCATCAAGAAAATCGGTGTATGACTTTAGCTGAATATCAAGAAGGTTGGGGATTTCCATCTTGTCAGACTGCCTCCCAAAGCTTTTGCGAAATCTTTTTTTCTCAGCATGTGAATAGTGTTGAGCTTCTGCAATTGCCATGGTAGTTCCTCTGTAAAATTATTGAGATAATCAAACGCACAAACCCAGCCATGTAAACATGGCCGGGTTATCTAAAACCAAATCAATGGTATTACTTAACTTCGATTGAAGCACCAGCTTCTTCAAGCTCTTTCTTGATAGTAGCAGCTTCGTCTTTAGAAACGCCTTCTTTAACAGTAGAAGGAGCGCCTTCAACGAGGTCTTTTGCTTCTTTCAGACCCAGACCAGTGATGCCACGGATGACTTTAATAACGCCTACTTTGTTAGAACCGAAGCTTGTCATAACAACATCGAATTCAGTTTTTTCTTCAACAGCGGCGGCAGCGGCAGCTGGAGCAGCTACAGCAACAGCAGCAGCGGCAGCAGAAACGTTGAATTTTTTCTCCATTTCTTCGATTAAGTCTACAATTTCCATCACGGTCATGTTAGAGATAGTCTCTAAGATCTCATTTTTTGAAACAGCCATTACTAGCTCCTAAGTTTAAAATTAATAAATGTGGTTTATTTTGTATCTTTAATTGCAGCAATAGTCCTAACCAATTTGGCATGAGGTTCTGCAAGTGTACGTACAAATTTTTCGACTGGCGCTTTCATCACATACATCAGCTTGGCTAATGCTTCATCACGTGTCGGCAGACTTGCTACGGCTTCCAGATGTTCTGCACCGTATACTTTTCCACCTACAGATAATGCTTTGATTTCAAGCTTATCAAATGTTTTGGCGAATTCCTTCAGCAATCTAGCTGCATCACTTGGTGCTTCAAGTGATAAAGCAATAAATAAAGGACCAACCAATTTGTCGTTCAGACAGGCAAATTCCGTTTTCTCGAAAGCACGTCGAGTTAATGTGTTTCTTACTACTCGTAAGTAAACATTGGATTTGCGTGCTTCAGAACGCAATTGGGTCATTTGATTAACAGTCAAACCACGATAATCCGCAACAACAGCAGATATAGCCCTGGAAGCAACTTCGCTTACTTCGTCGACTACCGCTTTTTTTGCAGCTAATGTTATCGTCACGTTAATGACCTCCTAAGTTGATCAAATCAATAAATCGATTTGACAGTTATGGTGGCCGTCTCAGAGAGATCCCGGAGCCGGTTCACCGTCTGCGCAGGGTATTAAGCTTTCGCACCTGCGGTCTTCGACGGCATTGAACCAAGTCTATGCCGTGAAAGCTTTTAAAAGGGCGTTTATATTACACGGGTAAGGATGCAATATCAATAGGCAATCCCGGTCCCATTGTAGAAGACAAAGTAATCTTTTTCAGATAAACGCCTTTAGAAGAAGCGGGTTTCGCTTTCTTAAGATCAACAATCAGCGCGCTTATATTTTCAATTATATCGTCAGCGCTGAAATCCAACTTACCGACTGTACAATGAATAATGCCATTTTTATCAGTACGGTAACGAACCTGACCTGACTTCGCATCGGAAACAGCCGCTTCGACGTTAGTGGTTACTGTGCCAACTTTTGGATTTGGCATAAGTCCGCGTGGGCCTAGAATTTGACCTAACTGGCCAACGATTCGCATCGCATCTGGAGTCGCAATTACGACATCAAAATCCATTTCTCCAGCTTTAACTTTTTCAGCCAGATCTTCAAAACCGACAATATCTGCACCAGCATTCTTAGCCTTAATTGCATTGTCGCCTTGTGCAAATACAGCTACTCGAACTGTTTTACCAGTTCCCTTGGGCAGGTTAGTAGAGGTTCTGACCACTTGGTCTGATTTCCTGGGATCTACACCCAAGTTAACACTAATATCAATGCTTTCTCTGAAATTCTTACTTGCAAATTTCTTTAAGAGTTCAATTGCTTCGTGAGCGTTATAGTAGTGGTTAGGTTTAACATTTTCACGAATTTGTTGTATTTTTTTGCTTAACTTTGCCATGATCTGTCCCCTTATTCCACGCCTTCAACTTCTACGCCCATGCTTCTTGCTGTACCTGCGATAGTACGAACAGCAGCATCCAAACTGGCAGCAGTCAGATCAGGTTCTTTAGTTTTGGCAATTTCTTCAAGTTGTTCACGATTCAGGCGTCCAACTTTATTTGTGTTAGGTTTTCCGCTACCACTGGCAATACCAGCTTTCTTCTTGATTAGTACAGAAGCAGGAGGCGTTTTGGTAATAAACGTAAAACTGCGATCACTATATACAGTAATGACAACTGGAGTTGGCAAGCCTGGTTCCATATTCTGTGTAGCCGCATTAAATGCCTTACAGAATTCCATGATATTCACACCACGCTGACCTAATGCAGGGCCGACAGGTGGGCTTGGATTTGCTTTACCAGCAGGTATTTGCAGCTTTACATAAGCTTCGACTTTTTTTGCCATTATTTACTCCTTAGTGGGTCAACGCTAACGCAATTCAGAATTAGCTCCCCGGTTGCTGTTATCAGGTTTTTTCGACCTGGCTAAACTCAAGCTCGACAGGTGTAGAGCGTCCAAAAATAAGAACAGCCACTCTTAATTTGTTTTTCTCATAGTTAACTTCTTCAACTACACCATTGAAATCAACGAATGGACCTTCTTTGACGCGGACCACTTCACCTGGCTCGAATAGAATTTTGGGTTTCGGCTTGGTCACGCCATCTTCAACCCTTTGCAAGATAGCTCTTGCTTCTTTATCTGAAATTGGTGTTGGTTTTTGGTTGGCATCCCCTTTTGCAGTGCCACCAAGGAAACCAAGAACCCGAGGTATTGCTCGAATCATATGCCACGTGGAATCATCCATAACCATGTGAACTAAAACATAACCTGGAAAAAACTTTCTTGTGCTCTTACGCTTCTGCCCGGCGCGCATTTCTACGACTTCTTCGGAAGGAACAACTACTTCGCCAATTTTTTCTTCAAGATTTTGATGAAGGGCGCGTGCTTTAATTTCACGCATAACGAAATTTTCATAGCCTGAATAGGCATGAACTACATACCACTGTTTTGATTTCTGTTCTTCCACTATTGTCAGCCCAAATGTGTTATTTTTGCGATTGCCCACATCATTATTGAATCAATTCCCCAAAGAATAAATCCAGTTGCTGCAACCATGATCATAACTATTGAGGTAGTTTGCACAGTTTCTTGACGTGTAGGCCAAACTACTTTTTGAAGTTCAATCTTTGCTTCCTGTGCGAATGCAAAAACTTGCTGTCCTTTATTGGTAAAAAAACCTATTACGAATATGCTAACTAGCCAACCAATCCAAATCATAACTTTGATTGGAGATGAAACAGTATAGTAATAAGTACAAAAAAAAGCTGCTATAGTTACTAACAGCATTCCTGTCCATAAAACAATTTCTTTAACGCTTAGGTTTGTTTTCATCACAATCACGCTTTTGGTAGTTGGCAGGCCAGGAGGGAATCGAACCCCCAACCTGCGGTTTTGGAGACCGCCGCTCTGCCAATTGAGCTACTGGCCTAACTCCTTGCTTCTTGGTGTGAGAACTATTGCTCTCACACCATTTTACTCTTTACTCGATAATTTTTGCTACGACACCGGCACCAACAGTACGACCGCCTTCGCGAATAGCAAAGCGCAGACCTTCATCCATCGCAATGGGTGAATGCAGACTAACAGTCATTTGAACGTTGTCGCCTGGCATTACCATTTCAATTCCTTGTGGCAGTTCACAAGAACCTGTTACGTCTGTCGTTCTGAAGTAAAACTGAGGACGGTAACCATTGAAAAATGGAGTGTGACGGCCACCTTCATCTTTTGAAAGCACGTATACTTCTGCTTCAAATTTGGTGTGAGGCTTGATTGTACCAGGTTTTGCCAGTACTTGTCCTCTTTCTACGTCGTCTCGTTTCGTTCCTCGTAACAACACGCCTACGTTATCTCCTGCACGACCTTCGTCAAGCAGTTTACGGAACATTTCAACACCAGTACATGTGGTCTTTTGAGTGTCGCGTATACCAACAATCTCAACTTCCTCACCTACTTTAACAATTCCGCTTTCAACACGGCCAGTAACTACTGTTCCACGGCCAGAAATTGAGAATACGTCTTCAATCGGCAATAAGAATGCTTTGTCAATGTTACGAACTGGTTCTGGAATATAGGAATCCATTGTCTCAACCAGCTTCTCAATAGCTGCAACACCGATATCACTCGTGTCGCCTTCCAGAGCTTTAAGCGCTGAACCAACAACAATCGGAATATCATCCCCAGGAAATTCATAGCTGCTCAGCAGGTCTCGAACTTCCATCTCGACCAGTTCTAATAATTCCGCATCATCAACCATATCCGCTTTATTCAGGAATACTACAATGTAGGGCACACCAACCTGGCGGGATAACAGAATATGTTCGCGAGTTTGAGGCATTGGACCATCAGCAGCTGATACTACCAGTATCGCTCCGTCCATCTGCGCAGCACCAGTAATCATGTTCTTGACATAGTCCGCGTGACCTGGGCAATCTACGTGTGCATAGTGGCGGTTTGCTGATTCGTACTCAACATGCGCTGTAGAAATTGTAATTCCACGCTCACGCTCTTCAGGGGCTGCGTCAATCTGATCATACGCTTTCGCTGTACCACCAAATTTCTTCGCCATAATCGTTGTTATAGCTGCAGTCAGTGTGGTTTTACCATGGTCAACGTGACCAATCGTGCCTACATTTACGTGCGGCTTCTTTCGCTCAAACTTTTCCTTTGCCATCGGAAAATCTCCCCTATAGAAAGTTGATAATTGTATGGTGCCCACAACTGGACTCGAACCAACGACCTCTTCCTTACCAAGGAAGTGCTCTACCGCCTGAGCTATGTGGGCTTTAAGCTACAGACTGATTTGATCCTCTAATCTATTAGCTCATTTGGAGCGGGTGATGGGAATCGAACCCACGCTATCAGCTTGGAAGGCTGAAGTTCTACCATTGAACTACACCCGCTTTTTTCTTTTTTTAAAAATGGTGGAGGGGGAAGGATTCGAACCTTCGAAGGCTGAGCCGTCAGATTTACAGTCTGATCCCTTTGACCGCTCGGGAACCCCTCCAAAAAGAATGCCATTTTCTTTCAGGAATTTATTAAAGTCAAGTACATTACTGTACTTGACTTCATTTAAGATGGTGCTGGCACTAGGAATCGAACCCAGGACCTACTGATTACAAGTCAGTTGCTCTACCAACTGAGCTACGCCAGCATTATCAATTTTCACTTTCACTTGAAAGTGGTTCGTCACTTTTGTGACTATTTAATAAAGCCCTGGCGATGACCTACTTTCACATGGAGAAACTCCACACTATCATCGGCGCGAGTCTGTTTCACTTCTGAGTTCGAGATGGGATCAGGTGGTTCCAGACTGCTATAGTCGCCAGGAAAACGGGTTGACCGTGGGACACAGCTTCGTCTTGGCGAAGCCGGCCTCGGCCGGTAAAGAGTCGAAATACAATCGAGATAATAATCTCTGCACACAGTCATTCATTTGTTTGTTGTCCCATACAACCCAAGACAACTCAGGTTATATGGTCAAGACAATCAGCCAATTAGTACGAGTTAGCTTCACACATTACTGCGCTTCCACACCTCGCCTATCAACGTCGTAGTCTTCAACGGGCTTCATGGGAAAACTCATCTTGAGGGAGGCTTCCCGCTTAGATGCTTTCAGCGGTTATCCCGTCCGAACTTAGCTACCCGGCAATGCGACTGGCGTCACAACCGGTACACCAGAGGTTCGTCCACTCCGGTCCTCTCGTACTAGGAGCAGCTCCTCTCAATTTTCCTACGCCCACGGCAGATAGGGACCGAACTGTCTCACGACGTTCTAAACCCAGCTCGCGTACCACTTTAAATGGCGAACAGCCATACCCTTGGGACCTGCTTCAGCCCCAGGATGTGATGAGCCGACATCGAGGTGCCAAACACCGCCGTCGATATGAACTCTTGGGCGGTATCAGCCTGTTATCCCCGGAGTACCTTTTATCCGTTGAGCGATGGCCCTTCCATACAGAACCACCGGATCACTAAGACCAACTTTCGTTCCTGCTCGACACGTCCGTCTCGCAGTCAAGCACCCTTTTGCCTTTACACTCTTGGTACGATGTCCGACCGTACCGAGGGTACCTTTGTGCTCCTCCGTTACTCTTTGGGAGGAGACCGCCCCAGTCAAACTACCCACCATACACTGTCCTCGTCCAGGATGACTGGACCAAGTTAGAACCTCAATAATAACAGGGTGGTATTTCAAGGTCGGCTCCATGCGAACTGGCGTCCGCACTTCTTAGCCTCCCACCTATCCTACACAGTTATCATCAAAGTCCAGTGCAAAGCTGTAGTAAAGGTTCACGGGGTCTTTCCGTCTAGCCGCGGGTACACGGCATCTTCACCGCGATTTCAATTTCACTGAGGCTCGGGTGGAGACAGTGTGGCCATCGTTACGCCATTCGTGCAGGTCGGAACTTACCCGACAAGGAATTTCGCTACCTTAGGACCGTTATAGTTACGGCCGCCGTTTACCGGGGCTTCGATCAAGAGCTTCTCCGAAGATAACCCCATCAATTAACCTTCCGGCACCGGGCAGGCGTCACACCCTATACGTCTTCTTACGAATTTGCAGAGTGCTGTGTTTTTAATAAACAGTCGCAGCCACCTGGTCTCTGCGGCCCTCAGATGCTTACAACGCAAGGTCTTCACATCCAAGGGCGTACCTTCTCCCGAAGTTACGGTACCATTTTGCCTAGTTCCTTCACCCGAGTTCTCTCAAGCGCCTTAGTATTCTCTACCTGTCCACCTGTGTCGGTTTCCGGTACGGTTCTCTATAAGTTATGGCTAGCAGCTTTTCCTGGAAGCGTGGCATCAATGACTTCTCTGCACCCCGTAGGGTCAGAACCACCTCGTCCCTCAGCGTTAATGAAAAACCGGATTTGCCAGGTCTTTCCGCCTAAAAACAGGTACCGGGGCTACCAACGCCCGGCTCACCTAGCCTTCTTCGTCCCCACATCACCACTTATAAAAAGTCCAGGAATATTAACCTGGTTCCCATCGACTACGCTTTTCAGCCTCGCCTTAGGGGCCGACTCACCCTGCTCCGATTAACGTCGTGCAGGAAACCTTGGACTTCCGGCGAGAGGGCTTTTCACCCTCTTTATCGTTACTCATGTCAGCATTCGCACTTCTGATACCTCCAGCCCACTTCTCAATGAACCTTCATCAGCTTACAGAACGCTCCCCTACCACGCATGCCTCGAAGGCACACATCCGCAGCTTCGGTAAATAGTTTTAGCCCCGTTACATCTTCCGCGCAGGCCGACTCGACCAGTGAGCTATTACGCTTTCTTTAAAGGGTGGCTGCTTCTAAGCCAACCTCCTGGCTGTCTATGCCTTCCCACATCGTTTCCCACTTAACTATTATTTAGGGACCTTAGCTGGCGGTCTGGGTTGTTTCCCTCTTCACGACGGACGTTAGCACCCGCCGTGTGTCTCCTGTGATTCAATTAGCCGGTATTCGGAGTTTGCATCGGGTTGGTAAGCCATGACAGCCCCCTAGCCGAAACAGTGCTCTACCCCCAGCAATCACTTCACAAGGCGCTACCTAAATAGCTTTCGGGGAGAACCAGCTATCTCCGGGCTTGATTAGCCTTTCACTCCTAGCCACACCTCATCCGATAATTTTTCAACATTACCCGGTTCGGACCTCCACTTGGTGTTACCCAACCTTCATCCTGGGCATGGCTAGATCGCCCGGTTTCGGGTCTACTCTCAGCGACTCGCGCCCTATTAAGACTCGATTTCTCTACGGCTTCCCTATGCGGTTAACCTCGCCACTAAAAGTAACTCGCTGACCCATTATACAAAAGGTACGCAGTCACCCAACCAAAGTCAGGCTCCCACTGCTTGTACGCAAACGGTTTCAGGTCTATTTCACTCCCCTCTCCGGGGTTCTTTTCACCTTTCCCTCACGGTACTGGTTCACTATCGGTCAGTAAGGAGTATTTAGCCTTGGATGATGGTCCACCCATATTCAACCAGGATTTCACGTGTCCCGGCCTACTTGTTCGTGTGCTTAGTTCCTTATCAGTGCTTCGTATACGGGGCTATCACCCTCTATCGCCAACTTTCCCAAGTTGTTCTACTCACACTCATAATAAATCACACCAGGCTCTTCCCCGTTCGCTCGCCGCTACTAGGAGAATCTCGTTTGATTTCTTTTCCTTCGGGTACTTAGATGTTTCAGTTCCCCGAGTTCGCTTCCTTAACCTATGGATTCAGTTAAGGATAATCACCGTAGTGATTGGGTTCCCCCATTCGGACATCTCTGGATCAACGCATGTTTCCAACTCCCCAGAGCTTTTCGCAGGATTCCACGTCCTTCATCGCCTCTTACTGCCAAGGCATCCACCGTTTGCGCTTCTCTTCTTGACCATATAACCTCAATTAACTCAAAGTCATACGACAACAACAAAAACTTGCAATACTAATGCGCTTGTACTTCTTCTCTTTACCTAATTGTTAATGAACTTCTGGACACGCCAGACCACAATACACTGACTCGCAATGCATTCTCATCTGATTTATCCCGAGACGGTCTTGGTGGAGCCGGGGAGGATCGAACTCCCGACCCCCTGCGTGCAAGGCAGGTGCTCTCCCAGCTGAGCTACGACCCCATCTTTTTTTTTACTTCGGCTTCGTTGCTTTACTCTTCGTTATCTTGCTGCGCTTGTTCAGTCACATACTTGTGTATGCTCCTTCACGCGCTTAGCAAGATGCCTCGATTAAAGCAAAAATCCTCGTAAAAACTTTCTCCGAACCTTTTCTGCTGGTGTCACTTGCTGCGCTTGTGACGCCTTTTTAGGCGGCGGGGACTGAGCTTACTTGGCTTTTTTGCTTTTGGCAAATCGCTTCGTTTTATGGTTTTTGGTGTCGCTTGCTTTGCTGCGACTTGTAGATTGCTCTACTAAACCGAGTCTCGTCTCTTTTTCACTCTGAAAACAAACTGTGTGGGCGCTCGAATCAACTCTCATGCTCTTATTTCATGTTAAGGAGGTGATCCAGCCGCAGGTTCCCCTACGGCTACCTTGTTACGACTTCACCCCAGTCATGAATCACACCGTGGTAAACGTCCCCCCGAAGGTTAGACTATCTACTT